>JANPHP010000180.1:0-40267 GCA_031424495.1 Bacteroidota bacterium | reverse complement strand
TTGGTGATCGGGTTCTTGAGATCGTGGCTTACGCGGTAGACAAATGCATCCAGCATTTGATTTTTTTGGAGCAGGGTATTGTTTTTTTCCATCAACTCCTCGCTGCTGATCTCCATGGCGCGGTCCATGAGTTTGCGATCACTTTCATAGTGATCGTAAGACGCGCTGATCGCCGCCAACAGCGGCGTGAGTTCGGCAGGGATCGTGCCTTGAAAGTTCAGGTGCTTGCGCAATTGCCTTGCTAGCAGGGAGTTGATTTCCAATGTCATCGCTCTGAGATCGTGGTGATGGTCATCGTCTGGTTGTGCAATTCGCAGCTGCCATCGCGATGTGATGGGGCAATCTCGCCATAAGAATAGAAGCCGCAGATGGCAGCATTGCCCAAAATGTGCGCGACCTCCTCGATTTCCTCTTCAATGCGCTGGTTCAGCAAGAGCTTGCGACCCACGCAGCTTACCAGTATCGCCAATTGAGGTTGGTTTTGGAGCACTTTGTTGCACTCAGCGGCCGCGGCATTGGCGCCGTCGATGAGTCCGTCCATGCTTGCGCGCATGAGGCGCACGTGCGAGCCTACCGGCACATCGCCTGCAAAAATCAGGCTGCCCGCGGTTTCGTCAATCGCCAGCAGCGTTCGCACTGTGCTGCTATTGCCGGCCGGCAATTTCATCGCCAGCGGAAAGAGCAGGCCCGAACCCGGCAGGTCGGCTGCCCGGTCGCCTAGGTAGTGCTTGTAAAGGCTCAGTGCAGATTGCCCATCAAGTTGCAACAACACATTTCCTTGGGCCGCAGTCACTGTGCGCTCTGGACCAAAGGGTTCCCAGCCGCCTTGTGAGCCATTGCCGATCTCCAAATCGGCGCCATAAAGTCCAATTGCGACCACCATATCTTGCGCAGGCAAGGCATTGAGGCCCACGAGCGTGGAGGTAAATTGGCTGCCGTCGCCCGCCAAGCCGCCCGCTACCGGTGCCCGACCTTGGAGCACAGAATTGAGTCCTGCCACCAATTCGCTGCCGTTCACGTTTTGCCCATCTGCAAAAACCAACACCAGGCTCAGCCCAGGCTGATCAAGGTCTTGCGCAATTTGCCGACCAGCCTCATGGCGATCGACAAGTGTTGAAAGCCGCGCGCTTGTGGTGCGCAGGGTGGTTTTCTCAAAGGCAATGGCGGTGATCGAGACACTGTTTTCTGAAACCGTCGTACCGGAGATTTCACCAGCAGTGCTACAAAGCAGGATTTCTGCCTGTTCATACAGCCTTTTCAGGCTGTCAAAACAGTCAGGATTGGCCAAAATAGCGCGATCCCCAAAGGCCAAAACCAGTTGGATCGCAGCGTCGGTGGGTTGGGTGGAGGGATCGGAATCGACGCCACCTCGCCAAGAATGTTGGAATATTCTCATCGGAGGAAGTTAGCGCACGGGGAAATACATAGCTTAAGGGTTCGAAATAGCGAAAATTACCGCTCACCAGCATTGTAAATTCGATGAACGCACCCTTTTTAATGAGGAAAGTGGTCAAACAAACCATTTTCTACTCCGCCAAACCCTTAGATTCGGTTGTTGATTTGGGGGAATGACGGCGTGGGGGCGGAAATTGAGCGTTGCAAAAAATTACAGTCCAAAATACCTAATCCACGTAAATGCCGTTACTTTCTTCATTGGCGCATGGATTATCATTCACATCAGCTATGGATCGAAAGAAATTTTTGCTGACGACAGGTTTGACCGCCTTCGCACTCTCTAGTTTTGGACGCGTCGTAGCATCGCTCGCGGGCGACAAAACGACCTTTGGTGGCGATTGCGCCACTACCAACGATATTTTGGGTCCATTTTACAGGCCAAATTCGCCACAGCGAACAGACCTCACTTATGAAAACCTACCGGGAGCCAAGATCTCGGTTCAAGGCAAGGTTTTGGGACCCGACTGCAAGACCCCTTTGCAAAATGCGCGGGTCGAGATTTGGCATTGCGATACTTTGGGGGAATATGACAACGATACTGATGCTTTCCTGCATCGCGGGCAGCAGCTCACCGATGCGAGGGGGGAGTACGCATTCAAAACCATTTTTCCCGGCAAATACCTGAACGGACGCTTGTATCGACCAGCACATATCCATTTCCGGGTAAGTGCGGATGGGCACAAGGAGCTCATCTCCCAAATCTATTTTAAAGGTGATCCCCATATCTTGGAGGATCCTTGGGCTTCACAATCACGCGCAAAGGACCGCATTCTACCCATATTGCCCACAGACCTCAGTGGTGGCTTCAGTGTGGCTTTTGAGGTGTATTTGGATCGGGAGTGATGCGTGATTTATTGCTGAGCAGACTGTAATCGAGGGCGGTTTGATGGCCATTAAGCCAGCGAGACGGAAGTCATGCAACAGATAGTGACCACAGCACGAAGAATTTGTCAGCGGGCATAGGAAGTTTGAAGAAGTTTTATGATATTTAATCCATGTTGAACAGAAGTTTGCTCACTTCGCTCTTGCTGATTTTGGTTTTGAATTTGCATGCACAACTGCCTCAATGGATCGTCGCGGGGGATTCTCTCAGTGCGGGAATCACGCACAACATGACACTGCGGGGTATCACCGTAGACAATATCAATCGGCACGGTTCAGACTGGGATCGTTTTGACATCGACGGCGACTCTGTAGACGAGACGGTAATTATATGTTCCCCAACTTTTCAGCCAAATCGTTGGAATCTGAACCTACGACCCGACTCTCCCAGCTATATGGTCGCGCCTGGAGGCAATGCCCTTCTTGCCTACCACCCAGGTGACACGATTCATGCGACAGCCACTCGGATCCTTAATAGTGCGAACATCGTTACGACCTATCCCAACGGTGCTGGTGCTCCTCAAATGGATGGTTGGTCGCCAGACTCGATCAACTATATCGGCTTCCTACTTGAGAACAATGGGGGGTGGCGATTGGGGTGGTTGCAAGTGCAAGTGGTGGATTTGGGTGCGCCAGGCGCTTACAACTATATGAAAGGTATCGTCGTGGGAGCGGCTTATCGTGATATCTCGGTTTCTGTGGATGAGGCTGTTGGCCCGACGATCCTCCAAATCTTCCCCAATCCAGCGTCCGCCTCGGTGCAATTAAATCTCCCGATTGGCCGGCACCAAGGCCGTTTCAGCCTTTGCAACCTACATGGTCAGATCGTATTTGAAGCGACCTACCAGTCGAGTAGCCCATCGTTTGACCTGTCTCATTTGCCCGGCGGCATGTACATCGCAACTTGCAGCGATCACAAGGGGCAAGTGTTGCGGTCGCGCTTGGTTTTGGATTAGGGGGGCTCCAATAGCGGCAAACTTTGTGGAACAAGGCTTACCCTTTGTGAAGTTCATTGCTTTGAGATTAGGTAATGAAATTGGCTTTGGTCAAGTTTGATCATCAAAAGATAGGTGCCAGAGGAGAATCCCGGCACAGGGATTTGCTGAATCGACTGCCCCGAAGATAGATTTTGTTGACACACTTTGCGTCCATCGATGCTGAAAAACGTCAGCCTTCCTTGACTCCAATCCAAGCCTTGCAAGTCTATCGTGATCTGTTCCTTGAAAGGGTTAGGATGCACGGTGGGACGAGGTGCTTGATGTGAATTCAAGATTCCAACAGAATTCACATTTACCGATTGGCAGCTGGTATCGGTATCGCCACAGCTGTCCTGAACTGCAAGGCATACCAAAAAATTACCGAATTGGGAGTAGAAGTGGGTTGGATTCATCTGGTTGGAGGTGCCACCATCCCCAAAATCCCACTGCCAAAAAACTGGAGAACCAGCACTCAAGTCAGTGAAATCCACCTGTGTCAAAATGCTTGTTTCTGAAAATGCAGCACTGAGATTTTGGGGGCAATTGACGGTAATCGTTTGGAAAACGGTATCGCCGCCATAGACACCACAACTGTCCCAAACGATCAGCCGCACGAGGTAAGCGCCTCCCTGCGCGTAAGTGTGTATCGGGTTTTGAAGATTCGAGCTATTGCCATCGCCAAATGTCCAATTCCAAGCGATGGGATTGATGCCCGTGGTTTGGTCATAGAATGCAACCTGAAGCAGATTGATCGTTTGTGAAAATGCTGCATTGAGGTTTTGTGGGCAACTCGCAAACACTTGTTGGCAATAGGTACTGCCTGCGGCAGGGCCACAGCTATCTGTAACAGTAAGGCAGACGTTGTAATAGCCTGCGGAGGCATATTGATGAGTCGGGTTTTGCAAACTGGACGATGTTCCATCCCCAAAATCCCAGGTCCAACTGATGGGTATCGAGCCTGAACTCAAATCTTGAAACGAAAACTGTTGCAGGGTTGAGCTAAATGAAAAAGCCGAGGTAATCGATTGCTGACAATTGACATTTACCAGTTGGCAGAGTGTATCCCTGCCACAATGGTTTTCTGCGATCAAACAGACGTTGTAAACTCCATTTTGGGAGTAAGTGTGCGTGGGATCAAATACCGAATCGATGGTGCCGTCCCCAAAGTCCCACCAGGCTCGATGAAAGTTGTACACGCTGTCGGTAAAAGTAACTGTGTTTCCAGTGACTTGGCTGTCAAAGTCGATATAAGGTTTTGGACAAGTGCGGCAACCTAAGGGCGCCCCTCCGATATAGATTGTTTCATTCCACGGTCTTGCAACCAAAGAGTAGGCTCCTGTCGAGATCGATGGGCTGATAGGCAGGTAATTGTTTGGAAGTGCTGAGGGGCCATGGATCAATTGTACGGCTCCGCCTCCAAAACAATGCTCAGTAAGCCACTCGGGTGTGGTTCTCACAAAAGAGGTGGTGAATGTCCTGCTCCAGCATGGGATTTGATGCCATACTCTATCCATTGATATCATGGCATAGCCGTTCACATCTTGGTGCATTTCATGCAATCTATATTCTGTCAGAAAGGCACTGCTATACCATGTTGGGGTTCCGATGGCGTCGGTGCGAAGAAACCATGCAAAATTCCATGTGTATGAGGCCGTTGGGCAGGGTGGGTTGGCGGTAACGTATTGGTAATTGCCACCGATAAGAAAGGTTTCGTGGATGCGATCGGCAACGATCCCTGTGTAGTTGTAACCGTGGTTAAATGTCGTGGCGGTCTCTTGGTATCGGTGTCGCCATAGTACAACGCCGTTATAATCGCTTTTGGTGACATAAAAATTCATGCCGCTGGACTGTGTGACTGCAAAGCTATGGTCATTGAGCACCGCAGCTTCGGAGTAGGTGCCTACTTGTAGCGTGGAGTGATGATTTCCCGCAGTATCCATGCGGGTCAAAAATGGAGAGCAGGTCACATAAATGGATCCATCTTCCAAAAGAGTCAAGCGTTTGGGGTCGGATGCCAACGGCAGGTTTACCGTTTTCCACCAAAAGATACTACCTGTAGATGAGGACTTGCCCAAAGCGAAACCATTGCTGGTTTTCACCAAGATATAGACGTTGCCAAGTCGATCTGCTTCCACATACTTGATGATGCCACCCGTAAATGCGAAGCTCGACTCCCAAAGTCCTGCCGTGCTGATGATATCAAAACCTTGTGGATCTACCAACCATACTTTGCCCAATTCTGTGATGCAGGCACCGATTTTAGCAGTATTGTATTGCATGTAGGTTTCCCATCCAGCGGTCGCCGTGGAGTCAAAAAACTTGGCCGACCATTGATACATGCTGATGTTGGTGAGCAGCACGCCGCTTCCATTCTTGCCAGCAGCATGGAACACGCCCTTCGTCAGGGCCTCATTGCCGAAAGTGCTTGACTCGTAAAGCCATATCTTCTTGCCGGGCGGCAACGGAGTTTGGGACCAGAGGAACCGGAAGGCGCAACCTAGCAGCAGCGTCAACAATACAATGGATTTGTTCCGTTCAAGCATGGATTCAATTTACGATTTTTACGATCTATTTAGGATGATTTATTTCGCATCAAACCACACGATTGCACTTCCATTTCTCCAAGATTTTCCTCAACCTTGGTTGGTCATATTTCCCCCATGCCCAACCTCCTCATCTACCTTAAGCGCGCCCTCTCATTTTGCCTGCGCAACTGGCTGTTGCTGCCGATCGCGCTGGTAATGCTGGTAAATTTGAAACTGTACACAGGCCCCGATCTCAGCGACCATTCTTCGGTGCAGTCCGACGTGATGGCACAAATGGATTATCTGTCTCCGCAGATTCATGATCAATCCCTCGGGCAGCGCATGCAGCGGCTCTTTCCCGAGGGGCATCTGTTTACCCACGTGCTCTATGGGCTCACGTGGTGCGAACTCGCGTTACAAGCCGATGCCGATGTAGCCACACGAGAGCTGGCTTTGCAGGAGGCGCGGTTCGCATTCGCCCAGATCGACAGCAAGGAAGGGCAGGCAACTTTTGAGACGGGCATGGATCCAGCATTCGGCATGTTTTACCAAGGCTGGCGCAACTATTTGCTAGCCAAGATCGTGCAAGCCTCGCGGGGCAACAATCCTGCAGAATTGCAGCACTTTGAAGTGCTTTCGGCTGTCGTCGATGCCTGCTTTGCCCGCAGCCTCACGCCTTTTCCAGATTCGTATCCCGACCAAAGTTGGCCTGCAGATGCTTGCGTCGGCATGGCCTCGCTGGCGCTCCACGATCGCTTGGTCGCTCCACGATTCAGCGATCGCATCACCAACTGGGTGGAGCAGATCAAGCACGGCAGTCAGGAGAAATTGCTGCCGCATCAGGCCAATAGCCTGCCGAGTGGCACGAACTACGACCAAACAGGCACCGCAAGAGGTTGCTCGGGCGTGCTAAACCTCTATTTTCTGCCCGACATCGACGCTGACTTGGCTGCAGCACAATTTGAGCAGTTTCACACCCAATTTTGGCAAACCCGCATGGGGCTAGCGACCGTGCGCGAGTACCCCGCTGGGAACTCGGGTGAGGGCGACGTGGATTCTGGACCTTTGATTTGGGGCGTCGGTTTCTCGGCGACCATCGTGGGGATTGGAGCCTACCTGCGGATGGGGGACGTGGAGCATGCACAAGCCATCTCTGACGCAGTTGAGGCCTTGGGCTTCTCCCACAGCTTTGGGGGCAAGCATTACATCGGCGGGCTATTGCCCGTGGCAGATCTTTTCATCGCTTGGGCCCGGATGCAAAGCTCGGATGCCCAGGTGATGCGGCGGCAGCCTACATTCCATGCGCAAGTTGCATCCAAGCTACGCTTTCATGCATACAGCATCGCAATCCTAGCTTTCATTCTGTGTCTGTATTTCAGGCAGAAAATCAAGCGATTGTTTCGTCGAACGGAAACCAAAACAGAAGTCGCTCGCCCAGACCAATCCTAGTCTCAGCGAGCGACTTCTCCAAGGATCGATCGATCCTACATTCTATTAGCAGGCAGCTATGCTCAGAAAGTATAGCCGACGCGAACCAATGGTGGCATGTAGTGGACACTGCGACCGGAGCTCAGGGTGAAGCGACTCGTAAGATCGCTGGTCTCCAAAGTTGGATCAAAATAGTTCGCATTGTTCCATTCGCGAACGTGAACCAACAAACCGGCTAGCTCATGACGCTGTTCCAGCGACACGGTAAGGTTTGGAAGCGGACGATAGGTGAGTGCGAGGTAGGGCTGGATCATGGGGCCAAATTCTGCAACTCTATAGTCAATCGAAGCAGTATAGGGGGCATCAACAGGAGCAGGGGGCAAATTGCTCACAAAACCACCCTCGCGAACCAGCAGGTGCAAACCAAGTCCTGCACCCATTGCGAAGCCAAATCGGCCCTCAGCAAATTGCTTGCTGTAACCAAAATCATGCATATAACTGATGGCTAGGCCGCCACGCATGTTGCGTGCCCATCGGTTTTCATGATCATCATGCAAGGAGAGGTGACGGGGAATCGCATCCAAGCCAATAGCCACGCGATTGCGTTGCTGAAAGCCTGTTGAGCTGATGGTTTCGTAGGCGAGTTCCAAATGGAGGCGTGATTTCCAGACGGGGTCGTCTTCGGCATTCCAAGAAGCGCGTTCCATATAAGGCAAGCGAAACTCATCATAACCCATCCCAAAAGATACAGAACGACTCTGCGCAAAGGAAGCAAGCGGTAGCAAGGCAAGCAACAAATAGAGCAGGTAACTTTTCATGAATATTAATTTTCGCGAAATTTAGGCAATTATTTGTGATTTGTCGGCTGTTAGTCATGGATTTTGAGAATAATTGTTGATTTAATTGTCGGCAGCACGTCAGATATTTGATTGTTATGCGACAATCTGAAAACAGATCTGCTGGAGCAAGGATTTTGACGACTAAATTCTGGCATCGGGGCATCGAATCGCTGCATCTTACAGATGATCGAATCCTGCATCCGCCAAGAGCAGAAATCCTTATCTTGCCCGCATGCTCATGGTCCTGATCATTGCTGCCGCCCTGCACCTGGCCATCATGGCCACCTTGGCGTATGCGTGGCCGGGAAAAAATGGAGAATGGAGAATTGAGAAACGTAAGTTCAGCGTAGCTAATGGAAGCGAAGCGGCGCAAAGCAAGGCCCCCTCACCACCCAATTCTCAATTGTCAATTGTCAATTGTCAATTCTCAATTGTAATCGCTGCGCACAATGAAGCCCAAAACCTGCAAAATTTTCTCCCAACTGCACTCACGCAAGACTTCGCTGGCGAATACGAGGTGATCATCGCGCTCGACCGCTGCACCGATGCCTCCGCGCAGGTCGTCGGAAGCATGCAGGAGCGCCATGCGCACCTGCGCGTGCTCCACATCGACGCGCTGCCCGAGGGCTGGACCGGCAAGAAGCAGGCGCTGCACCTTGCCATCCAAGCCGCCCGCTACGATTGCCTCGCATTCACCGACGCCGACTGCGCGCTGCCGCCGCAGTGGCTGCAAGGCATGGCCGCCCAATTTGCAGCTGGCAAGGACCTCGTACTGGGTGTGAGTCCCTACAGCCCAGCACCCGGCCTACTTAATTTGCTCATTCGCTTTGAGACGCTCATCACCGCCTTGCTCTACATCGGTCTTGCCCGCCTCGGGCTGCCCTATATGGGCGTGGGGCGCAGCATCGCTTACCGCAAGTCCTGGTTCCAAGCCGCCGGCGGATTCACCGACATCGCCCATCGGCTGTCGGGCGATGACGACCTGCTGGTGAACCGCGCCGCCAAACCTGCGACGACGGGCACGCTCACAGATCTCGACATGCAAGTCTTGAGCCTACCCAAAACCACTTGGAATGGCTGGAAAAGCCAAAAGCTCAGACATGGCAGTGCAGGCACAGCCTACAAACCCAGTTCATTGCTGATTTTGTCGCTCATGCATGGGCTGCATCTGATTTTTTATCTATCTTTGATCGTTGTTCTTTGTTTGCAGGCTGCCACCATGTGGGCGTGGGCCATTTACCTGTTGCGGCTACTGGGCATGATCGGCATCTTGGGCTCGATTCCCTGGCGGCACAAAGCAGGTTTGTTGATTGCATTTCCCTTGTTGGATGTGCTTTACCTCGCTTACCTCGTGTTGATTTTGCCAGCTGCTGCATTCATCCAACCTAAATGGAAAAATAATCATGGCGGAAGCGTCTAAAAATACACTCGACGATCTTGAACTGGTCAAGCGCGCCGCAGAAAAGGATCCAAAGGCCTACGAGAAGCTGTTGAAAAAATACCGCAAGTCGGTGTATTACATGCTCCTCAAGATGGTGAACAATGTCGACGATGCCGAGGACCTCACGCAAGAGGCCTTTGCGAAGGCGTTCAATTCGCTGCACAAGTT
The DNA here is from genome assembly GCA_031424495.1 of Bacteroidota bacterium. Taxonomy (GTDB): domain Bacteria; phylum Bacteroidota; class Bacteroidia; order J057; family JADKCL01; genus JADKCL01. The sequence goes on along the minus strand of JANPHP010000180.1, from coordinate 30,552 downwards.
TGACTCCAAGTATGCGTTCAGCACATGGCTCTTTCGCATCGCCACCAACAATTGCATCGACTTCATCCGCAAAAAGCGTGTGCAGACGATCAGCATCGACTCGCCTTATGAGAACGATGAAGGCGATAGCTTTCAGTTTGACATCAAAGATCCCGAAGACAATCCCGACGAAGTGATGCTGCGCAAGCAGCGCAAGGAATACCTGAGCATCGCCGTCGAGAAGCTGCCCGCCAAATACAAGAAATTGGTGGATTTGCGCTACTTCCAAGAGTTGTCTTATGAGGAAGTCGCGGTGGAGCTCAACTTGCCCCTCGGCACCGTCAAGGCGCAACTATTTCGCGCCCGCGAGCTGCTCGCCCAAGAGCTCAAATACCTCGAAGGCAAGATGTAAGGCCGAGCTTGACGGATCATCTGCAAAGAAGATCTGACGCTAGTTTCCGAAAGGGAATACTGCATTGAACAATAGCCATGTCAATGCATCGTAAACACCAAAAATCCTGAATTCTTCATTCCTGATTTCACATTCGCAACTATGAAATGGGAGAATGCCTTTCTCGATGCGCAACGTTTGGTGGGTGATGAGCCTGCCGACGAGGTCGTCGCGCAACTGATTGCCGACCATGGTCCCGACCGGGCCCGTGAATTGTTTGGCATCCTCGTCCGCAATATCGACATGCCGTTTGGTGATTTGCCTCCTTACGTGCGTGGGTATGTGGACAAGCATTCATTGCCGCCGCCAGACATCGATCTAGCACGTGTGATCAGGGGGCAGCGTGTTTTTGTCGATTTTGGACCCGCAATCGTGATGTTGTTGTATTTTAAATCGCTTCCGACTTGCTATTTGGATTGGCGAGGTGCTGAGACGCTCGCAATTACAGGCAGGCTTGATGACACACGCAAATGGCCCGAAATATTTTCGCGCCGGGTAGGGGAAACCACCCAGTTTTTGCTTGAAGTAATGACTCCAGGTAGCCTGTTGCCGCAAGGCAATGGAATTGCGATGGTGCTCAAGGTCAGGTTGATGCATGCAAGCATTCGGTATTTTGTCTCACGCAATCCGAATTACAATGAGGCATTGTGGCAGAAACCGATCAATCAAGAAGATTTGGCAGCAACATTGCTTACTTTCGGTCTCACGATCGTGCAAGGCTTGCGTCTGATGAATCTGAAAATGTCGGAAGCCCAAGCAGAAGATTTTTATTATGCATGGAAATTGATAGGCCATTATTTGGGCATCAATCCAACGCTGATCCCCGTAGACCTTGCCGATGCAGAATCCCAGCAATCCGCAATATTCTCCCGCTTGGTGGGAGCAAGTGAAGCTGGTAAATCGCTCACCAAAGCACTGCTTGATTTTTCCAGGGAAATGATGTTGCCTACAGATTTGCTCGACAATTCGCCCGAATTTTTGCTGCGTTATTTCATGGGGGATGCGCATTCCGAGGTGCTAGGCGTCCCCTCTAAGAAAGGCTGTGTTGCCGCTATGTTGCCCCATGCCATGGCTAAATTTTTTGGTGCAGTCGAGAAGTTGGAAGACCGCGGCATAGGCATCGAAAAACTCGCCAACAAGCTTGGTCTGTCTGTCATCAAGGGCATGATGAGGCGTTTTCAAAGCTTTAAAGGCCGCAGTCTCGTAGTCCCCGCCGACCTGGCAAAGGAATGGGGCCTGTAGTCGTAGATTGCGCGTTCTTGATGCCCTTGAAAAATTCCTAATTCTCAATTATCCACTGACTACGGCGATCCCGGTGCGGGATTAGCTTCGCTGAACCGGATGCGGGTTTACCTACGGTGATCCCGGTGCGGGATTCTCAATTTTCAATTCTCCTCTTCAAGTGTGGGCAAAGGGAACACCACATCGTAATAAATATTGGCCATCGGGATTGTGACGCCCAAGCTATTGAGCCTCACCATCGCTTCCAAACCTGAAAAGCCGTGGTAGACCCATTCTCCCGTCTGCGATTTGGTGAATACATAGACTTGTGGGAGGTCTTGTTCCACCAAAACATATTCGCGCAGACTTTCTAGATGCTGATAAATTTCAAACTTCTCGCCCCTATCCCTTGCGGCAGTCGTGGGCGACAGCACCTCGACCACAAGCGTAGGATTGCGGACGCTGTCTTTGCGCAGGTCAGAGATCTCCAATTCGCCGCAGACGACGGCTACGTCTGGAAATACATAAGAATTGGCTGGGCCGACTGCGATGCGTAGGTCGGGGGTATAAACTTTACATCCCTTGCCACGTATGGCATTTCCAAGCTCGACGATCATGTTGGCCGAAAGGTTGGAATGAACAGGAGAGCTGCCTGCCATGTCGACAATCAAGCCATCATAGTATTCCGCCCGGCCTTCGATGGCATCTGCATACGCAAAATAGGCTTCCACACTGGCCAATTCTATTTTTCTGACTGCATCCATGTTACAAAAATGTGCAAAAAAATTGCATTCCGCAAGCCGCTTGGATCACTCCTCCGCCCCGAAATACTTGGCCTCCACTTGATTGGGAAACTTGACCTTGGCGGTAGCGTTTTTGCGCAAATCGTTGATGATATGGGGAATGTCTTTGCTTTCCTTGCGCTTGACCCACCAAATAATGAGGTTGGCGATGAAGCCCGGGCTGCGCACCAATTTGCCGAGTTTGGCCGTTTTTTCATCCTTGGTCGCGATCGCCGTCGGCCACTGCGGGCCGGCTGTACCCGCCAACCTTTTGCAAAAGGCCCAAGCCTCATTGCGCGCGATTTTAATGCTGAATTCGAGGACTGCATCCTCCCCGACAAGGTGCCGCAATATCCATCCAAATCTCGGCGAAAGGTGGATCAAATCGTCTTTGATGTCGTCGACCAAGGCATTGAGGATGATATTGATGGACATGAAGTCCTTTTGCAGCGCCTTTACCTCATGCCCGATCATCGTGGTCGCAGCAGCCACGCCGAGGTCAAGGTTGATGTGGGCATTCATCCCCACAAGCAACTCTTGCAAAACCAGATGGGTTGGAAACTGATCGCAGGCCTCAAAACATTGTTGCCAGCTTAAACTTGGTTTCACCTGTGTGCGGTGCTGGTGAAAAGCTTCCAAAAAGCGGTTTGCAAACGTCACATCCAAGATTTCCATGCACGGTCCGTCTTGAAAAACATCGCCTCTTGCAATGCCTTCCTTGACCTTCTCTGTGACGACGACATAGAGCGCTGGGAAAATGCCATAAGGACTCTTGTTATCAATGGACCATTGGATGACTTCGTCAAGCTGGGCGATGACCTCATCGATGTTTTTTGCGGGGGTGTATTCCAAAGTTGGGAGATGGGTTGGTGCCGCAATATAATAAAGTTGCTACGCAATTCATTGACTGGTTTCAAAAATGAAACCAGTCAATGAATTCCAATTGCTCGCATACAAGTGATGGACTTCCTGAACCAAAAAACTCACTTCCGCCCAAAATCAGCCGGAATCTCACCCCATTCCTTGGTCTCCCACTTCAAAATCTTGTTCTTGAATTTGTGGGTTTTGAGCCAGGTTTCGGCGCGGGCGACTAGGCTGTGCAGGCACTCTGTTTTCTTCATCGTCAATACATGTGATTATCGCATTGCTGCCTTTTGTTGGTGGATAAGTGGATAACCCATGGATTGACTTGATTTGTGGGAAATTTATATACCATCGATCGATCAGTCTATTGCAGTTGTTGATGGCAGAGGCTAGATTTGGATAGATTAGTTTTCTCTACTATAGCCGAATTGGATCATAGGGGAGCTTTCTGATGCGTTTTCCTAAACGATGAATCGTTATCTGCACAACATAGCATATTTGGAAAAGAAGTTCCAAGGTGGAACCTCAAATTTTCGTGGAGGAAAATATGAACAGTATTTTGCCGTATGGTTGGTCGCACAATTGTCCAATAGATTTGAGCCTCGTCAATGGAGTGAGATCTTGATCACGACACAAGCTTATGAATTTGTGGATGACTTGATGGTGAGTGAACCTGATCGCCATAGCTTTTTTCAATTGAAGTCTGGGCAGCAAGTGAGTTGGGGAAAGAATGAGAAACGTTCGCTCTTTTTTGATTTCCTGAATCAAGTTCGCAAGTCGAGGGTATCGATGAACCGACTTGCGCTTCATGTAGTCGTTTCATCGGAACGGCAACAAAAACGACTCGTTTCGAGCAGGCCTGCACCGATTCGCAAATGGACTTCTGTAGATTATTTTCCAAACAAGGAAAGCATAGCAGTTCTCGTCGCTCATCACACCAATTTCAAAACGGAGATCGCAAATTTGTGCGCATTGGAAAATCCCACCAATGAGGCGTTGGTGAGCATTTCCAAATGCCTACTGGGTGTGTGGGTCGGATCCTCACAAAACAAGGTCTCGATCGATGAATTGATAGAGGACGCACGAGGTGTGATCGGTATTTATTTGCGTCCCAGATTGCGTGGAACTTTGCAGGCTGCTACGGTCCACATACTCGATGTGATCCCTGGATTGGTGTACAACTCCAGCAGCGGTTACCTCAGTTGGTGGTTTGGGCAAACTGATGCGGGAAATATCCCTTATGCGATCGGTTCATCTGAGATGGATGCAATTGAGCTGAACATCCAACGATTGATTCCTCGTACCTTTGCCGAGCTTGAAACGATTATCATTATCTAGAAATGAGGAAGCTGACTAAATATGCCTTGAAGCGGCCTCAAATTGAGGTTGACCTTTTGACGATCGGTGCACGAGACACTGCAGCTGATAGCTACCGTGCGGCATTCTATTCCCTAGGAAAGGAGTTGGCGGCTCAACTTCGTGATGAGGTTGGTCCATTGGGCAGCACATTGTTGGCGTGTTCGTCAGAGGACGCAGACTGGTTAAGCCGTGGGATTCTCGACACCTTGGTACAGAACGATCCCCGATTGGCCGTTTTTTGGAATTTGAGATCTAGCCGATTTGGAGATGAGGAGCTGGCAATCGCGCCCATTATCAAATCTTACTTGGAGCCATCTACCGAATGTGAAACACTCATTGTGACCAAATCGATTATTTACACTGCATGTGTGGTAAGGACAAATATTTCCCACCTTATTGAAAAATTGAACCCGAAGCACATTTATATTCTAGCTCCGGTGATGTTTGAAGGAGCAGAGGATCGCCTTCGGCAGGATTTTCCCGAAAAGGTCAGCAGCAAGTTTACTTTTTTCTATTTTGCAGTAGACGATGAGTCCAACTCCCAAGGCGAGGTGTTGCCCGGGGTCGGAGGGAACGTTTATGCTAGGCTTGGTCTAGGTTCTAGTGTGGACAAGATGAAATACATACCAGAAATCGTGAAAGAGCGACGAATGGCCATGAGCACATAATGCTACCTTAGGACGGACAGCATGCTCTTCGCGACTTTTAGAAAATGCATCCCCCCAACACAAAAAACTCACTTCCGCCCAAAATCAGCAGGAATTTCGCCCCAAGCCTTGGTTTCCCACTTCAAGATTTTGTTCTTGAACTTGTGGGTCTTGAGCCAGGTTTCGGCGCGGGCGACGAGGCTGTGCAAGTATTCCGTTTTTTTGTTGACGGGCAGGGTCGTCCGGCAGGCTTTTTTCTTGATCCAGCCTTGCGCGAGCTTGCTGTCTGAGTAGATCACGAGATTGGGTTGGCTCTCGTGAAACATCGCGAGCGCATGCACAAGCGCGAGAAATTCGCCGATATTGTTGGTGCCGAGTGGGAATACCTGTGAGCGAAAGATCTCAATTTCGGGTGCAAGCGTGTACACGCCACGGTATTCCATTTTGCCGGGATTGCCTGAGCAGGCGGCATCGACCGAAATGCTGTCGGGCACGATGACTTGCAGCATCGCTTCGGTGAGGATTTTGGGCTCTGACTTGGATTGTTTGGGCGCGCCGCCTTCGCCCTCGGGCCTTGCCTTTACGAAGTCCTGCCAAGGGCGCTCAAAGGCCTTTTTGGCCTCTTCGATGTGCAAAAAGGACTTGTAGCGCGCGCCCGGAAAGCCTTGTATCTGCGATTGCGCCAATGGCCAATCGCTGTACACGCCCGGATTTTTGCCTACCCAGACGACATAATATTTTTGTTCCTTCGCCACGAGATTATTCGCGATAGAGCACTTCCAGCATCGTTTGCCCGGTCGCCTTGAGCGTTCCCTTGTCAATGCTGTTGATGTCGTCGGTGGTGCGGTGCCAATGCGGGAAAAATTCGCCCGTGCTCAGGTCGCGGTGAATCACCTCGACCATGGGGATGCCTGCGCCGTCGATCACAAAATAATGGTCGTCGATCGAGGCCGATTCTGTGTTGGCGCCCGAAAAATAATTGCCGTAACCCAATTGCGCAGCGATGCTCCACACCTTATCGGTTTGGGGCCGTGCATATTGCAGGCTATAGCCATCTTTGGTGTAGCGGGCATCCTTGGCGCCGACCATGTCGAGGTTGATGCCATAGCGCGCTTTGTAGCCAGCTTTGTGCGGATGCTTGGCCCAATATTGCGATCCCAAGCACCAGCTTGTATTGTTGCTGTAATCGCCATTGTCCTCAGCATCCCACAAAATCAAATCGACGCCGACTCTAGGGGCCTTAGCGGCAAATTGTCGGGCCACCTCCAGCAAAATCGCCACACCGCTTGCGCCGTCGTTGGCACCGGGCACAGGTGCAGTCGGCTTGCTGCCGTCCTTGTCAGCCTGCGGCCTCGAGTCCCAATGGGCCGTGAGCATCACCCGGTCGGCAGCATCGGGATTGAAGCTCGCGATGATATTCTTGAAATTGACATTCCCATCTTTGCCGATCATTTGCCCGTCTTGCACGGTGACCGTGGCACCCAAGGCTGTGAATTTGGCAGCCATCCACTCGGCGCAGGCTGCATGCGCAGGCGTGCCGGGAATGCGTGGGCCAAAGCTAAGTTGTTGCTCGATGTAGCGGTAGGCGCTGTCGGCATTGAAGTCGGGCGCTACAGCCGCAAATGGCGGCGGCGTGACCACGGTGCTATCCTTGGGCGGCGGCGGATCGCCGCAGCTCTCGGTACACGTGGTAAAGAGGAGCACCAAGCAGGCGAGTGCCGCAGTGGAGGTCAGTTGTTTAATTTTCGACATACCATTCCGTGCCAGCGGCACCGTCTTTGAGTTTGATATTGATTTTGCCGAGGTCGTCGCGGATGCGGTCGCTCATGGCCCAGTTCTTGTCGGTCCTTACCTGCGCGCGCAGGCCGATGATCACCTGCATGAGCCCGTCGGCGAGTTCGCTCGAGCCTGCGAGGTCGTCTTGGAGGCCCAGGACATTGTGCACAAATGTCTTCATCATCACCTTGAGCGCGTCGATGTCGGCGGCAGTCAGCGATTCCTTGCCATCCTTCACGCTGTTGATGCTGCGAACGGCCTCAAACAATTGCGCGAGCAAGATCGGAGTATTGAAGTCGTCGTTCATGGCTGCGTAGGCTTGCTTGCGCAGCGCCTCCACGTCGACACTTGAACTCGCGCTCGGCGTGAGTTTCTCGATCGTTTTCATGGCCTCCATCAGCCTAATGAAGCCTTTTTCTGCCGCTTGCATGGCCTCGTTGGTGAAATCGAGGGTGCTGCTGTAATGCGTTTGGAGCATGAAAAACTTGACCGACATCGGCGAGTAGCCCTTGTCGAGCAGCGGATGAATACGGCCTAGCTTGGCCACGCTCGGGTTGCCACTTGTAGAGTCCTGCGCCAATTCAAGGCCCGTGAAAAGCTCGATAGGGAGGAAGTAGTTGCCCGTGCTCTTGGACATCTTGCGACCGTTGAGCGTGAGCATATTGGTATGCAGCCAATAACGCACGGGCTCGACACCGCAGCAACCCACGTTTTGGGCAATTTCGTTGGTGTGGTGGGTCGGCACGAGGTCCATGCCGCCGCCATGCAGGTCAAATTGGTCGCCCAAATATTTGCGACTCATTGCTGAGCACTCAATATGCCAGCCTGGGAAGCCGATGCCCCAAGGGGAATTCCAGCGCATAAGGTGCTCAGGCTTCGCCTTTTTCCAAAGTGCAAAGTCCAATCGGCCTTTTTTCTCATCTCGGCCTTCTAGGCTATCGCGGGTTCCTTCCAGCAATTCGTCGAGGTTGCGTCCCGATAGCGCGCCATAGGGATGATCTTTGGCATATTTGTCCACATCAAAATAGACCGAGCTATCCGACACGTAGGCATAACCACGGTTGATGATGGCCTGCGTCATTTCGATCTGCTCGATCAGGTGGCCCGTTGCACTCGGCTCGATGCTGGGATGCAAGGTATTGAAAAGCGCCATGACCTCATGGAAGCCCGTCGTGTAGCGCTGCACGATTTCCATCGGCTCCACTTTTTCCAAACGCGCCTTTTTGGCGATCTTATCGTCTCCGTCTTCGGCATCGTCCACCATGTGGCCCACGTCAGTGATGTTGCGCACATAACGCACCTTGTAGCCGAGGTGCAGCAGGTAGCGGTACATGATGTCAAAGGAAATGAAGGTGCGGCAGTTGCCCATGTGTACATCGCTGTACACGGTAGGCCCGCAGACATACATGCCCACAAAGGGTGGGTTCAAGGGCTCGAACTTCTCTTTTTTGCGCGTGAGGGTGTTGTACACAAACAACTCTTCCATGATCGGGATACTAGGATACTCAGATTTCAAGGTTTATGCATGCACGGTTTCATTCCCCTACACGCATCAAATTGGGGGCAAATTGCAAATAAATGGATCAGGATTCAAGAACAGCGGGATTTTGCAATTGGAAATGCGCGAATCTCCACACGAACGCTAAAAAGGTGCTCAGATTTCCATGATCGTGAATTCCACGCGCCGGTTTCTACGCAAGCCTTCGGGTGTATCATTGCTCCAACGTGGCCTGCTGCTGCCGTAGCCCCTGTATTTCACATTCGCCTTGTTGGCTCCATGGGCCATGAGGTAGTCGTAGACGGCTTTGGCGCGAGCGGTACTCAGTTTCATGCACCAATCTTCGCTACAGGCATTGTTGGAGTGGCCTGCAATCTCCACCTTCATCGTCGGATTGTCTTTCAAAACGGTGAGCACACGTTCCAACTCTGGCTTGGAATCGGGCTTCAATTCGGCATCTGACGGCGAAAAGAAAATGTTGTTGAGCACGACCGATTCTCCCTTGAGGATCGGGACGAGCATCAAATCTTGCGTGATCTCCTTGTATTCCTTGATTTGCGTGAGGTCGATGTTCTGGTTTTCGCTCATGTAACCAGCGGCTTGCGCGAGAAAACCGTATTTGGCACCTGCGGGTAGGATGATCGTGTATTCGCCCGTCTTGGGATTGCTATTGGCGACGCCGATTTCCTTGCCTTCGCTCAGCAATTCATAGATGATCTTGGCTTGGATGGGCAGCTTGGTCTTCGCATCCAATACTTTACCCCTGATGAGCACGACGGGCTCGGGCCGCAGGGCAGGAGGGAGCAAGATGCGGTAGATGTCAGTCTTGCCCATCGAGTTGTTTTCACTGCTAAAATAGGCGTATTCACCCGATGCAGGCACCGAGTAGTAGGCATCCCAATTGGCGCTGTTGATCACTGGGCCCAGATTTTGGGGTTGCGACCACTTCGTCCACGAGCCGTCGAGTCGGCGGCTCATGTACATGTCTTTGTTGCCGTATCCACTGAATCCGTCAGAACTGAAATAAAGTGTTTTGCCGTCGGCTGCCAAAAAGGGCGACATCTCAGTGGCCGCGCTATTGACGGCACTGCCCATGTTTTTTGGGGCTGTCCAAGTGCCGTCGGGCATCGCGAAGCTCACGTAGAGGTCCTTGCCACCGTAGCTGTCTTGGCGCTGCACGGTCATCACGATGGTCTTCCCATCCGCGCCGAGGTGAAACTCGCTGAATTTGTTGTTGTTGTAATAGTCTTGGATCACGAGTTTCTGTGGGAAATCCCAGCCCTCGCGCGAGCGGCGGGCGATCGAAAGGCCCGAAGACATCTTGCCATCGGGCTCATAGACGTTGCCAAGCAAGGCTGTATTGCCGTCTGGGGAAATGGCCGTGAGGAAATTGTGGCCGTTGTTGTTGAGGGGAGCACCTACATTTTCCGCGCGGGTCCACTTATTGGTGGTGCCGAGGGTGGCATACCAAATGTCATCGTTGATGACATCGCTGGTATTTTCAGGGTGGTCTTTACGGTCAAAATAGAGTGACTTGCCATCTGGCGAGATGATGGGCATGATCTCATCATAGATAGAATTGATCGCGGCGCCAAGGTTTTCAGGCCTTGATTCAAATTTTACGTCTTTGATGATATTGATATCGGCCTGTATTGGGGCGTCGGCATCGCTGATGCCAATGGCGTCGATATGGCTCCAACCCTGCATCGCGACGGTATTGAGTACAATTTTGACCTGCTTGACTTGGTAGCTCGTATACGGTACCTTCGCGATGAACATGCGCCCTTCCTCGGCAATCGGCTGGGGAGTTTGGTTTTTGTAGACTTGGTATTCCTTGCCTGCGACATCGTAGACGTAGATGCTGGCAATTGCGCCAGGATTGTAGCTTTCGGCAACGGCTACCTGCTTGATGCGCATCGGATTTTTGAATTCGACGTGGATAAATTCATCCAATCGATTTTCCTTTTTTAAGGGCGACCATGCGCAAGGGCTTTCTCTGAATGCCGGCAGCACATCAGGTATGCCCAACGCTTGCGAGGAACTGTATTGTTTGTCGCCATACTCAGACGACATTGCGACCACCTTGGATGCCCATTGCACAGACTGGGCCTGCACAATGAGGCCTAGGCAAAGGCAGATGGTCGAGAAGAATATGCGTTTCATCATTGCGTATGAACGGGCAAATTTACACCGAGGTTGTGTCGATTGCAATGCAAGCGCCGTGCAGTTTGTTGCAATTCACCTTCAAATCCGTCCAAACTCAGTTATTGGCAAAATAAACTCTGCAAAAATGTCTATAAAACAAGACTAATCTTCTACTTTTTGGTGGCCTCAGGCCGCAAGCCCTCGGGCAGCTTCACCCTGTAAATATCTGTTTTCCCAATCGCATCTTTTTCAGAACAGAAGTAGGCGAATTCCCCATCGGCAGGCACGGAAAAGTAGGCATCCCATTTCTTGGAATTGATGACGGGACCTAGGTTCACAGGTTCTGTCCAGTGGGTCCAAGTTTCATCGAGTCGGCGGCTCATGAAAACGTCTTTGTTTCCATATCCACTGAAGCCGTCTGATGCAAAATACAGGGTCTTGTTGTCCGCCGCCAAGAACGGAGACATTTCGCTGCCAGCCGAATTGATTTCGGAACCTAGGTTCATCGGGACGCTGTAATTGCTGAGTGAATCGCCAAAGCTTACGTAGAGGTCTTTGGCGCCAAGGGAACCTTTGCGCTGTATCGTCATGACGATCACCTTACAATCATGGCTCATGGTAAATTCAGAAAACTTATTGTTGTTGTAAAAGTCATCGATGAGGAGATTTTTTGGCATGGACCAAGTTTCGCCTATTGAGTGTGCCATGGATAGGCCAGATTTCATGCTGCCATCGGGTTCGTAGGCATTGCCAAGCAGGGCCGTCTTGCCATCAAATGAGGTGGCACACAGGAAATTGTGGCCTTTGTTGTTGATGGGCGGTCCCACATTATTGGCAGGTCCCCAATGGCCTTCGCTGTTTAGGCGTGCGATCCAAACGTCGTCGTTGACGATGCCAGCAGTATTGTCAGGGTGGTCTTTTCGGTCAAAAAACAGCGACTTGCCGTCCCCTGAGATGATGGGCATGATCTCGTCGTGCATGGAATTGATATTCGGGCCCAGATTTTCGGGTGCTGCTTCCCAGGTGATGTCTTTGATCAGGTTGATCTCGGCGAGGATGGGTGCATCGCCATCGCTGATGCCGATGGCGTCGATGTGGTTCCAGCTTTCTACAAGGCGGGTATCGAGGTAGATTTTGACCGATTGCACCTTGTAATCGGTGAGCGGGACGCGAATCAAGTTCATTTGCCCCAAATCATCAGGTAGTGCCGGTTTAGGATTCTCTAAAATTGTGTGGAATTTACCTCTGGTGTCGATCAGCTCGACCTTGACGACGGCGCCGGCATTAAAATTCTCCGCAATCGCTACCTGTTGCACCTGCATGGGTTGGTCAAAGCCGACTTGGATGTATTCCAGCGTCTCGCGTTGCGCCTTTTCGGGCGACCAGGCGCAGGGGCTCTCGACAAAGATGGGCAAGACATTTGGCTTCCCAAGAACCTGTTGGGCGCTGAACTGCTGCTCGCCATATTGGCTGGAATAGGTGATCACTTTGCTCGCCCATTGTACGGTCTGTGCTTGCGGGCCAAGTGTATGCAATATGAAAAGGAGCAGTATAAGGGCTTGTTTCATAGGGGCATTAATTCTGATACAAGCTACAAAACTACTGCCACATCGGCAAATCGGGTGTAGCGGGATCAGACCTCCTATTTGGCGGCGAGTTTGTCGAGGCGTTCTTTCTCCGCTTGGGAGAGGCCGTTGTAGCCCACCTCGCCGATTTTGTCGAGCAGGTAGTCGAGTTCCTCTGCATCAGACATGAAGGGCTGCTGCTGCTGCGACTGTGGCTGCTGCTTGGGCACCGTGCGAATGATTGGCCTATTGGTGCTGATCACGGGTTCGGGTTGCCTTGGAGCAGGCTGCGCCGGCCGATTGGCTGCCCCGCGAAACCAGTTGGTGAGGTCCCAACCCGAGCGCAAGATTTTGATGATGCCAAAGCCCAGGCCTGCGCCCACCAAATCTGCCAAACCACCGATTGTGAAAATCAGTCCATGACTCATCGTGGAGATGGCTAGCACCAACAATCCGACAAAAACCAAGGGGATGTCCCAAAAGAGAAGCCTGAAATTGTAGCGCGGCACGAGGGTGATCGTGGCCGCGACGATGGTCGCGTTGATGGCACCAAAGCCAAATAAATGTGGATCGAAACCTTCGCTAGGGCGAATCCAAGGCAACAAGTTCCCCAGACCCACAGCAAACAATCCTACCGACAAGATCGACATGACCACAATCGCCTGCATGCGCCGGTCACCGATCATGGCATTCAAAATTTGCCCAAATCCGTAGAGCACAGCCAAGTCTGTCAAAAATAACCACCAGCCACGCGGATCATTGCCCAACCAAAATGTGAGCAGTGACCAAGGCTGCCGCACAGCGGTCTGCAAATCGACGGGAAGCGTGATCAGCGACCACATGCTTGCAAACCTTTGGTCGCCCAAAACGACCATCAAGACCAGCATCGCAAGAAAGGAAACGGCAAGCACCGAGAGCATAAATCCCGTGAAGCCAAACCGTTTCAGAAACCGACGATAGGTGTCCATCACCACATTTACTTTTTAGTAATCTTACGTAACTTATCGATATGAAGATACACAAATCCCACGACCATGCCAGAAAGGTGACCAAAGTGGGAAATGCCGCCCATGGACTTGCCTGTGACATATTCTGCAACTACCAATCCTGCTGATAGTACCGCAGCACCAATCATGAACTTGCGAATCGCGAATCTGAAAGGCAGGAAAATAATGCCCATCTGCGCCTGTGGAAAATACCAAGCATAAAGCACTGCCATCCCAAACAAGGCCCCCGATGCACCGAGCATCGGGTAAGGGCTTGGATCCAGAAAGGCAACAATTGCAGTCGAGACCACACCGATCGTGAGGTAGGCAAAGAGGAAGCGCCTTGCACCCATCACCGTTTCGAGCACCACCCCAAAATTGTAGAGCGCAAACATATTCATGAAAATATGCCACACTGCCTCGTGGCTGAAAAACGCGGTCACAAGTTGAACTGGCTGGAAGACAGGGTGGTAGAATAGACCGTCGGACATTTGAATTATCCTTGGCGATATGATCAAATCTGATTTCTGGAGAATGAAGTAAGGGTACAACAACTCCATGTTGATATTCAACGCAACAAATACCAACGCATTCAGAATCATCAGATTCAAAACAACCGGTGTAATGTGAATTCTTGGCATAAGTCCTTAAGTGTTTTTGAGGAAGAATTGTTCGAGGTCTTTGATGCCCAATTTGTAATAGGTCGGCTTGCCGGTCGGGGAGTGGCCCGGTTGCTCGCAGGCAAATAGCTGATCGACAAGCGTTTTCATCTCGATGGCGTCAAGCGAGGTGCCTGCGGCCATCGCACTTTTCATAGCGATGCTCTTGGCCAAGCGATCGTGCACCTTTTCTTTGACGTCGACGCCACCGGCCTCGCGCACCTCGGTGATGATCTCCTCAAAAAACTTCTCCGCCTTGCTGCCTTTCAGCTCGGCAGGCACACCGTGCAAAATGTAGGTGTTTTGCCCGAACTCGTTGAGGTCAAAGCCCATAAGCCTCACCTCGGCCTCGACCTCGCGCATGAAGCTGAAATCCATCGGGGAGAAGCTGAGTGTGCGCGGGAAGAGCAATCCCTGGCTCGCGAGTGCCGTGCGGCCGCCCGCGCGCTTGAGGCGCTCGAACAGAATGCGTTGGTGGGCGTGGCACTGATCGATCACGATGAGGCCATCTTTGCTGGGGCTCACGATGTAGCGCTGTCCCATCTGCGCCAAAAACCCAGTGGGTTGCGGCGCCTCGGCAGCCGCTTTCTCCAACTGCTGCGGCGGGTCGGGAAAGAGGAAATTGGGAATGGCCTCTTGTTTGCCGCCGCCTGAGCGCTCGCTCCAGCCGCCCGGGAAGCGCTCGCCCCAATTGCTGCCGCTGTCTGCGGGCACCCGCGAGGTGAAACCTCCGCCATTTTTGCCGCTGAGCAAGCCTGTGCTAGGCTTGCTGCTGAAATTGCTGATGCCCTCGTCGAGTGCCTGCACGGGCAGCGGCGTCTGCGCAATCAAACGCACAAAGCTGTCCTCGTCCTCGCTCTGCCGCAAGGCGGGGCCTTGGTGATGCTCGCCGATGCCCTTGCGCACGATGCTGTGCAGCAATTGGTAGACCGTGCGTTCATCGTCAAACTTGATCTCGGTCTTGGTTGGGTGAATGTTGATGTCGACATGCTCGGGCGCGATGTCAAAAAAGATGCAGTAAAACGGATGCGCATCCTCAGGGATCAGCCCCTCATAGGCCCGCTTCACGGCGTGGTGCAAGTAGGAGCTCTTGATAAATCGGCGGTTCACAAAAAAGAACTGCTCACTTGCGCGTCGTTTGCAAATCTCGGGCTGGGCGATGAATCCTTGCATGCCCAGGTAGGTCGTCTCCTCCCCGATGGGGATGAGTTGGCCTTTGTATTCCTTGCCGATCAGCGCGAGCAGGCGGTCTTCGAGGCCTGCAGCCGGCAGGTCATAGACGATCGTGCCCTGGTTGTCGAGCCGCATCGCAATCTCTGGTTGCGACAATGCTACGCGGATGAATTCGTTGAGGATATGCCTGATCTCGACCGGATTGCTTTTGAGGAAATTGCGGCGGGCCGGCACGTTGAAAAAGAGGTTCTTGACTTGCAGCGAAGTGCCTTTGCTGCACATGCAGGGTTCCATCTTTTTGATTTCGCTGCCCTCGATCACGATCTCGTGGCCGAGCTCGGCATCGTGCAGGCGGGTGCGCATGTTCACCTGCGCGACAGCCGCGATACTCGCCATCGCTTCGCCCCTGAAGCCCATTGTGCGGATGTTGAACAAGTCTTCTGACTTGCGGATTTTGCTCGTCGCATGGCGCTCAAACGACATGCGGGCGTCGACGGCGCTCATGCCGCAGCCATTGTCGATCACCTGCACGAGGGCTTTGCCCGCGTCTTTGATCAGCAATTCGATGCGGGTGGCGCCAGCATCGACAGCATTTTCGAGCAATTCCTTGACGACCGAGGCCGGGCGCTGCACCACCTCACCCGCCGCAATCTGATTGGCGATGTGGTCGGGCAGCAGTTGAATCAATTGTTTCATGCGCGCATATCCTTCAAACGCACAAAATTATTGCATTCGCAGCATACCTGAAAGCGATTGTTTCAACATCAAAATTCCTGCGTTCGTGGTGAATGGTTATGGTATCACCCTCCAGTAGCGATGGGGCTTTCGCCCTTGCAGGGCTATATTGGTGTGTATGCTGCAGACGATGGGCTTTGCCCATCGCTAGCTGCTTGTGCCCTTGCAGGGCTATTGACGGTGGCAACAACCCTGTAAGGGCACAAGCAGCAAGGAGGTGCCTTTACAGGGCTATTTACCGTTGCAACAGCCCTGTAAGGGCACAAGCAGCCAGCATAGGGCGCTAGCCCTATGCTCCGAAGCACAAATAATAAACCAGCCCTGCAAGGGCGCAAGCTCACAAGCGTTCTCGCGAATGCTCCTGAAATGATCGCTGTGGCTGGAACACTTAGCAAATGAGTTCGATTTCCGTTTTCGTCAACATTGCAACTGATACGAAATTTTCGGGCAGTGTAGGGTGCTGAAAATGCGAATCCGACGACTATTCCCCAAAACAAAAACCGCCGTACCTTGAGGGCACGGCGGGGGGTAGGTGGTTAAACAGGTGGTTCAAATAAGCGCGTTTTATCTTTTGGACCCTCAAGGGCAGGTCGCCATGCAATAATTGGTGGTGTAACCATTGGCGATTGCGGTGCCGCTCATCCAGGCCTCGGTAGTGCCCGTCACTTGACCAAACATATTGAGCGTCTCGATGCGTGCCCATACAGTAATGTCGTTGCAAGGATGCATGCTCGATTTGGGCGCGGTGAAAGTGTACTGATCGGTCGGCGTATTCAATCGGTACTGATAGCTAAATTTCTCTAACAGGATACCGCCGTCGGGATCCATGGGCATCGATGCGGCATCGCCAATAAAGACTTTGATCTCGGTGATGAAATTCATCGGGTCCATCTGCATGATCAGGTAGAGGTCACTCGGGTTGTTGGAGATCTCCACCGTGCCGATGGTGCCTGCGCCATCGATCATCGAGGCAAAATCAGATGATCCGCACTGATTATCAGGACGCACGATTTGGCTTTGGCCAGCAAACTGCTGTGCAGGCGAGTTGGTTTCAGGCAGGATGTCTTCCCGTTGGCACCCAAAGGCGACAAAGGCGACGAGGAGGAGTACAAAGCAAGATTTCAAGCAAGCGAACAAGTTGGTGGTAGGTTTCATGGGTTCTTAAAAATCAAATAGTGGGTGGTCTCCCAATAGATGCGTTCTATGGGATGATTCCATAATGGGAAATGCAATTGCAAGCATGAATGCAGCGTCAGTGTTGACGAATCATTCAAAATGTAGGACGAAAATCGAAGAACGGGTTCAGCGGTTGATAATTCAGAACAACGAAATTGGTCACGTGGCCGTATGCTTTGTTATACGCCAAATTCTCATTAAAGATGCAGTGAATGCAAAGAATTTTACAGCTTTTTACGAAATTATTCTATTGATTGTCAGGTGGTTGTATCGCCCGAAATCCTTATGTTTTTAAGCAATCAAAGCCTCTCAAACAACCCCTCAAATTGGCCTTATTTGCTCCCTCGGCGTGCAAGCAAATCCGTAGAAACTGCCTCCGCCTTGCCATCCCAGCCAATTCCTTCATAAAATTTTACTTGTTCCTCCATCACCGCCAATGTTTCTGGATGTTTTGGGCCATAGACCTCAGCCTTAATGGTGTACATCAGCAATAAATTCTCTTCAGCATCATCCATCTTGCCTTGCAGGTAGTCACACATGAAAAGCTCCGATAAAATGGCTGTGAGTTGGGCTTCATTGCCGATCGTTTGGTATTCGTAGATATCGCGGGCCCAGTTCAGGTGAATGCGGGCTTGTTCATTTTTGCGCAGAATGTTCTCAAGTTTGCCAAGGTTATAGAGGTTTGCTGCTACCTCTTCATTTTGCGACCCTAGGCTATTCTCCCTGATTTGCAATGCCTTGAGCCAAAACTGTTCAGCCACAGCGGCTTGGTTCACAGCCATGTACAGCGTTGCATAGCGATCCATGATCTCGGCAACTGCCGGCGTGTCGCCGCCAAGCGTGCGCTCTCGCACCTGTCTCGCCTCCAACAACAAGGCCTCCGCCTTGGCAAATGCCTCCCGTTTAAGGTAGAAACTCACCAGGTTGTCGAGCGACAACAACAAGAGCGGATCATTGAGCTGTAATTTCTTTTGGCGGATGGCGTAGGCGCGTTTGAGTTGCAATTCTGCCTCCTCATACGCCATTTCTTGATCATGCAACACGCCAAGATTGGTGCAAGTGGTTGCGAGTGGCAGCGCGTCAGGCCCGAGCGTGGCGGTCTGCATTTGCAAGGCATGGTCGTAGACGCCGAGCGCCTTGTCCATGCGGCCCTGCGCAATGTACACACCGCCCATGTTGTTGAGCGTCTGCGCGAGGTCGGGATGTTGGTTTCCGAGCAGGGCAGCCTGAGCCACCATCATGGTATCGTAGCGACGCTCGGCCTCGCTCAGGCGCCCTTGCATGAGGCAGAGTCCCGCCCATTGTTCCTGAACTGCGATAGCCTTCGTTTTCCCAGATTCACCTGCGATCCTAAAAATCTCTGCGGCACGCTCCAGTTGCACCTCTGCAGAAGCCGCCTCGCCCGACTCCAAAAATACCTTTGCAAGCTGCATGTAGGCATCGCCGATGGGCATGGCATGGGGCGGCAAGTGCTCGTTGCGGTGCAACAGCGCAAGGTGCGTCCAATGATAGGCATCCTGGTAGCGTCCCACGCGCAAGTAGAGATTGCCGAGCCAGGCCTCCATGTTTGCCACGCTGGGATCGCTGAGCGGCAATTTTGAGAGCTCGGCGTCTGTAAGCGTCTTGGCCGCGCGCATCGCCTCTGCGCTGCGCCCGTCGGTCATCATCTTTTCGATTTTCACGACTTTGTCTTGCAATTCAGTCGTTTGTGCAGGTGCAAACCGGGCTGCTAGCAGCCCTAATAGTAGTACAATCAATCGGCTGCGGTGGGCTATGCTCACTGATCAGCTGGTTTTTTGCAGCATTTGGGCAGCTCGGCATAGGCTTGCTCGCCAGCGGCTTGCTCCTTGGTCTCGTAGCCGACTGCAGCGCAGGCGGCGTGCAGGCCCTTCAAATTGATCTGCGTCGAGTCATAGTCTACATGTAACATGTGCGCATCGAGGTCGTATGTCGCAGCAGCGACGCCGGGTGTACCACTGAGGCCTTCTTCGATGGTGGCTTTGCACATCTCGCAATTTCCACGCACCCAAAATGCCGTGCTGGCATTGCCTTTGGGGGAGCAGCTTGCCATCGTCAGGAGCAGGACGGCCGTGACGGGCAGCAACAAGAGGCGAGAGATTTGAGTTTTCATGCGCGTATCATTCAACCGTGGGTAAATCGCGAACTGGTAAACCATTGCTGTCTGCTGGCATTTGCGGCAATCGCGCGACGCCCGCTCCGTGCCCGAAGACGAGTTCGCCGCCCGCATGGGCACCGATCCCGATCAAGACATTGAGCCCGACAAACAGCATTACAAAGATAGCCTTTTCCCAATTGAGCGTAGATTTTTGACGCAGGAATGCCCAGATGCCCAGCAGCCCAAATCCGTAGGTGGCATAAGTCACCAGCGCCTCATGCTGCCTGATCGCAGCGTCAAGCAGCGGATTGGACACAATATGGTCTGCTTGATAATCGCCGGTAAAGATGGCAGTGATGCAGGCAAGGAGTCCTAGGGCATGAAATACAAAGGCAATCACATCGACCAACGGCTTGCGGGTCCACCAGCCAGCGATGTACAATCCGGCAGCAGACACCATCAGTACGATCGGAAAATGCACGATGGCAGGGTGTAGGGGAGTCATAGTGCAAACATGAGCAGAATTTTCAGAATTTACCGAATCACTTATTGTGTTGAATGAGGAGCTTTGAATTTGAGCTTTTTCTGGGGGTGGCGTTTTTGAGCAGAATCTTTAGATCGGCGTAGCCAATTTTCAGAATTTACCGAATCACTTACTGTGTTGAATGAGCTACTTTGAATCTGAGTGCTGGATCGGAGCGACGTTTTTTGTGAGGCCTCGCCAATTTGCGGAACCGCCTATCGTGTTGAATGAGCTGCTGTGATTTTGCAAGTGGGGAAATCGTTGGGAGTCGGTTGAAGCTTGGTAATTGCTGGGATGGTTGAATGTGTCGTGGTTGTTTGGTTTGTTGTTCGGGGGAATCTGCGAGGGTTTGGCTTGTGGCGATTGCTTTTTGTAGGTGAGCTGTGGTTTAGAAATCAATAAGAAACCCGCCAATTCCGCAGGAATGGCATATTCGTTGGGGTATCATGAGCAGAGACAGGGCATTGCCCTGTCTCTGCTCATGAACGCATTTCAAAGTGACCATTCCTGCGGAACTGCCATGGATCAATTGCATTGTAAAACGAAGCTGACGTTCTCTCAGGAGGTCACCTTCTCCTTGCTCAACATTTCCCAGATGTCGGCTCCCAACGTGGGATTCAATCTTCCTTGGGCGTCAAGCACATTCACGCCCATGACGTGGCAATGGTAGTTGGAGTCGTGAAATCGGCCTTGGGTGATCTTGGAGTCGGCATCTGGATACACCAGATAGCCATGCTCACTGTTCCAGCGGTGCTGGTAGGCAAAGAGCTGCCGCAGGTCGGCATCGGCGGGGCGACCGCCCTCGATCAGTTTCCATTTGGTGTCGAGCACGATCATGCCACCCTCGGGGCCGCGCAAGACGATGTCGGGCTTGAGGTTGGCGTCGGGAAGGCCTGCGGCCTCCCAAAACAATTGCCGCTGCTGAGCCTCCACCGTCCAGCCGGGCGGTGCTGCATGGCGCAGCAATTGCACGACATAGCGCTCCCACAATTGGTTCATGTCAAACATGAGCGCGATCACATCCTCCCGCCCGCCCCTGATGTCGGGATGGTAGCGCAACAACAGGAGCCGCGCAATGCCGATCGCCTTGCGGTAGCCCTCGGTCTTGCGCGACCATGGCAGCCGCTCAAAGAGCGGCTCATGCACTGCGATGTCTGGCAATTCGGGAAAATCGAGCAGGAGCTGGGCCACGCGTCCGCGCAAGCTTGCATGCGGACTGATGTGCGCGACGAGGTGCAGCGCCTTGATCAGAATGCAATTGAACTGGTTTTCGCGGTCGTAAATGCTGTGTTGTACATAAAAGCGCTCGGCATGCACGAGGTTTTGGCGGATGTTTTGGGCGAAGAGCAGTTTGCCTTTGAGGGCGGTGCGGTTGCCCTCGGTCTTGCGGTAGGACTTTACCAAGCCTAGCCGCATGATGTAGGCGACCTCGTCGAGCAGCATTTCCATGTACAGGTCCAGGATGCTGTTGGGCTTGAGCCGCAATGCTGCGTTTTCGGTCGCCTTGAGGTCCAGCCCGATCACTTTGCGCAGCATGTCGATGAGGATGCGTTGCCAGTCAGGGCCCTCGGCGACCCGGTCGATCTTGGGCAAGACCTCGATGGTCGTGGCCCCGACTTGCAGCACGCCCACATATTGATTGAATTGGATTCCGTTGCGAATCAGGCTGTAATAGGGCACTTTGCGCTCACCGAAATGATCCACAAGGCTCTCGTAGGCGCGTCGTTCGGTCGCGTCTTTGGGGATGAATTTTTCATATTCAAAGCGTTTGATCATGTCGCTGGGGTATAGGCTACCGCCTTGAGATCCACCAATGCCGCCATGAAATCCACGGTTTCAAAATTGCAGAGGTGCCAGACATCGCGCTGCGCGAGGTCAGACCTGTATTCGCTGTCGAAGTTGGCGAAGATATCTTCCACACGGCTGTGCTGGCCGACAACTTTGTGTACAAAACCCTTGCCGAGCACCAAGCCGATCTTAGAGTAGTCCCCAAAGAAATACTCTTGCAGCAGCGGCATGAGCTTGTGTTGGAATGCATGCTTCAATTCCGCCAACTGCTTGATCTCCATAAAATAGGCGTGGCCGATTTGATGATCGCGGTCCAGCAGCTTCTCGATGCGCAGGTTGATGGTGTGGAGGATGTCGCGTGGCGAGACCTCGGGCGCGTCGGCGAGTGTCGCGGGCACGAGGCCCGGGTCGGGTGCCATCTCGATGAATTCAAAACGCCGCCGCAAGGCGGTGTCGAGCGCCTCCACAGAGCGGTCTGCCGTATTCATCGTGCCGATGAGATAGAGGTTGGGCGGCACGGAAAAGCTGTCTTTGGAGTAGGGCAGGGTCACGCTGAGCGCCTCGGGCATCCCCGCGCGCTTGTCTTCCTCGATGAGCGTGATCAGCTCCCCAAATATCTGCGAGACATTGCCCCGGTTGATCTCGTCGATGATGAGGATGTGGGGGAGGGCTTCTGTTTGTGCTTTTCCCTTCAACAGGCCACGGGTCTTGATTAGATGATCCAAAATGCCTTTGACATAAGTGGAATTGTAAATGCCCTCCAAACTGCCAGAATCAAAGTACTTTTCGATGTTGGGAATCGAAACCGGATACCACGCGTCTTGTTTCGCAGAATTGTGAGGCCTGATGTAAAACATATTCCCACCGCGAAACTTTACATCAAATGTTGAGAATTGTGCCTTTACGGTGAGCGGCGGTTTTCCATCAGCCTCTGAAATTTCGAGCTTCAGTGTCTCGAGAATCTCCGAAAAATTTCCTTTCCGTTGATCGGCCTTCTCACTGATGGATTTGAAAATTCCTGATTTGATGTGGTAGGCCAATCCCAAATCTCCTTCATCTTCTCGCAGATTGGGCTTGATCCCCTCCACAAAATCCTCATAGCTCATGCTTTGGTGAAAGGTAGAAAATACGATCCTGCCCGCATTCACCAATTCTGCAAATTCAATTTTCAACTTCTTTCGTAATTCGACCTTGTCGGAGATTCCTCGTTGATTACCATCGGTTTCTATCCCCAAAATCTGCAAGGCGCGATTCACCGTGTGATAGGTCTTGCCAGTGCCGGGAGGGCCATAGAGGATTTGATTGAGGGGGAATTTGGAGGATTGCATTTTTTCGTTGTTTTCGAGTGGGGATTCGTTGTCGTCTTGGTTGATGCCTTTGCCTTGGTCAAGCACGACATAAAGTATGTTTTGGGCTAATAGGAGATGGTTTGGATCTAGGATGTCAGTATCTGGGACGTATTTTTTAGTGAGGGAAAGAAGTTCTTGGTCGTTGCGAACATATTCGTTGACAAAATCACGAAGTAGATCAATGTATTGCAGATAATTTCTTGGAGATCCAGCTGGTTTGACCCCGAGCCTCCTACAAAATTTTTCGTGGAAAGAGTACTTATACAAAGGATATTGACTTGCGTCCCGCATTGCCATGATCACAGCGATGCTCCTTTCGTCGTGGTGAGTCTGCTTATTTTGCGTCCCAATATCTGCGTAAAGAGAATTCACGCCATTTTGGAAATCATACAACCGTTTTTCAAACGGATTTGATTCGTCAAAAAGCGCCAGCCACAAATCTTTGTATTGTACCGGACGTTCTTCTATGAGATGCCGTGAGACTTGAAAGAATCCATGATAGATTAAGTTCGAGTAGCGCTTTTGCTCAAACTCCTCCGATAGGCTATATAATTGGAGGTTCGGGCGACCGCTGAAATTGCGGATCAATTCCCACTTGTACAGCTCATCGTCCAAGCCATGCTCCCGCACATGCACTTTGTACCGCGCAATCATGTCGAGGATGGCCTGATTGTTCTTTTCCATAGTCACGAAGCTAACAATATTTTGCAACCAGTCAGCAGCAAGGCGCCCGATACTGACATTGCTCGCTCGTTTATTCAATCAGCCTTCAAGCAAAGCAAAAAAATCCGTTTGCCAAGCCTAAGCCCGCAACGGTGGCTAGGCTAGCCAAACGGATTTTCACCGACACCCAAAACTCCCAACACTCACCACCCCTCCATTGTCAATTGTCAATTGTCCATTCTCAATTTTTCCCCCTATCTTCCGATCCTAAATCAAAGCGATGGCAGGATCAAATGGAAAAGGACCGGGGCTCGAACGGTCATTGGGAATGTGGGGCGTTGCCCTGTTGGTGATCAGCTCGATGATCGGGTCGGGCGTGTTCAAGAAAATTTCGGGCATGTCGCTCTCGCTGGGCTCGCCCACGCTGGTGATTGCCTGCTGGGCTGTGGCGGGCCTCATCACGCTGCTCGGTAGCCTCAGCAACGCCGAGGTCTCCTCGATGTTTCCCGAGGCTGGCGGACAATATGTCTATTTCAAGCATATTTTCGGGCGCTTCTTTGCCTATATCTATGGCTGGACGACCTTCTCGGTCGTGCAAAGCGCGACGATCGCTGCCGTAGGATTCATCTTTGCCGAGTCCCTCAACAGCTTCATCCAACTGCCCGATTTGAGCCTGGCGATCGATACTTGGTTGGCCCCGGTGGGCACCCCGGCAAAGGAAATCGAAGGCTATTTTACCAGTTGGGGCATCGAGGGTTTTAAGCCTTTCAGCAACCTCACGGTGAAATTCATCACGATCGCGCTCATCTGGGCGCTGGTGATGCTCAACATTCGCGGCATCAAAATGGGCAAGATCGTGAGTTCGGTGCTGGCGACGACCATCGTCGTTTCCATCGTCTCGATCATCGTGATGTGTTTTGGATTCAGCGGCGGCAGCATGAGCAATCTCACACATGTGCCCGAGGGCATACCTTATTATGATGCGATCCACATGCAGGACGCAGGCCCGGAGGCGCTCCACAATGCGAGCCTGCACGCGACGCTCAGCGCGGAAGAAATGGCCATCCACACCAAAAAAGACGTGCCGCCAATCGGCCTTTTCGGAGCCTTTTTTGGAGCAATGTTGGCTGCTTTTTGGGCCTATGAAGGCTGGATCACCATCGGCTACGTCGGCGGTGAGGTCAAGGATGGCACACGCAACCTGCCGCGCGGCTTGGTCTGGGGCACGGTGATCGTGACCGCAGTCTACATCATCGTGCAGGCAGCCTACCTCTACAGCGCGCCCATTGAGAAAATCGCCGGACTCGCACCGCATACAGATATGATCGCTGCGGTCGAGATCCTCAGATGGTTTCTCGGTGGGGCAGGGGCGATGTTTCTCTCGCTGCTCATCCTCTGCTCGACCTTCAATGCCACCAATACCTCCGTGCTTGCAGCTCCGCGCGTGTACTACGCAATGGCAAATGACGGCCTGTTTTTCAAAGGCATCAACGATGTGCATCCCACATTCCACACACCTTACAAGTCATTGCTGATCCAAGGCGTCTGGGCCTCGGTGCTCTGCCTCTCGGGATCGTTTGACATGCTCACCGACATGCTCATATTTGCCGCCTTCATCTTTTATGGTGCAGGAGCCTGGGGCGTGATCACCTTGCGCAAGAAAATGCCCAACCATCCCAGGCCGTTCAAAGTGCCCCTCTATCCAGTCGTGCCGATCATCTTTGTGATCTTCAGCGCCGTGTTGGTGGTCCGCACGATCTGGGATCAGCCTGTGTTGGCGGGTCTGGGATTGCTGCTCATCTTGTCGGGCGTACCGTTTTATTTCTATTGGGATAAGCGGAATAAGGGACAGGCTGGGTGATGGGGAATGCGTCGTTCAGCCTGAACGATCGTTCAACCTATGATTAAAAAACAGGTAGGGACGCCATGCGTGGCGTCCCTACCTGTTTTTATACACGACCTATTTTAACGCGAGCTGCGGATATAGAAGACAAAACGCACCCCTGAAAGCCATTTTCGTACGCCGCGGCGCACCGTCTTTCGGTAGTCCCGCTCAGAAGCGGGGCAGCTCCCGGTCAAATTGCGTAAACAAGCATGCGCGCCGTAGAGCCTGTCCGCGCTGCATCAGCGGGATGCCGCCTTTTGCAATTACCGCATAACCACCTAATTGCATAAAATCTAATACGAAGCTCACGTTATTTTATTTACCTACCCAATCAGGATTCCCACTCCTGCAATACCCATCGCTCTGGTTCATCGATGATGCGATAGTGTCCTTCCTCCTCATGAAGCGATGCGATGCTGCCTTCGAGCATGTGGGCGTATTCGGTATTTTCAACGTAGGCCTCCACACCCAGCACATCAGTGGCTGCCTCCAAGGCCTTTTCCAAGCGGGGCAAATTCAATTCCATTGTCTCGGTTTGTTCATGCCCCTTGAGGTCATGGGACAACCATGCATCACAATCTGTGACCAAGGTGAATGCAAATATTCCTGCAAATGAGACGCGAACAGAAAATGCCTGTGGCAGCAACAATTCCTGCTGCGGCAACGCTATCTTGGTAATACCCTCCATCACCGCATTCGAAGGAAACCAAAAAGTATTCTCCTCATTTGGAACAAGCGTGATGGGGGCAGGATTGTCTAGCATACTTCTCAGTTCGGACGCCTGAAAATCTAGATGCTTATCCACCATTCGGTATTCGCCACTATCGGCGCTTGCACAATGCCAATAATCGATGCGTAGATGGGTAAACTGGAAAAAACCGTCTACTGCGAGTGAATCTGCTAAACGCAGGGCCATTGAAAGTACAAGACGCAGGGAATCCTGATTCTTAGGGAGAATACCAACCTCGTCCAGCTCAAAATACCATTCGCCGACAGCATCTTGGCCGTCGTTGTACCGTTTTATCTGAATCATCTGAAGATAAGGATTTGACCGTCGCTAAAGATAATACGGATTTCTGTATTGGGGTATTGCGCGTGGATAGATTCGATGCCTTGAGATTGTCCCCTGGCGTTGAATTGCTCCAATGTTCCATCCTTGACGATCACTTCGACGACTCTTGCCGTACCCTCAGGGGCTTTCACGAGTTGCGAGCAGCCTTTGGTAACGTTGCTGGCAATTCCTTTGAGGTTTTGCACATACTTCAACTGCACCACCACGGGTCCTCTGCCGCCGGGAGACACGCTTGCCCGAGGCTCGCCGCCCACGTCAGCATCGTATCCATACTGATCGGTGGCGCGCTCGAAGTAGACATTCTCATGACCTGCATTCCTGAGGGCATCTGCTGCGTCCAAGGTCTGCTCCGTTTTGGCAACCAAATCTGGGTCAACCTTCATCGATTGTTTCAGGCCCGACAAAACTTTTCCAAATCCCTCCATTTCTGCAAAGTTGCCATCCATGATGCGTGTCATCAGGCGTTCACCGCCTGGACGCTTGCTCACCTGGGTGACGATCGCCTCAATATCCTTGGCGTTCAATTTGAACTTCTTGTTGCCCAGAAAGGATTTGAAGGCAGCTTGGGTTTCTGGCGAAACGCCCACCCTGTTGGGATCTTCGACCGGTTCCCTCACAGGCTCGACCGGTTCCCTCACAGGCTCCACAGGCTCCCGCACGGGTTCAACTGGCTCCCTCACCGGTTCGACAGGCTCCCTCACGGGCTCGACAGGTTCCCTTACAGGCTCCACAGGTTCTCTCACGGGCTCGACAGGTTCCCTTACAGGCTCCACAGGTTCCCTCACAGGCTCCACAGGCTCGCGCACAGGTTCAACAGGCTCCCTCACAGGCTCCACAGGCTCCCGCACAGGTTCAACAGGCTCTCTGATCGGCTCCTCGACTGGCAACCTCAGCGGATCCTCAACCGGCACCCTCGTGCTGCGGCCACCGAATTTCTTGTAACCCGCCAAGCCAAGCGTGATCAAGAATACCAAGCCCATGCCCTGGCGTTCGCCGCTTTCCTCGGTGGTCATGACACCTCCAGTTGCGCGCTGCCCAGCAAACCCCTCGATGATATAAGGGATGCCTGTGATGTCCAAAACACCCAAAACCACACATCCCACTCCCCACCAAAATCCTGGCCCCTCGCCATTGTGATCCAGTTTGTACTCCTGCCACCTGCTGTAGATGGCCATGCATACACCGCCGATGAGCAAGATGATTGCCAATTCAGGCGCAAAAAACAGGATCACAGCCACGATCAAAACAATCACCAGCGCTTTCAACACGCCGATCACGAAGCCCTTCAACCAGTCAAAAAACTTCTCCTTGAACCATGTCACCACCGAATCTACGATGCCGCCGACCCAGCTCCAGAAACCGCGCATGACGCGCTGCGAGACTTGGCTGTTTTTGGCCTCGGCCTCGCTCTTCATCGAGCTGTATTGGCTGTCGATCTCTGCAACGGCTTCTTGCATCTTGCCGCTGGCATCGCTGACCAATTTTTGGCCAGCCGCCAAGCCCTTGGTGACATATTCGTCAAACTTCTTGGTCGCGTCTTGCAGGATTTCCTCCAGTTTGGCGTCCAAATCTGCGCGCGAATCGGCCATGGCGCCGATCATCTCATCGGTCGATTGCGTGATATTTTGCTGCGTCTCGGTGACCAAGGTCGTCATGCCTTGGGTCGCTGCCGCACCTGCATTCACGATCTCGGTATTGATGCCCGTGCCGATGGTCGTGGCGCTCGCCAGCTCGGCGGACTGCGTTTGGTCCATCGCTGATGCACCGCTTTGCTCCACGGTGGTGATCTCAGCTTGCGACTGGCTCAGCCATGTGCCGAAGCCGCCATTCAATTCGTCGTAAAACGAATTGATATTGGTTTCCATGCTCTGCACCGCTGCTTGTACGCCTGCGACATCGTTGCCGTCGGCCTTGAGCAATTGGCTGCTGCACGTGTCGCCGTAAGTGGTGACGCGGGTAGCTGCCAGGTCCACCTCTTTTTGGAAGCCAGCCGATACCTGGGTTTCGGCTGCTGTGAGTTGGCTGATGTTTTGTTGCAATTGGCGATCGACCTGCGCGCAGGCATCGGTGCTGGCCGTTTGCAGGGCCTGCACACCTTGCGAAAGCGCTGCCTCGATCGCAGACTGTGCTTGCGAGGCGGCCTGATCGATGGAGCCGGCGACCGAAGTCCCTAGCTCGGTTGCATTTTGGATATACTCGGCCGCTTTTTCTTCCAGACTTTGGGTGAATGTCGCGAGGGCCTCGTCATATTTTGCATTGCCGGATGTGGCATCGGCGAGGACACCCGAGGCAACTTTGTCGCCATTTGCGCGGATCTTGCCTGCGGCATCTTGGGCGATGTCGTTCACGGCTTTGCGTTTGGCCTCGTTGGCGTCGGCTTCGCCTCCCATCGGGAAACCGCCGGCCATCGAGAGCAAGCTTTGCGCCTGGGCCGCACTCTCTGTGCGGGCGCGCTCGGCTGCGGCGTTTGCGGCTGCGAGTGTCGCAGCCTTTTTGGCCTCGACGCTGGCAGTTGCAGCTGCCAATTCGGTGGTTTTGCCGGCGGTGTAGCGCTGGATTTCGCTGGCGGCAAATGCCTGCAGCGCTGCTTTCTGGGCGGCCGCTGCCGCGACCACAGCGGCGATTTGTGCGCCTGCTGTCCCGGTCAGCGTTTGGATCTGGGCTGCATAGCCTGCCTGAATGCTTTGCTTGGCCGAGGCAGCCTTTTGTTGCAAGCGGGCTTTGGCTGCTGCGATCGACTGCTGGTAGCTGGCGAGATTGACGGCACCTGTGCTGCGCAGCGCAGTAGCCTTTTCGGTTGCCAATTGCTTCACCTTGGCGGATTCATCGGCCACTGCGATCTTCTCGCCTTCATGGTCGGCAGTCGCCTTGGATTTGTAAGTCTCGATGGCCTCGCCCTGCGCGACGTCGGCAGCGGGCGCGGCGACCACAGGGTTGCCACCGCTGGATTGTGCGTCTGCGACGGGCAGCTCAGCTGCTGGTGCTGGGTCAGCGACGGCATTTTCGGCGGTCTCTTCACGCGATGGCGCTGCTGCGTCAGCACCTTCGCCCTCGGCAGCGGGGGCATCGCCTTGGCCTGTGGTCTCCAATGCTGCTTTTTCCTGAAGCTCACGATCGACCATTTCATCCACCTGCTCCTCGCGGCTCAATTCAGGGCCCATCTCGGCATCCATCGCTTCAAACTCTGCTGAGGCGTCACCACCTGCTTCGTTCGTTGGCTCCTGATTGGTGAGTGGCGTATGGTCTTGGTTCAGGATCGGCGCATCGGTCGCCTCGCCCCGCGCCGCGAGGGCAGCCTTTGTGATCTCGTTTTCTTGGCTGTAGGCTTGGATTTCCAGCGGATCGTGGGGCGAACTCAGTGCACCGTCCTTGGCTGATGGTATCTGGCCTGCTTGGAATTGCCTCACATGCAAGAGTTCGTGCGCCAATGCGCGTTCGCTTTCAGGATCGCCAGGTTGGAAAGTCTTGGAAAGGTAGATGTCGTTTTGGTGGGTCAATGCTTCTGCTCCGAGTGCAAGCACTGCATTTTGCGCCTCGGCGCTCGTGTGGATACGCACTGCTGAAAGATTGATGCCCAGGGCCTCCTCATAGGCAGCCAGCACCTCGCCTTTGAGGGCCTCCCCACCACCAACAGGTAGTCGTGGAATGTCTGCCGCGACAATCGGTCCCCTCGCCAATACCTGTGTCTCAGGACCCTCATTCTGCGGGTGGTCATTGGGGCCTTCATGTGTTTGGTCTTGTACCGCCTTGCTTTCCGCTGTCAGTGCGTAAAACGGAGGCATCATACTGGGCGTGTCGCTGGCAGGCACCAGTGTATTCTCATGGCGCGGAACCACACGTGATACGCGCTCCTTGGGGGCTTTGATTTTTGACATATTGGCAGAAGACTACAAAACAGTTCCCAATATACTTGTATTGTGCCAATATCGATAAGATAGTGGATAAAAAAAGCTTGGTCATGGACAGCATGTAGCGAAATCGGTCCCTGAAAACATGGAATTTGTGTCGGTTTTAGTGATGATTTCGCAGGGACGCTATGAATGGTGATGATTTCGTTGGGACGCGATGCATTGTGTTGTTTTGGTAGGGACGCGATGGATGTTGATGATTTGGTAGGTAGGGACGCGATGCATCGCGTCC
>JANPHP010000179.1:0-28394 GCA_031424495.1 Bacteroidota bacterium | reverse complement strand
CAGCCGGGGTAGTGAAGCCTACTTCGACTTGAACGCGAGCGCTGCTTGCTTGGCAATTGGAGTGCGTCGATAACCGAAGAAACCTCGTCGCTGAATCACTTCCGCAACTTCCTCCGGCACGTGTTCCATCCAGCTTGGATCACCCGCTTGGATCTGCCGCAATACTTCCCGTGAGAACGTCGACAAGTTCAGTGGGTTAAAGTTGTCTAGCTGTTCAATGCAACCTTTATCGACAAGGTATTCGTAAAGTTTTCTCAGTTCTGGAGCAACCATAAGATTGTCCACCAGCGTCAATTCTCCGGTATTTCGATCGAGAAGCGGATAGATGTATAGTTTAAGATCGTTCTTGAACAAGCGGCCAAAAGATTCCAGGATCCCGCCGTCTAGCTCAGAATAGTATTTATTATCGAATAGTTCACACAGGCTACCAGCCCCCATCGTGATCCCGATTTTCTTTTTCGTGTAACGAGCCAGATAGGCTGCCAGCCGGTAGTATTCGAAGTAGTCGGAAATCAAAACGGTCATGCCGCAGGCAGCCAGAAGGTCGACACGTGCGAGGAAATCTCGCAAGTCAATATCGCCGTTGGCCTTCAAGTTACGCATCGTGATCTCAGCTAGTGTGACCACTTGATCGGCTTCTACATCTGGCTCCTGACAGAATTTTTCATGAGCCGAACGAAGCATATCTAAATTGACGTTGGTGAGTGGTCGGAAACTGCCTCGCTCCACCAAGATTGGTTTCTTATAAAGGACTTCGGACGGCTGAAGGACCTCACCTTTGGCGGAGAACATGGCCGCATTGCTTAGCCCCAACTGAACCAATCGCAGGCTCATGACTCGATTGTCTACGTTTCGAAAGGCAATGCCCGAGAATTCGATCATGTCGATTTCAATGCGGCGTGTGCTAAGGTTGTCGAGCAACGACTCGATCAATTGGTCCGGTTCATGGTTGAGGAAAAAGGCTCCATACAACAGGTTGACACCCGTAATGCCGATGGCTTCTTGTTGGAGTGCATTTTCGGTATCGAGCATTCGCACGTGAATGATGATCTGGCTGTCTTGATCTCCAGGATGCGATTGAAAACGCACCCCCATCCAGCCGTGGCAGTCGTTGGTCCCTTTGAAATTTCTGGCGGATACCGTGTCTGCAAAGGCAAAAAAGGCGGTCGTGTCGCCGCGGCTTTCACGCAATCGCTCGAGGTTGAGGGAATGTTCATGCTCCAGCATATCCTCTAGTCGCTGACGGCACACATAGCGCTCGCATTGGCCGTAAATTGCATCGCTGACGGTCATGTCGTTGGCCGACATACTCTTGGCAATGGTGCCAGCAGCACCACCCACCCGGAAGAACCAACGAACGACTTCTTGTCCGGCACCGATTTCGGCAAACGATCCATAGCGGCGTGGGTCAAGATTGACCGCGAGTGCCTTGCGTTCGGTGTTTGGGCGTTCGATACTGACGCGTTCAATCGACATGTTCTTTAAATCCAGGAAGGAAAACGGTGCGGAAATGGCCTTGAAATATGGGTCACCGCCAAAGCAATGGCTGGCAATCCGTACGGGTTGGGGCAAGATTTCTGGTAATGCAACGCGCCAATCGTTGGAATCGAACTATTCGGCAATTCGTGGAAGAGGCTGTGAAATCTGCCGTTTTCCTGCATCGCTGCCCGTTACGCGTTATCCGTTACCACGCCTTGTCGTTAGAATCGTGAGGCGAGCTGTGGAGTTGTTTTTGCCGGGAGGGCGAGGCTCCTGCCGAGCCAAAGCTAAGCTCGGCAGGAGCCTCGCTCTCCCACTTGAGTCTTGGCAGTTCGATTTCAATCTGCCGTTCGCCTTAGAGGCTTTTCGCCTGTGGAAATGACAAGAAGTAAAGTAGGTCCAATCGATGAAGTCTATTTTTGTTTCGTTACTAACTCTGCTATTTCAGCCACTAGCCCAGTCATGTGTAGCTACAGCCGACTTGTCTGACACCGTGGTTGCCTCGTCTGCCGACACCGTGGTTGCCACGTCTGCCGACACGGTCACCGACACGGTCACCGACTCAGTGGTGGACGCCCCGTTACCGCCTGAAGAAGCGGCCGCGACCATGATTGTTCCGAAGGGTTTCAACGTCACGTTGTTCGCAGGCGAGCCAGATGTGCAACAGCCGATTGGATTCTGCTTCGATGATCGCGGACGGTTGTGGGTGGCAGAAGCGTACAACTATCCAAACCACGGCACTAAGCCAGGGGACCGAATCGTTATCTTTGAGGATACGGATGGTGACGGAAAATTTGACAAACGGAAGGTCTTCTACGATCAACTGAATTATGTGACGGGTATCGAGGTGGGATTCGGTGGCGCGTGGGTCATGTCACCTCCCAACTTTTATTTCATACCGGACCGCGATGGCGATGACGTGCCGGACGCTCAGCCACAAGTATTACTCGATGGCTTCGGGAACCACGCAAATAGCCACAATTTGGCAAATGGTTTTGCTTGGGGCCTCGATGGATGGCTTTACGGTACACATGGACGGACCAATTGGTCACGGATTGCCAAGCCCGGTACACCGGATTCGCAACGCGTTCAGTTCGACGGTGGAGTTTATCGTTATCATCCGGTTCGACACGTTTGGGAGCCGTTCGCGGATGGGACAACGAATCCGTGGGGGATCGACTGGAATGACGTTGGCGAAGGATTTGTAACCAACTGCGTCAATCCTCATCTGTTCCATGTCATTCAAGGTGCCCACTACGAGCCATGGCGTAATCGAGAATCGAGCCGCTACGCTTACGAAAGAATTCCAACGATCGCGGATCATCTGCATTTTATCGGCGGACCGAACTTCCACGAGGGGCTTGGTAGCCCAGCCGAGGATGCTGCGGGTGGAGGGCACGCGCACTGCGGTACGATGATCTACCTTGGCGACAATTGGCCAGACCCATATCGAAACTCCGTTTTCACGAACAACATTCACGGAAAGCGAGTTAACAACGACTTGCTGACACGCTCTGGATCGGGTTTTGTCGCTTCGCATGGTGCAGATTTCCTGCGATCTCGCGATCCTTGGCATATGGGAGTCACCATTCAATATGGGCCTGACGGAGGGGTCTTTGTAAGCGATTGGTCGGACACGGGCGAATGCCATAGCACTCGGAATACACGTCGTGAGACGGGACGCATCTTTAAGGTCACTTACGGCAAGCCCACTTTTACGCCTGTCGATATTGCGAGTCTATCCAATGACGGACTGGTCAAACTGCAAACGCATCGCAATGATTGGCACGTTCGACATGCTCGTCGCGTATTGCAGGAACGTGCCGCACAAGGGAAAAGCATGGAGCAAGTCCGACAGGATCTGCTTGCGCTGTTCCGCCAATCCGTTGAGGTCCCGATCCAACTACGAGCACTTTGGGCTTTGAAAGTCATTGGCGGCATCGACGAACCATTCCTGATCGCGCAGCTTGATCATGAGAGTGAAAACGTCCGAGCCTGGTCCATCCGGTTCTTGTGCGAAGACAATCAGCCCTCAGCCCTCGCACTCGGGCGCTTTTCGGAACTGGCGTCCAAGGATGCCTCGCCCCTGGTTCGATTGTATTTGTCCAGTGGGCTGCAACGCTTGAAACTGGATGACCGCTGGGCAATCGCGAAAGCACTTCTGGAACACGCCGAAGATGCCGACGACATGAATCTACCGCTGATGCATTGGTACGCGATCGAACCGCTGGTGGATACGGATCTGCAGCGGTTTGTCGATTTGGCTAAAAACAGCCGCCTCCCTGTCGTTCGCAATCACATCGCACGACGCGTGGCATCCCACGAAAAGTCCGCGACTGGCCTCAACGCATTATCGAAAGTCCTCGCCAATTCCGATGATTCCGTACTTCAATTCGATCTGTTAACGGGAATGATGCATGGTCTGGAAGGGCGTCGATCCGTCGCCATGCCAGAGAGTTGGACAGCGGCTTTCTCGAGGCTGGAATCCGGCGAGGATAGGAATGTTCGACAGACCGCAATCGAATTGGCGCTTGTGTTCGGCGATCCACGTGCCCTCCAGTCGCTACGAAGAATTGCGATTGACCGATCCCTTATTCCAAAGGATCGAAATCGTGCAGTTCATTCGCTCGTCGCCAAGAAAGCGACTGACGTAGCATCGCTTCTTGTTGAACTGGTGGGCGATCCGGACGTCCGGCGGGAAGCCATTCGAGGGCTCGCGGAATTTGACCACGTGGCCATGCCTCGACTACTAATCGAAAATTACGCATCGTTGGATGGCGAAACGCGACAAGATGCATTGCAGACGTTGGCATCGCGCATCCCATGGGGTTCGAGTTTGATGCAAGCCGTGGAATCGGAGCAAATCCCTCGAAAGGATGTTTCTGCGTTTACGGCTCGGCAACTGCAGAGTTTGGGGGATCTCCAACTGAGTGAGCGCATTGCGAAGATTTGGGGCGAGATGCGAACCACATCCGCCGACAAAGCACAAACGATCACCAAGTACCGAAAGCTTTTAACCCAAGAAACCATCAAGAAGGCAAACTTGAGTGCAGGCCGGGCTCTTTTCCAAAAGAACTGCGCGAATTGCCATCGATTGTTTGGCCAAGGGGGAACGATCGGTCCAGAGATCACAGGATCGCAACGCACCAACGTAGAATACATGCTGGAGAATTTAGTGGATCCCAGCGCGTCTGTGGCCAAAGACTTTCAGATGGAGCTCTTTCAAACGGAAGCCGGTCGCGTGATCACGGGATTGGTCGTCGATGAAAGCGAGATCGCTTTGACCATCCAAACCGCTAACGAGCGGTTGGTCTTGCCGAAGTCTGAGATCGAGGAACGATCCTTATCCAAGGTTTCGATGATGCCTGACGGCTTGTTGCAAACGTTTACCAATGAGCAGGTGCGCGATCTCATCGGATATCTCGCTAGCCCCACGCAGGTCGAGTTGAAATAGTCTTTCAGCTGGGAGCGAGGCAAGCTAAGACTCGCTCCGCATGTTTTTTGATATCGATTTCGTCGAGTACTTTTTGGGAAACGGTTTCCAAACTAGCGTTGGACTGGATGGCTTCGAAAAGCCTGGCGGCAAGATCGTCCATCGAATCGGCTTGGAACAAGGTGCCGATGTGGCGTCCTTCGGCGATCGCTTGAACGCGTTGATGTATTTCGGGAAAAGCTCCATGGTCGGGTTGGACATAAGGCACGCCGGCCGCGATGGCTTCTAACAGAAACAGTCCTTTCGGTTCGGTGTAGGTGGTCGGAACGCAGAATAGGTTAATCGAGCTTAGGAATTTGGCTTTCTCCTCACGATCAATACTGCCGAGGTATTCCCAGCGGTCGCTCAAGCCGGCTTTGTTCAATTTGGCTTTCTGCTCCTCCCAAAATTCCGTGTGTTGAGGACCCATCCAGCCAGCCAATTTCAGTTTCACATGCTTCGCTTCTGGCCGGTGAGCGATTGCGATGAACGCATCCACCAATCGATGGAGTCCTTTTTCGGGTGCCATGCGAGCGAGGTAACCAATCGAGAACGACTCTGGAGGCGAGACGGCACGGTTGGATTTCTGAAAATCGGTTGTGTCGATTCCGAGTGGGACAATTTGGATCTTATTGGCTGGTATTTGCAACAACGAAGCCATTCGGTTGGCATAGTCTTGGGAATGGATCAGAAAGCCATCAATATGTCGAACTAAGCCTTGCATCAATTCAATAGCCCTCGTTCGGAACTGGATTGGTAGCGAATCCAGGAAAATGTCGTCACCCTGCAGAGTGACAAAGACCCGCGTGGTACCCATTCGTTTCACTTCAGGAATGCCGCCACCGACCAAAAGGTTGGTCAAGATCATTACGTCTGGTTGGATGTCGCGGGATAGCCACTGCAGTAGACTTTGGAATTCTTTGCGTTGTCGACCTTGTGTTCCGCGCAGCATGGAGATCGTTAACGCGCCAAGCAACGCTGGTGATGTCTTGCCTGCATTCTTAGTTAGCGGATTGAGGATCCAGGATTGATTGAGAAAGTTGTCCATCCATCTTGGCAAGTAGGCCAACCAGGGCAACTTTTGCTGCAAGTAGACGTTGATACCTCCCATGAAGACTCGATCGATACTGACATCTTGGTCGTCTGTGCGGATTGGGGTGTATGCGGGGATTAAGATGCAATCGTGGCCTAAACGAATGAGCGACTTGGCGAGCGCATTGTCGTGCAGGCAGGAGCCACAAATCATTCCGGCCGCTCCGGCGGTGAGGTACGCTATTTTCATAATTGTTCTTTCAGTCCTAAGCGGGATCGCAAGGCAGGTAAACTTTAACGACTGCGCAAAGATTCCGGTTGGGAATTGGGTGAATGGGTAATCTATACGATCGCAGTGTCCACATGTTTCGGATGATCCGTTCGATCGTTAAAATTGACGTAAACTCTTATCAGGCATGATTTTTCAAAAAATGGAATGGCTTGCTCAAGGGTATTTCATCGACTGGCCGATACCTTCCCTCAACGACGCATCTTACCTTGGTTGTACGTGCAGCTGAGAGGGAAAGATGTGATCCATTGAATTGCCGGTGACCCAGAAACTGATCGAGTAACAGGAATACTCGACCGGCAACTATTGTGTTGTTTCAAAGGACTGAGGGGTCGTTTGAAACACGATGGAAAACGGAGAAATGGTAGCTTTACATGACGGCGACCATTTTGGAAACGAGGCTAACGAAGTCAATGGTGGTGAGTGAAAGCTCACCGCACAATGCCACGCCAGTAGAGGGCGATTTCGGCGGCGACTTCGTGCGCCGAAACCGGTCTCAACTCAACCGTTCAAGTCGACTTGTACATGATAGTCAGTGACAATATATACGTAGGGAGATTTGGCTCGATGAAATTGAACATACTAGTAGGGTCGATGTTGCTGAGCGCTAGCCTCTGTGGACAGAGCTTTGGCGGCGACCTTTTGCATCGTTTGCTCGGTGGTCACGGCTGTGGAGCTTCTAGCTCTTGCTGCGATACATCGGTTGCGGATCCATCGTGTGGAGCCGAAATGGCTGCACCCTGTGGATCCGGTTGTGGCGCAGCTCCAAGCTGTGCTCCAAGCTGTGCTGCAGCTCCAAGCTGCGGACCAAGTTGTGGCGCTGAGATCGCTTCTTGCGATCCATGCGGCGCTCCAAGCTGCGGAGTTGAAAGCTCGTGCTGCGGACCTCGCAGACCAATCCTTTCGCATCTCAAAGCTAAGCTTTGCGGTCTGAAGAGCAAGCTTTCTTGCAAATCAGCTTGTGCACCAAGCTGTGGCGCTGAGACAGCATGTGGCGCAGGCCCAAGCTGTGGCGCTGAAATGGCACCTTGCGGATCCGGTTGCGGTGCAGCTCCAAGCTGTGGCCCTAGCTGCGGACCAAGCTGCGGCGCTGAAATCGCTGCTTGCGATCCTTGCGGAGCTTCATCCTGCGACAGCGGATGTGGCATGAAACGCAAACACGGTGGTTTGCTCGCCAAGATTTTCAAGTGCAAGAGCAACAGCTGCTGCGACGCAGCACCAAGCTGTGATTCCGGTTGCAATGCTC
The DNA here is from genome assembly GCA_031424495.1 of Bacteroidota bacterium. Lineage (GTDB taxonomy): Bacteria > Bacteroidota > Bacteroidia > J057 > JADKCL01 > JADKCL01. The sequence continues at coordinate 20,876 of JANPHP010000179.1, read as the reverse complement.
CAAGTGGATGCAGCTCTTGTGGCGGTACACCAGTATCGGCACCAATGGCTGCTCCAATGGCTGCACCAGCACCAGTTGTTGACCCACATGCTTATCTGAACACCAAGCGTCATGTCATTCAAGCAAGCAGCACCCGAATTCGTTAATTCGAATTCTGGACAGCTTGTCGCAAGACATGATCTAATAAAAATCGGCCCGTCATAAGTTGTGACGGGCCGATTTTTTTTTGGGTACCGTGTATCTTGAAAGCAAAACCGCAGTTCTTAACCACAGGTAGATACGATGCGGATCCATCCAGCCGAATTCATTAACCTGCCGACCCCTTTCGGGACGATGCGAACGCACCTATTTCGTCCGAGTGGAACAGATAGGTACCCAGCGGTTGTGTTGTTTTCCGAAATCTACCAAATGACCGGTCCGATTGCTCGCACTGCCGCATTAATTGCGGGAAACGGGTTTTTGGTCGCCGTTCCCGAGGTTTACCATGAGTTCGCAACTCCAGGCGAGGTTTTCGCCTACGATCAACAAGGTACCGATCGCGGCAATAGGCTTAAGACTTCCAAAGAACTGGCAAGCTATGACGCCGATGCAGTTGCCCTCATCGAGTATCTTCCGCAACTTCCCTTCTGCAGCGGCAAGATTGCGACGTTGGGCATCTGTTTGGGAGGCCACTTAGCCTTTCGGGCTGCCATGAACGCCAACGTTCAAGCGGGCGTTTGCTTCTACGCAACCGATATACACAAGCGTAGTCTAGGCAAGGGCCTGAACGACAACACCCTCGATCGCATGCCTGAAATCCAAGCCGAGATGATGATGGTGTGGGGACGCCAAGATCCTCACATTCCGCTTGAAGGTCGAAAGGTCATTTACGATGCCATGACGGAGGCCAAGTTAGACTTCACGTGGCATGAGTTCAATGGTGAACATGCTTTTCTTCGCGACGAAGGTCCTCGGTATGATCCGGCGCTATCGCAAATCATTTTCCCAATGGTATTCGATTTGTTCCATCGGCGACTTCGCAGTTAAACGCGAGGCCGATTGAAATCTACTTGCCGAGTCATCATGTGGGAGAGCGAGGCTCCTGCCGAGCTGGCACCGCCATGGTTCGGCAGGAGCCTCACCCGCCTCGCCCGCCCGCTTTAAACATATCCTGCCGCTCGCCTTAGCCGTCGATCCACAGTTTCCACGGTCCACTTGAGTTACCAACAGAGTCTGGTCGTGGAAGCAATCCGAGTGGTCCCGAATGCGGGCTCTCCAATGCTAACTCATTGATTTCCTTGACGAGTGTGGGACTCTTTTGCAGTTGAAGTTCCAGTTCCGTCCGTAGCGGTTCTGGACCGTTCAAGACAGGTTGGTCTTTCCCGTTGGCGGAGATCGAGATGCTCTCGGACTGGGCCGAGTTGGTAGGTAGGCCGAAGCGGGCGCGAGCTTCCGTGACCAATTTTGAAAGGCTACTGCGGATCGACTCAACTCGATCCGTCCAAGTCTTTTGTTCGCTACTTGCTTTTGGAATCTGGTTTTGTAGGAATTGAGCCGAGCGGCCATTGTCCACTGCTGTTGACGGGTTTGCTGGCGGCGGGTTTGTCTGCAGCAGCTCGCCAAAGAAATGGCTGACCGAGGTCGCCGCGAGGTCCGCGGTTTTCTTTAATGCTTGGCTGGCTGGAATCGCCCCGGCGACTACCCACGATATAGGTAGATTCATCCAATACCTCGATCGATTTTTTTGATTCCATCACTTGCGTAACCAATAGGTACGGTACGTTCTGAACTGGCGGACACTGTCAATTTGACTCGGCAATTTGGCCCATGTGCGATGAGTCTTTCTTCTGGGAAAACTCTTCCTTGTCAGAATTGGCTAGCATTGCAGAAAGGAAAATGGAATTATTGCTGCTTTTGATTCAACAGACCTTGCTGGTTATTCCGATCAAGTGCTTTGTGCCTAGGGGGAAGAGGTATATGTGCGATGGAGCTACTGCGGTGCCTAGCAGTAGCTCCTTGCACATACTTTTGTTGCATCCGACAAACTCATTCCCCAATCAAAATGAACCAACATTCACTTCATCCTTCGGCTATGGACAGTCTCCACGGTGGGACTCTCGCGCGGCAAATCGATGGTGTTTTCGCTTGGTTTAATCTCTTACTTGCGTGCGTTTGTGGTTCGTTTGCCGGGCACCGCACACTTCGACCCATTGTTCTGTTCTTTCTCGCATTCTTGTCTGGATGCAATTTCATTCCGGACATCAAGCGCAAGCCTCAGTACCACAATCCGTTTCCGCAGATTAGCAAAGTTGCGATCCTTCCGTTTCGCAATCAGAGTCAAGAGGCGACCTTGAGCGGTGCTCGAGTCTCCATGGCATACTACAACGAATTGCAGGCGATTCGCGGTTTTGAAGTCGTACCATGCGGCGTTGTGGAGAATCAACTCGCCTATTTTGAAATGAATGTGCTTCGACGCCCCATCACTTCGCCGATCGATTTCCAGCAGTTTGCCAAGCACTTGGGTGTTGACGCCGTTTTGCAAGGTGCGATCACCGATTATGACGCTTACTATCCACCGCGCATGACGATGAAAGTGAATTGGTACGCGGCGAATCCTGGTTTCCACCCGATCCCAGTCGGCTATGGATTGCCATGGGGAACGAAGAAGGAAAAGACGATTCCGGAGTGGATTCGACTAGAATCGGAACGTGCCTTGGCCGCCGAACAAATGAAGACCCAAACACCTGATGAGGCCGAGACAAACTCGACTGTCGAGATGAATCCGGCTCCAAAATCCCGCGAGGAGACAACCAGCTCAATCCAAAAACGGAGCACCAACACTAAACAAGGGCGTATAGCGGCATCGCGAATCGAATTGCCGATCCCTTCGGCAGCTGGCGAGGAGCAAGACGATGCATCGCAAGTCGTGCAAGCAAGTGCAATTCAGGAGCCAAGTAAGATGCCGGAATCCGTTATTGGGTTAGCAGTGCGAGAACCCAATCTTGAACTATCGGATGCATTGACGCAAACGGAAGGTGCCCCATCTCAAGGCATGGAAAACTCGGGTTTGCCAGCTAATTGGCCTGATCCTCAAGGCTTCATCCCGAAAAGACCGACACCACAAACGCCACCAATGAAGGCTCAAACCGAGCCGATCATTTCACATATGCGCACTTATAACGGAAATGACGAAGATTTCACGCATGCACTTGAGGGGTACTTTTACTTTCGTGACGACGCGCGGTTTGGGGGCTGGCAAGCGTATCTCCAACGCAGCGAAGACTTTATAAAATTTTGCTGCCACCAGCACATCGTTGAAACCCTCGAATCTCGCGGAGGATCGTTGGAAAGTCGAATGATCCTTCGATGGCCTGTCGGTCGATACGAACGCTAACTGCTCCGGGCACGAGCAGTCAAGTTTGGTATCCAGGCACGGAGGTTGGTGGGATGAACGGCGAAATCAATGTTGTCGCGCTGGTTCGCGGCGAAGAACAGTATGTCTTCATGTTTGATGAAGCCAATCGTACTGAAACTCTACGCATGCTAGGGCGTTATGCTGCCAATCCTGAACTGTCGTTCACTTGGTACGATGCGGCCATATTAAGTCAAAAGGTCCGCGAGATGCTGCCCGCGAAAACCTCGCAGCCATCCTCCGCATCCAATTCGTTATCGCATCAAGAACTGCAATCTCCTGTAGGAACAAGCGCGAAGATTACCAAGACAGCCCCGCGTTTCAAGTTGTCGTAAGAGTTATGAATCCCGCAGGTTGACCCTGCGGAAGTTTCGGTTTTTCACTACCATCGACGCGTGTCTTCAATTTGCGTAATTTGCGTGATTGGCGGGCAACTCGTCTTTTGACGACAGTACAATGAAAGTTTGGGATTGCTTTCTAAGTCGTTGTACCGCCGTCAACGAGGTTGTGCCATGAATCGCGTTATCTTGTGTTCTACTTGACCGCCAAAGGAAGAAACGTCTTCAAATTCAGACTCGTACCTTTGAGCGATTGCATCAACCGCTTCTGCTCAGCCTCCATGGCGAAAATGCGTTCCGTACGATCGCCTCGGGGTAACGAGATTGTTTCGCTTAATACATCCAGTCGCTCGGATTCGCGGCACTCGATTTTACGTACCGCTTGAAGCGTGCTCAGTCCGAGCATATTGCCGAGCGGTTCCGCGCTACGCGGATGGTCCACGTCTTTGTACAGGAATGGATTGATATCGCCGCCACATCCTTGCAGGAACAATGCTAGAGTCCCATCGCTCAAATTGTCTTCGATCACCTTCGAGGCAAATCCGATGATATCCGTCGTGTTGCCGCCACTGGGAACACCTTGGATCGGATGGACTGCGAAATTGTAGACCACCGCCAGCGTTCGACTATCCAGTCGATCCAGTTTGAGAATAACCGGTCCGGCTCCGCGATCCGTAATATCAACTTTGGCAACTCCCGCGGGCATATTGGCCGAATAGAGTTGTCGGCCAGTTGTAGCGACAAGCCCCAAGACCAACTTGAGCAAGGTTAAGTTGCGAAACCAAAAAACTATTGTCAATTTATTCATGGTTCGCCTATTGGACATTTATTCGTAGAAAAGAACTCGACTCAACTCGACTGCTTGTACGTCCTTACTACCAGCTTTTTTGATTCGGAGCATAACGCTGGTCCTATCAAAGCCTTTTAGAAAACAGAGAGCCCTCGCAAGTCGCTGGTCAACCGTTCTCTCCTGATCCCCTTCCGTAAAGACAGAGATGATTTCATCACCAACATCAATCCGCTTTGATTTCTCAGCCGGGCTGTTTTTGGATATTGAGCTGACGACAACTCGATCGCCATCCATTTTCAGGACGATTCCAACGAATCCTCTGTGGCTAATTCGGAAAGCATTTTGTTTTGCTTCCACCACAACTCCCTCTTCAATCCAAACGGTGCAACCATTGGTTACGAATTCCCCAATTCTCCCGGTCGAGCCCGTTCCTGGTATCAAGTCGAGTGAGCCGGAAAACCATGTTGCGTGGATCATTGAACAAAACCTGATCGAAGACTTGCTCCGTACCGTCGGCGATTTTGGCGATTCCGATAAACAACAGCAGAAGAATTGCTTGGAATGGTTTCATCGTTGGTAAATCGGCAGGTAATGGTATTTTACAGATAGACTCAGTATAGCCAACGCAGTGCAATAGACTTTGCCAGCGTTTTGCTCTTCGCCGCTCGACGATTGCCAAGACCCGTTGGCGTCTTGATGTTTAAGCAATTCGGATGCCACCAATTTTGAAGCGGATTCCGCTGTCTCTCCGCCGCGTTGATGCATGCCTTGAGCGTAGTAGTAGAGGCCGTAAAGAACGAAACGCTCACTCCACTTTGGCGGATGCTCTTTGAGCCAATCTGTGGCTCCAGCGACCAGTGGAGAATCGTACTGACCGCAAACTTGCATGGCTAGAAGTCCTGCGGCTGACATCGTAAAGGTTGGGCTATCGTTGTTGGCTTCGTACGAGAAGCCATTCTTGGCTTGCCTGGGCTGCCCGTTCGCGTCGACAGGGGACGTAAAGGACCGTACCAAATAGCCGATAGCCTCGTCGATCGTCGAGGAGGGGACATCTAAGCCGTCGTTCTTGGCGCTGCGCAGAGCCATGAGCTGCCAAACTGAAACCGACAAGTCGCTGTCGGCGGCATCGGGAGTGTATCGCCAGCCTCCCTTCGCAAACGCCGGCTTTTTTATGCGTTGACTTCGAATGATGAGGTCGATGGCTTTCTGACAAGCCTGATGAATGGCGTCATCAGTTAGGTCGTCTCCTCCCATACCGATCATCTCCGACAGCATCAGAGTGACGATGCCGTGGCCATACATCCTGGAACCATCGCTTGCACCAAAGTATCCTGCTTTGTCTTGCCGGTTGGAGCCAAGAACAAATTTGAGCCCTTTCTTCATTACGGCCCCCTCAGAGGACGGATCTGTCGGTTGATGTCCAACCGAGGCGAGCGCCATGATTGCCAAGGAAGTCATCGCGTTTTCGTGCCCTCGGTCTGCGATGGAGCCGTTGGCTTGTTGTTGTGAAACAAGGAAGCTGACTGCCCGATTGATGGCTGCGTCGACCTCTGTGGTCGCTCCGGTTTCTTGGGCGATTGCTAGGCACGCACTAAAAATCCATGCGACTACCAGACAAAGCAAGGTCACTAGTCGAAGTGCTGATAAATTCAAAGTTTGCAAACCGGTCTGGAAAAGTTGTATGATGGTAAGCACTCCATTGTACTCGCTAATCAATGACAGCGCGTGGCTGGTCGTCTTCGATCGAGGCCGCAACAACTTCGCACACAATTCAAATAAATCGAATCACGACATGGCAAATTCTGGAAACCTCCGATGGTTCACGTTACTGGGCCTTTCTCTGCTTAACTCCAGTTTGCTGTGGGCACAATCACCTGCCGGCGAGTGGCGAGTAGGTGCAGCCAAAGCAGACATAACTCCGGATGTTCCGGTCCGGTTGAGTGGCTATGGAAATAGGAGTCAATCGACGTCTGAGATCGAGGATAGACTGTTCGCACGGGCTATGACTCTTCAACATGGCGAACTTCCGCCTCTGGTTATTGTCTCTTTGGATGCGATCGGATTATCTGCATCACTCACCGACCAAATCCATGCGCAGTTGAAGGAAAAGTTTTTGCTTGACCGAAAACAAGTCGTTTTGTGCACGACGCACTCGCATACCGCCCCTCAGTTGGAAGATGTCCTGCCAAACTTGTACTCAACTCCCCTTCGGGATGAGGAACGGCAAAACATGTCGACTACCAGCCGCAAGACCGTTGAGGCGGTAGTCAAGATCGTCGGTGAATCGATCGATCGTCTGCAACCGGCTAAGGTCGGCTTTGGAACGGGGCGAGCGGATTTTGCAATCAATCGCCGAGTGCTTAAGAACAATATCTGGACTGGCTTCGGTACAGTCGATGACGGTCCTGTCGATCGAAATGTGCGCGTCATCCATGCCAAGCGGCCCGACGGTTCGACCATCGCGGTCGTTTATCAATACGCCTGCCACTGCACGTCCATCGCGCCCGAACTGAACAAGATCAGCGCCGACTGGGCCGGGTTGTCGGCCGGCTTGCTAGAAGAATCGTTCCGAAGCACCAACTCTCCAGATGCCGTTGCATTGCCCATCATCGGTTGTGGGGCAGACGCCAATCCCAATCCGCGTAACAAATACGAACATGCGAAACAGCATGCCCAGGAAATGGCGAAATCGGTTCAGGCGATCTGCAACGGATCGCTTCAAGATCTGCCTTCACCCACGTCGCAAGTATTTCAGTTAGTGGCGATCTCTTCGGAGCGGCCTTCACGCGAGCGATTGACGGAATTGTCCAAGAGCCAGTCGGTGGTGGAACGCAATTTTGCACAGGTCATGCTCGATATCTTGAAGCAAAAGAACCGGCTAGCGGAATCGTACCCAGCCCCGATCCACTTCTGGAATTTCGGTGACAAACTCGCATGGGTCTTCATGGGGGGCGAAGTGGTAGTCGACTACCAAATACGGCTTGAAAAGGAACTGAGTCAATTTCCAAATGTTTGGGTGGCTGCTTATACGGACGATGTCTTCGCTTACGTGGCTTCTGAGCGAGTTCGCAAGGAGGGTGGTTATGAAGTGGACGCATCGATGCTGTACTACAACCAACCGGGCAGATGGGTTTCGGGCACCGAGGATTTGATTGTTGCTCGGGTGTTGAAGATGGCCAACTCGCAGCGTCTCTGGGATGAACCAATGCCTCCAGCGGAATCCTTGCGATCGATTCAGATGCCCAAGGGTTGGACGGTCGAGTTGGTTGCAATCGAACCGTTGGTGGAGGATCCAGTCAATGTTGCTTTTGGTGCGGACGGTACCGTTTGGGTGGTTGAAATGGGAGACTATCCAACCGGAGGTGAAAGAACGGGCCGCATCAAACGGCTTACCGATTCCGATGGCGATGGAAAACTGGATTCGAGTTCGGTATTCCTGGATAAGCTTTCGTTTCCTGCTGGCGTTTACCCTTGGCGAGATGGAATCGTGGTCGCTTGCGCGCCGGACGTGTTCTTTGCTCGCGATACGGATCATGATGGGGTGGCCGATGAACGCAGAGTGTTGCTATCGGGTTTTCCGCTTGCGAATCCACAGCATCGCGTCAATGGTTTTACCTACGGACTCGACCATCGACTTCATATGGGTACCGGCTCAGAGGTCAAGGAGATACTAGAAGTTGCCACTGGCAGGAAGATCAAGGTGAGCGGGTGCGATCTAAGTCTGGATGTCGATAAAGGATTAGCTTTTCTGGAGACCGGTACGACCCAGTATATTCGGGGCTGCGATGATTGGGGCAACTGGTTTGGGAATGACAACAGCCACCCGATTTATCATTATGTTTACGATCGTAATTGGCTCAGTGCGGCTGGTGCGCCGGTACGATCTTTATCGCAGCATCTGATGCAACCGCCGAGCGCCCCGCCCGTCTATCCGATCAGCCGGGACGCGGATCGATACAATGATTTATTCGCCGCGAATCGATTTACCTCAGCGTGCAGTTCGATTTTTTGTCGGAGTCCAGGTGCAACACCCGAGATGCAGGGTTGTGCGATGGTGTGTGAAAGCGTTCACAATCTGGTGTCTCGTATCAAGGTCGAACCGATGGGGGCCTCGTACGCAGGCGCTCGATTCGACGAAGACAAACAAAGCGAATGGCTGCGGAGCAGCGATCCTTGGTTCCGTCCAGTCCGGATAGAGAATGGGATCGATGGTACCCTTTGGGTGGTGGACATGTATCGCCGTGTCATCGAACACCCAGAATGGATACCGAACGATTGGCAACGCAGAATCGATCTACGGGCTGGCGAAAACCAAGGCCGGATTTACCGTGCCTATCGGTCCGATTTTAAGCCGTTCACAAAATTCGATTTTGCAAAAGCGGACAAAGACTACCTTTTAGCGGCCCTTCAAAGTCCGACCTCCGCCGTTTCGGACATAGCTAGACAGCAATTGATTTGGCGGCGCGAGTTGATCGATAAAACGATCGCTGAAAGGCTCCGAAAAATTCAACTCCAATCCGATCAGGCAGTGGTTCGACTGCGTGCTTTGGCAACTTTGAATGCAATGCAAGAGTGCACGCCGGTCGATTGGATTGCCGCATGCGGGGATAGCGATCCTCGCGTGGTCCGATGGGCCATCGAGTCCATGGTAAAGCAACATCTCATTAAAGGTGAATTGCTACCAGTCGTTATCAATGTTGCGAGATCCGAGCTTGCGCGTCAACACGGGGCGTTGGGATTGCAGTTGATCGTGGCGCTTTGCACATGTAGTGACTCTGCGTTTGGCGAAGTCGCGAGTCTGCTGTCGCAACACGCGGGGGATCCATGGATCGACCAAGCCATTGCCTTTTTGCCAGACGAAGGGATCGACCCAACGATTGAATATCTATTGGCCCATTCGCACGCTCGCAACAGATCCATGCTGGATCAGTTGATACCCAAGGCCACTCCAGTTTTGAAACAACAGCTTCGCGAACGAATCGTCCAGGGGGCAGGGGATCGTCCCGGATGGCACTACGCGCTCGGACGTCAATTCTCGCTCGACGCGGACAAGTCCATGCAGCTAGATGTTGCGAGTCTCGACCGTTTGCAAATCGATGCACGTTCGACGATTCGAGACAATAAAAGCGAACTGAACACGCGGCGTTCAGCCCTCGATTTGTTAATTTCAAGAACGAGCAGCAGCGATGCAACGAGCGTTGATTTTCTAGTCGAATCGCTTACTAACGGTCAGGATAGCAGTTTCAGTCTTGCCCTGGTAAGAGGGCTTGTTTCGCTTGGGAAACCCTCGTTGATCAAGGTTCTCGGGGGTTGGCGCGACTATGAGCCCAGTACACGCACAGGCATCTTGACGGAGAGCATTTCCCGAGAAGAAAACGCATTGACTTTGCTAGAAAAAGTGGCTGCCGGGGGCATTGGCGTCGATGCATTTCAGCCCGCTCAAATCGAACAGTTAAGGTCGAGCAAAAACGTTGAGCTGATCGCTTACGTAGAGAAACTTTTCGGCCCGGCGCCGGGTGCGGACCGATTGGCAATTGTCAGTGACTACGTTCGTCAATGGCCCGCATCCACTGCCGATGTCAGTCGCGGTGAGGCACTTTACAAACAGCATTGCGCTCAATGCCATCAGGACAGGAGCGATGCAAGTGGAGTTCTGCCTTCGGTAGGGCCCAATCTACAAGCGTTGTCCGTTTGGCAGAACGAAGCGTGGTTGTCGGCAATCTTAGACCCAAACAAATCAGTGGAACCCAAGTATCGCAGGATGAGCATCCTGACGCATGAAGGGAGTACCATCATAGGGCTTAAGGTTCGCGAGAGCGATGATCGTATTGAGATCCTAAACGATCAGGGAACACTGATCAGTCTGACTCTCGCTTCGATCGAGGAGATTCGCGAGTCAGAAAAGTCGCTTATGCCAGAGGGCTTCGAAAAGATCCTAAAGCCAGGTGACATGGCGAGCATCATCACGTTCCTACGCAAATCGCGGTGATTTAGGATCATGGGAAATAGGTGGGGGATGCCTCAAGCTTTGCCGTCTACCAATGCTCTGAAGAATTCGCCCTCGTTCACGGTTGGTCGTTCCGGGCGACCTTTATGAATGTAGGTCAACTCTTTGTTGTTCAATCCAAGCAAATGCAAAATCGATGCGTGAAGATCATGAACGTGAACTCGGTCAATCACCGCGTGCAATCCCAGTTCATCTGTTTCCCCTAAGGCTTGACCGCCGCGTACACCGCCGCCAGCCATCCACATGGTAAAGCCCGACGGGTTGTGGTCTCGACCATTGCCTCTTTCGGACATTGGTGTGCGACCAAACTCTCCACCCCAAACGACCAACGTCTCGTCCAACATTCCTCGCTGTTTCAGATCCTTGAGCAAGGCCGCCACGGGTTGGTCCATCGAAAGGCATAAACCTGAATGGTTGCGCTCGATGTCGGCATGCGAATCCCATTTGCTACCAGCCCCGTGATATAGCTGAATGAATCGCACGCCGCTTTCCGCCATTCTTCTGGCTAGCAAGCAAAGCCTTCCAAACGAATCCGTTTCTTTGGTCCCAATACCGTACTCCGAAATGGTCTTTGCGGATTCATTGGCGATGTCAATCACCTCAGGGGCTTCGGCTTGCATCTTAAACGCGAGTTCATAACTTGCAATCCGTGCCTCCAGTTCCGTTTGCTCTGGATGACCCTGCGCGTAGTCACGATTAAGCCGATTGATGAACTCAAGCTTGGCTGTCTGTTGTCGATCATCGATCCCCTCCGGGGAATGCAAATACGGAATAGGCTGCTTCCCCTCGCGGAACCGAATCCCTTGGTAAACTGCGGGCATAAAACCGGGACCCCAATTGCGTGGACCGTTGACGACCTGCGCACCGTTGTCTTGCATGACCACAAAAGCGGGAAGATTCTCATTCTCCGAACCTAGTCCATAATTGACCCAACTACCCAGCGACGGTCGCCCACTGAGAATCGAACAAGTGTTCATCTGACAAACACCGGCGGAGTGGTTGATCCCATCTGCCCAACAAGATCGCACCACCGCGATATCGTCGATGCACTCTGCGATTTTTGGTAACCAATCCGAAACCCAAATCCCCGATTGGCCATGCTGCTTCCATTTTCGTTGAGAAGCCAACAACGGTGACTTGGTCTCGCCGAAGGCCGTCACGACTTTCCCAAATCCTTCCGGGATCGTTTTCCCAGCAAGCTCTTGAAGCAGAGGTTTGCGATCAAATAGATCCAGATGACTTGGTCCCCCTTCCATAAAGAGAAAGATCACTCGCTTGGCCGTAGGGACAAAATGAGGTTTCTTGGCTGAAAGCGGATTGCTCGATGCTGCTGTGTCAGACATGAGTCCGGCTAGCGCGATAGCTCCGAATCCAGCGCCGCTCTTGGCAAGGAACTCGCGCCTCGTAGCATAGGCAGCTTGCCTGTGCGAATCTGCAAGTTCAACACAGGCTGATAGCCTGTGGCTACGTTTTGAAACCAGCACGTTGGATTGCTTTTTAGTGGACATACAAAAATCCGTTCGAGTTTAAGAGAGAATGGCAATAGTCAACCAACGCAGCCTCCGACACGGAAAGGCGAACGATGGATTTTCCTTTCGCATTGATATGATTGCGGTCGTTCGCACTATTGCGAACCACGCCCGGGTCAGACTCGAATTGCCAATAACCGATGGTCTCAGGAATCGATCGCTCCGCCGAGTAGAGAAGTTGGTCGACCGATAAGGCCGTACCGACAAACCTCACATCGTCCACAAGTCCATCGAACGAGCGAGGCTTGGTCGCACTCAGCCCCCCAATCGTCAGCGCCAATTCATTAGCGAAACCGCCGACGACATCGTGCTCCATTTCAGCCGTCAATAGCGGTTCGTCATCGTTGGATAAGTCTTTGAGATAGAAATTGACCTTGCCCGGCTTTCCGTCTTTTGCGAGGCGAACGCTGGCTGCTACATAATAAGGTTTATTGATTTCAACATGCTGATCGGAAAAGATCGGTCTTTCGGCATTGGTACCATCGAGCATTTCTCCGACGACTTGCAAAACGAGCGTTTGCGGTTTGCGTCTGGAACCGTGGCCAGTGACACCAAACCCCCATCCTGCATGATTCCGATCCCCGTCCCATTTACCGATAACCGTTCTTACCGCAGCGGAGTCATCAACCGATCGCAACTGAAAGAACGCTTCCACCGTAAAATTGCCCACGTCCATTCCTTGCGCATTTGGAATGGAAAGTTTCAGCTCGGGATTCTCGGCAACAAAACGAACCGCTTGACCGGTGCGATATGGGAGTTTGGCCGTCTCAATGACTTGACTGTCTTGCTGTGCTTGCATGGCCGCAATCATTTCACTTTGCGAAGCAATGAACTCGATCGATTGCTTTAATTCCAGGTCGCTTGGCGTACGTCCGTAGACCCGCCGCCAAGCTGACGCGAGCTGCAATCTAAGGTCACTCGACTCCGCTCTCACGACTTGAGCCAGCTTGCGAGCATGGGCAAGCATCGTTTCACTATTGATGAGCAGCAGCGATTGCACCGGCGTCGTGGTTGTGTTGCGGGAAGAATTACTTGAGAAGAATAATGGTAAATCGAAGCTGTCGAGCAACTCGTCGGGCGAGTTCCGCATGACACGTGTGAAAATGGTTCGACAGGGGGAATCGGGCATCATTGCCGGTCCACCGTTAACGTTATTCAGTTGCCCCGTCGCTGACAGAATGGCATCGCGAATCTTTTCGGCCGAGAGTCGACGCGTGTCGCTGCGCCAATAGTATCGATTCGCCGGATCGATCGTTTGGAACTTGGACATGGAAGCGTGATTGGTCGATTGGCGATAGGTAGCTGAGTTCAGTATCAAGCGATGCAAAGACTTCAAACTCCAACCCCCTTTTACAAATGCGCCCGTCATCCAATCGAGCAATTCGGGGTGGGTGGGCGGTTCGCCAAGCCGGCCAAAGTCACTGGCATTCGCAGCCAAGCCGCGGCCAAAATGGCTCTGCCAAATCCGATTCACGATAACGCGCGCCGTCAGTGGATTGTCTTTTTGAGTCAACCATTTGGCCAACGTTGCGCGTCGGCCAGTGGTACCGGTTGCTTCGGGAATAACCTCTACCGTCGCAGGCGATTCCGCAAGTATGGTGGGGAAACCCGGCTCTATGGTTTCGCTAGTGCGTTTTGGGATGAACGTTGGCGGTGCAACGGGGCCGACATCGGACACCGTCATCGCGACCGGCAAACTCATTGGACGAAGTTCGTCAAACGATTCAATCTTCCGTCGCAACTCGAGAACTCGGTCTTTGTCGTCGGCTTTCAATTCTCCCTCGAGCCCTTTGTATTCCGCTTCGACTTGGAGCATTACGAGATGGGCAAGTTGCTTTTCGTAGGGAGACTGCTCTTGAGTCGCCTTGCGTACCAGGGCTTGGACATCTTCAGGAAAGCGATTGATGGCTCGATTCTTAAGCTTGTCACGATAGGGCGCTTCGGTCGTGTCAATTTCGGATTGAAATTCGGTGACCTTCGATTCCCAAATCCTCTTATTCGAAACGAACGCTTCTATCTCTTTCGGGGTTGCGATCGTCGTTTCCTGAGGCATGATCGGTGCAAAGAACGCGCGCAGGCGAAAGTAATCTTTGCGAAGGAGCGGATCGAATTTGTGATCGTGGCATTTGGCGCACTGCAAGCCGAGCCCCAAAAAAACGTCGGCCGTCGTATCCGTTATGTCCTCAACAATGGTCGTCCACTGCCCTGGCGCATCGCGAATATTCCACTCGTAGACCCAGTGGCGCAGATAACCAAGGGCTACGCGAGACTCCAAATCATCAGGGAACAGCTCGTCTCCAGCAATTTGTTCTTGAACAAAGCGGTCGTATGGCTTGTCGTCGTTGAAGGATTTGATGACGTAGTCGCGATACCGCCAAGCGTCAGGACGGAAGCCATCGGCGCGGTAGCCGTCCGAATCTGCATAGCGGACTAGGTCGAGCCATTGGCGGGCTGCGTTTTCTCCGTACCTTTGAGAATTCAATAGAGTGTCGACAAGCTTTTCATAGGCGTCCTTGGATTTATCGCTTAAGAAATCCTCGACTTGTTTGGGGGTTGGAGGCAAGCCCACGACATCAAAATAGAGCCGTCGAATCAAACTGATTCTGTCCGCTTCGTCTGCTGGAGTCAAACCAGACAATTGCATTCGCGCAAGTATGAAATGATCGATAGCGTTTTTAGCCGAATCTCCATTTTGTGTTGCAATGTTGGTTTCCGGAATAGGATGCTCCTGGACCGGTTGTATTGCCCACCACGATCGATCTTCATCGTCGAATTGGGAGCGGGAGTTCGCAGATTTCGGATCGCTACCAGGCCAAAGTGCACCTTTCGAAACCCAGTTGGTCAAGATGGCGATTTCGCTTTCCGGAAGTGGTTTCATTGGCGGCATCTCAAAGGACTGATAGCGGATCGCGTCTATCAGCAGACTTTCGTCGGGTTTTCCAGGAACCAGCGAAGGCCCGCTTTCGCCACCTTGGAGCATGGCTCCGAGCGAGTCCAGGCGCAAACTGCCCTTCTGCTTTTCCTCACCGTGGCAGCTCCAACATCTTTCGGCCAGCAATGGACGCACCTTGTTCTCAAAGAATCGCATGTCCTCATCGGACAAGACTGGGCTCTTCGCGGGCGGCTCTTCGGCAGGGGCTATGCAGGTAAGCGTGACGACGCACAGTACCGATGCGGAAAAAAATCGAATGATCAAATTAGTAATATTGGTCGTCATGGAGTGGGAGGAAGGCCTGCAATAAAAACGGGGTCAAAGGAATCATTGTCGTCTGCAGCGTCTTGCAAAAAAAGCCCTTCTACCTTGGCTCCGATTGGAAAACCCAAATCGGACAAGTCGATGCCTACAGCCAATACCTTCGCAGCGATCCCGTGAATCGGTCCGCCGAAATGTGCAGTTTGTAGCGATTGAAGGAAGGAAAGCGGGACCTCCCTGGCACGATACAGACGATAGGGTGCCAGCATTTTTGACTGCGGCGAAGTCAAATTGATGTCGTAACGACGAATAGTGTGCGAATGGAGTCCTGTATCGAAATGGAGTGGGCTAACATGGAATGCATCACCGCGTTCACTGTTGACGATTGTCTGCAATTCGAAAAGCACAATGTCGGGTCCTGGGCCGTTCATTACGGGTGTTTTAAAACGGAGCCCGATTCCTGGAGTGCCAATACGCTCCGGCAAGTTTGGATCGTCCAGAACCGGATCGCTGGTCAGCGCCACAGCCTGCCCCCCTGGGTTGATTAGACCGCTGCACAGACTGCGATCGCGATCGAGAAATCTCGCTCGCGAAGGTCCTTGTACGTCGGGCTGTGAAGGGTCTTCTACTTTGCTGGATGTTACCAAGAATGCATTGCTGACGCCGTGGAAGTGAATGAGATCAATCCCAATCATTTGGTCCACAGAATACTGATACTCCACCGCATTGCGCTGAACCGATACCGCTACCAATTCATCGACAGCACCGCGATCATCTTCGACAGCCTCAAACCGAATGATTCGGTCGGGGAGACTCGGTTTGTAATCTGAGGCCTTAAATGGAATCTCCTTGGTTGTCACTCGATCGTTCGACTCAATCACGCGTGCCTGATGTTCGTATAGTCTGATCGCGGCGCTTGCAACGACGTTGGGATTGGGAACTAACGAGTTGGTGAACACCTCTGCTTCCCCCTCAACCACTTGGACTTTGGTTTCGCCGGTTTGAGCGACACTCAGCACAAAGCGAGTTCCAAGGTCTACGACGTTTGCCATGGGCGTATCGACCCGAAAACCTTGGGCTCCGTCTGGCGCGTGGACCGAACAAACCCCTGTCTTCATCAACAATCTCGCGTCATCGGAAACGACGAAGATAGCAGGAGCTTCGATGATCGCATTGGCACCTGCTGGAAATTGCAATGCAACCATCCCCTCCGATAATGCATACTCATGTC
The DNA here is from genome assembly GCA_031424495.1 of Bacteroidota bacterium. Classification (GTDB taxonomy): domain Bacteria; phylum Bacteroidota; class Bacteroidia; order J057; family JADKCL01; genus JADKCL01. Next base: position 4,397 of record JANPHP010000179.1, on the reverse strand, counting down.
CGAACGGAACAATGCCTTGCAATGGAGGGATCGCTTCACCGAAGAACTTGGCGGATGCGATTTGCGTCAAGCGAACCCGCGAGACTTGTTTCTCAATACCGTTTTCAGGCGTCTTAGCATTCGATTCAAACGGCGATGTGTTGTCCGCCGATTCGATTCGCCCCGGTTTGTCGACCCAGTAAGGACGGACCATGAGCAGTAGTCCAGCGGCAACCGTTGCCAACATGACCCAGGGGAGAATCGTTTGCAATCGCCATCTTGGACTGGCAATGTCCGGTGCAAGTTGTACTTCGTTGGGAATTGGCCTTTCCAAAATCCTTTCGAGCAGTTTAGTTGAATCGGCTGGTATGTCGCCTACCGGCGAGGTGATTCGCTTTAAATCGATATGCAACTCGATGTAGTCGAGATATTCCTCTCGCGCCGCAGCGTCCGACTTCAATAGATGCTGAAGCTCGGCATGGTTAGACGGACTTAGCGTCCCGTTACACAGCTCGTCTAAGAGTGATCGCAATTCGTTTCGATTCTTGTCTGCGTGGTTCATGTTGCCCAACCCTTGGAAGCAAGCCGCATTTTTAGACAATCCGATAGTTTGCTTCTAGCAAGACCGATACGGTTGTAGAGCGTTTGCGGCGAAACTCCACTTGCCTCAGCGAATTCTTTGATCGTGAACTCGCTGCCATAGGCTTGCTCTATCAATTCGCGTTCGGTCGTCTTCAAGCGTTCCATGCAGAGCCTCAGCGCATCCAATCGATTCTCACTTTCGACAGCTTTGCTGGTTCGTGCCACGGCAATTTGTTCGACTAGTTCTTCGTCAAAATACAGTCGGTCGCGTCTTGCGGATCGAAGAAAGTTGCGAACTTCGTAGTGTGCAATACTACAGGCCCAAGGAAGAAACGGTCGCTCGCGATCGAAATCCGAAAACTTATTCCAGAGGATCAAACTGCTGCGCTGAAACACATCTTCCGCGTCCGCTTGGTGAGGAACTAACGCGAAAATGTACGCAAAAATGCGATGACGCGTTCTCGAGAAGAGTTGAATGAACTCCTCGTATTTTGCGTTTTCGAATCTCTTCGAATTCGGCGATTCCAAGACTAATCCCATATCATTTGGATTTCAGGTCAAAGTTGATTGTATTTCTCCCCGATTTCACTTCCGCACTTAATTCAGTTTGCTTATTGTACCTGGCGGGAACTAATTCTTTCTTGTTGGTTCCCTTGACGATTGCTCCGGAATCTTCCCTGACGGCTTCGATAAACGTCGATATTCGAACTGAATTTGGCCCAACCATTGCACCGGATTCATCCGAACTGTAGTTCAACGTGTACTTTCCCGAATCGTCGGTAAAAGCCTCTGAAATGCGACCGCCATCCGCATGTCGAAAAAAGACAAATGCGTCCGGAAGTGGCTTTCCATCCAGAGTTACTTTACCAGATACCGAGCCAATTTCCGGTCCTGATCGTCTGCAGCCAACCACGGAGGTTGCCAAAACGCATATCGCCATGGCCGCGACAACAAAGCTCGCCTGACTGGCGAGCCAATGAGAACTGTGGGTTTGGAGAGGAGTCATTGTGTTAGTTCCCAAAATCCCCAACCACCAGACCGTCATCGATCGCAATCAATCGCTCGTAAACACTATCCAAAGTCGGAACGAGAACCGTGTCTGTTGCTGGGTTATGGTCGATTGCCTGTGAAATGAAACGCACGGACCCATCGCAAAAGGCGAACTGCGCACCACCAGTATGACGACTACTAAACCCTCGCTGGCAGCCAGAACTTGTGCAGTTAATAGGCCAACGCCCACCGGCCATGGCGTAGACCATTCCCTGCTGATTGGCTTGATCCGAATCACCGTTCGTTCCAAACACAACGGCAGCACCAGCCGTAAAGACGCCACTGATTCCATTGAGCGTGTAAGCACGCTCACCTATTAGCAACGTATTGGAGGTACCATCGGTTATGTTTCGAAAACTCACCTTCTTCTTGATAATCGTCTGATCGAAAATACCGTTCCCAGTCCGCTGCCCAGTAAACAAGGAACGATATATATCGTAACTGTCGTTGGTGCCAACGTAATTGGAAGTTGCAACTTGGACGCAACCTGTCGTGCAATTGATGTTGCCGCTCCCCCCGTTAGGAACTTGCCTATATTCGTTCAAGGCGGGGCCGGTATCCGATGCGCATCGAAAAACCGAAACTGGTTGCTGCATTATCTTAAGCCGTACCGGATCGGCTATCGCTTGATGTGCAAGCAATCTGTCGGTACCTAGTGAAGCATGCAATGCTGTCTGTTCGACGAATGGAAGAATCAAAGTCGACCAAGTCCAGCACGCATTCACTCCTTCGTTTCCCCAAACCGATCCCAATGGTTCTGCGTTGAGGTTTCTCGGCTGGCCCGAGGGAAAGGCGTTTTGAACGTCGTTGTAGTTGTGCAAGGCCAAGCCAAGCTGTTTGAGCGAATTCGAGCACTGCATTCGCCTAGCCGCTTCACGAGCCGCTTGCACTGCAGGCAATAACAAGCCAACCAAGATCCCGATGATGGCTATCACAACTAACAATTCAACCAAGGTAAACCCTGTTGATTTGGTTCCAAAACGTCGCATGGCACAGTGTCCTGTAGAATGAGAGAATCGAGAATTCGCCTTCCATGACCAAAATTCACGGAAACTTCTTCTTATTCCTGATTGTCCGGCCAACGTAGCAACTTACCGATAATTCCAAATTTTTGTACAAAAGCAGACGCTCCATCGCTCAGGCATAACGGCGATACTCAGTGCGACCACAGCTACGGTATGCTATGAACACCCGTTCGCCTTACATGACTAGCGAAGCTGCACCAACCACTCCAGCAGCGGCACCAAGAGTAGCTTTTGCGATTTCGATTTCACCTTGCGGAATGAGGACCGCGTTTTCGATGGATTGATGCATCGCTTTTGCAAACAAATCAAAGTGGTCTTGCATGATGCCCCCGCCCAAGATGATTCTTTTGGGCAAGTACGTGTGGATGATCGTCCAGGCGGCAGTGGCGGAGGCAAACAATGCGCGATCAATAATCTGCTGTGCGTTTGCGTCGCCAAACTGGGCTGCGTCAAAAACCGCCCGCGTACTAGTGAATCCAAAATGGCGGCCAGCCAACTCGATTGCAGGCCCCGAAGCGAGTGACTCGAAACAGCCTCGTGTTCCGCAATAGCATTTTGGGCCGTTTGGCAAAATCGGAATATGGCCCATCTCGGGATGCGCGCCGTGGACTCCGCGAACAATGCGACCATCAACCAATGCGGAGAATCCGATGCCGGTTCCGAAAGTAAGCATGACCATAGGGTCTGCCCCCTTACCCGATCCGAAATGAAACTCGCCGAGCGCCGCCGCATCGGCATCATTCTCAAGCCTGACTCGAATTCCCAATCGATCCTCAAAGGATGTGATAAGATTACCGTTATCCCACGTCGGCAGTGTGTACGGATTGTGGACTGTTCCTCTTTTCGTATCGACCGGTCCTGTGCATCCGATGCCGATACCACAGAATTCATCTAATCGCCAACCAAGATCCTGAGTTAACTCGCGAATCGCATTGGACATTTTACCGACCGCTCGTTCGAAGCCGGCATCAGGTTCCGTTGGAAAGCTGGCCTTAGAAAGAATATTTCCAGTAACATCGATTGCAGCCACCGAAATTTTCGTTCCGCCAATATCAATTCCGATAGCCTTCAAGTTCAAAGTGCTCCCAAATGGAAAGCGGTTGCCTTTTGTGTTATTACTCAATTCAGCAGCGAGTATACTCTTGGAACCATACAGGGTCGAACGCAAACGCGGCATAGGCAACAATAAAGATAAGGATAATAGGATGAGCAGCGGCTCCAGCCCCAAGATGCAAGACGTTGCAGATCGTTGCGGGGTTTCGGAATCCACGGTGTCGCATGCTCTGAATGGGACAAAAAAGGTAGCTGCCAAGACACGCGAAAAGATCGAGAAAGCGATTGCCGAACTCAACTATTTCCGAGATTCGGATGCCCGCAGGCTCGCACGGGGAAAAAGCAATTTCCTTGGACTGATCATCTCCGATATCGAAAACCCGTTTTACCCCAGCGTGATCAAGGCCTTCGAGACTGCCGCGATTGACGCCGGCTATGAAATGCTGCTTTGCACAACGAATTACGATCCAGCGAGAACGAAAAGCGCTTTCCGGAAAATGATCGAGAACAAGTCGCCAGGGGTGGCGGTAATGACCTCGCGAGTCGACCCTAAAATGGCACATCTCTTGGCAGAACAAGGTATTGTTTCGGTGTTTCTTGACTCCGGTAAACCTGGTCCGTTGAAGAGCAACTTGCGGATAGACTACACCCAAGGAGCTCGAGGAGCAGTTAACTATCTGCACAATCTTGGACACCGCAATTTTGCTT
>JANPHP010000178.1:0-11099 GCA_031424495.1 Bacteroidota bacterium | reverse complement strand
CCCGCAATTGCACACCATTTTTCGTCCACGTGCCGCTTTGCCCCACCGAGTCCAATGCAAATCCGCCAAGCGTCGAGTCGCCGCCCGCCAATCCCAAGGCATGTAGTTGCCACTGATAGGCGTGCACATTCGCAGCCGAGATCTGATCTGAAAGCAAAAAGTAGTCTTTGCGCACCATCAAGGGCTTGCGCACGATGGTTGCTCCATTGTACACTGCCCTCACCTCTGCATAGTCCATCTTGCCCAGCGAAAAATCATTTTCGATAAAACCATCGACGTCACCAGCATTGCCAGTGGAGGCCTCGGTCGGGCCTGCGCCATCCACGAGGATCATGTTGTGGTGGCTCGGTCCATCGACCTCGTCGCGGCGGTCCCACTTCAAGTAACCGGGATCGATCGCGAGCTCTTGGCCTCGCGCGTGCAGGATGAAAGAGGTTACATCCACATGGTTGTGCCCGTTGCCACTCGTGCGCGTGCGGCCATGCTTGGCTGAGATATGAAAATAGGTAGCCGTCGTGTCCCAACCCGATCGCATCACCAAGTCCCCACTCTCAGGCATCACCTGCATCAATGGATAAGGCAGGGCGCCATAGGGCGTCATCGCGCAGATGTAGTCGGCGACGACATCGTCGGTACTGTGGTGGAGCTGATCCCAAAGCGTTTGCGGAGCGGAGGTGTTGAAACGCCCGCCGTGGTAGCTAGGCCTGAAGCGAGCCTGCCCCATCAGGGTCATGTCTGCATTGTGGGTTTGTGCGAAACAATCTTCCAGCTGCGGGTCCCTGCCATCGGGCATGCGGTTGCGCATCACCCATTCCCACAAAAGATCAAAATTGGGGTCAAAAAATGGATGCCGCACGCTACGCGTGTTGCCATCAAAACTTACTGAAAGCGTGGTATCGGGCAAATAATTGCCCATGGCATGGAAAAATTCGATGCAATGCCGCATTCCAAACCGCAAATAATGCGGCCCTTCAGAATACCCCGCGATTATGCCCGGCTCAGATTGGCGCACATTGCTGCGCCAGAGCACGTTGTCGATATTGTACAAAGCCGTTTGTATCCAGGTGGATGCACGACCATCAACGTCGCTGCTGTCTGCGTCGCTCAGCACGACGGCCGAGATGCCCAGCGCTCCGCTGGACCGCAGTGTGTGATTGTCCACATGCAGGCTCGTGAGGCCTAGGCCGAAGAGATTGAATGCAATCTGTGTATGAAAATTGGTCGCATACTCATGCAACTTGCGGCGTGCCGTTGTGAGCAGCGAGTCAGGAACACCAGCGCCCTTGAGCAGGTCATAGGCGATCATGTTGTCTGTAATTTCATTGCTCCGCCAGAGGTAATTTTCAAAGTCTGGATAGGCCTCTACATCTGTATTGATAATGTTGAGCAATTGGATCGCTTTGTTGCGCAGCGTCGTCGCCTCAGTGCTCGTGAGGGTGTCGAGGGCGGATGGTGCGACTGGTTTGCGTTGGAGCAGGTAGACGAATGCGCAATTTTTGGCTGTATGGGCAGCTGCTCTGCGGTCGCCATTGGACACGAGCACCGTCGGCACCCATCCCCAAGTATCGTAATAGAGCTGATTGTAAAAGCCATACATCTCTGGATTGGTTTCGATCCAATTGATGACAGCTGGGATTTCGGCGGATTTCAGCAGCGTTCGTGGGTATGAAGGGTCGGCATTGGCGGGCATCCAGGTGCCTTGGCCGAGGGCCATGAAGGGGATACAGAACCCGAGCAACAATAAAAGCCCGCTGAGCAATCGAAGTTTGGCACCCTTTAGCATAAAATTTTCCCCTATTAAATATTGCAACCCTGAGCAGAATCCATTTTCCGACTTGAAAGCTCCTGAAAATTTTGGTAATTCGCTAGGCAATTCACCCACATGCGTCGCAAAGAAAAGGCAAAGATTGTTTTGGAACGTTTGGCGGCAGTGATCCCTGTACCAGAGACAGAGCTGTATTATGGCTCGCCGTTTCAGTTGTTGGTGGCAGTGATGCTGTCGGCGCAGTGCACCGACAAGCGGGTAAACGAAACGACGCCAGCCCTTTTTGAGCGATTCCCAAGGCCGCAGTCATTCATTGGGGCAACCTTTGAAGATGTCTTTCCCTATATAAAAGGCATCTCCTACCCCGCCAATAAGACTCGGCACCTGCTGCGCACTGCTGAAATCCTGCTGGAATCGCATCAAGGAGAGGTCCCTGAGTCATTTGACGCGCTGCTCACGCTACCCGGCGTGGGCCGCAAAACCGCCAATGTGGTGACCTCGATCATCTGGCATGCTCCACGCCTAGCGGTCGATACCCACGTATTCAGGGTAGGCAATCGCCTCGGCCTCACAAAGGCAAAAACCCCACTGCAATCTGAAAACCAATTGACTGCCTTGTTTGCCCCTGCGCAAATCCCCGACGCGCACCATTATTTGATCTTGCATGGCCGCTACACGTGCATGGCGCGCAATCCCGCCTGCGCGACCTGCGTGTTGCAAGACGTTTGCACCTATTACAGGCGCAAGGTCAAGCCCAAACCCTGAATCTAAACTTATGCACGTTGTCTTGAAGTGGTGCCAATCGCGCTCCTCAACCGGCCATTGCCAATAAAAAGGGCGCCAAATGCTAATATTTTCCCAATTGATAAATTTATTTACATCCAGCATTAGCATTTCATAATTTCTCTTGCTACTTTTGAACCCATCTTGCAATCGGTATTAGAAACATCATTTTGTTCTGAGTTTTTGACACGAGATGTCAAAAGTGCCTCAGAAACTTGTATCGAGATGCAGGACAAGGATGGTCGTGGTGACCGGCAGCCTGCCCTCGCTTGTGAACAACTTTTTTCAAGTACTGAAACCTTAAAAATAAATTTGCTATGAAATCCCCAAATGGAACCCTGATGGCTACGAAAGACGAAAAAGGAGAAAAACTCGAAAAGATGAAGGCCCTCCAGGCCACAATGGATAAACTGGAGAAGAGCTTTGGCAAAGGAATCGTGATGAAGTTGAGTGATACCGCCGTCGTCGATATCCCCGTCATCTCTACCGGTTCCCTTGGCCTGGATATCGCCCTTGGCGTAGGTGGTCTGCCCCGCGGCCGTATCATCGAAATCTATGGCCCAGAATCTTCTGGCAAAACTACCCTCGCCCTCCATGTGATTGCCGAGGCACAGAAAAAAGGTGGCATGGCCGCGTTTGTGGATGCTGAGCATGCATTTGACCGCACCTATGCCGAGAAACTCGGCATCGACACTGAAAACCTCCTCGTGTCGCAACCCGACAACGGAGAGCAAGCCTTGGAAATCGCCGAAAACTTGATCCGCTCAGGTGCGATTGACGTCATCGTCATCGACTCCGTCGCCGCCTTGGTGCCACGCGCCGAGATTGAAGGCGAGATGGGTGACTCTAAAATGGGCCTGCAAGCGCGACTCATGTCACAAGCGATGCGCAAGCTCACTGCTGCCATCTCCAAAACACATTGCGTCTGTATTTTCATCAACCAATTGCGTGAGAAAATCGGCGTCATGTTTGGCAATCCTGAAACTACCACAGGCGGCAACGCCTTGAAATTTTACGCTTCTATCCGCATCGACATCCGTCGCATCGGGCAGCTCAAAGATGGCAACGACATCACGGGTAACCGTGTCAAGGTCAAAATCGCCAAAAACAAAGTCGCTCCTCCTTTCAAAGTCGCCGAGTTTGACATCACCTACGGTGAAGGCATCTCCAAGGCAGGTGAAATCCTCGATCTCGGTGCAGAACTCGGAATCATCCAAAAGTCGGGTTCATGGTTTAGCTATGATGGCGATAAGCTGGGTCAAGGTCGTGATGCCGTCAAGGCGCTCATCGGAGACAACCCTGAGCTTATGGAAAAGCTGGAGCAAAAAATTCTCGACAAAATGGGCCTCAAACCCACCGATGCTGCCGCGAGCAGCGCATCCTAAAAGGGCCAAGCGCCAAATTACTACTTCACATAGGTATGAGAGGAGTACAACTCCAAGATCCGGGGCCAGCAGTGGCTCCGGATTTTTTTATGAACAGCCCGCAAGGCGAATTTGGTGTGCTTTCAAATCAAGATTTTGGAGATTCTGCCAAATCCGTACTATTTTTACGGCCATCAATCGACAATTTTTGAAAATGCGCAGCAACTTCAGCTTACTTCCCGTCGCCATCACCCTGATGGCGGTAATGGTTTTCGTCAACAGTGCCTGCAACAAGGGCACGACGACAAGCCAAACAGTCGACAGTACCAAGACGGTCGCGGTCGACTCCAATGCCATAGACTTTACCGCAGAGCCTGCCGGGGGGTTGAAGCGCTTCAGAACACTTGGCGGCAAATTTGGCTTTCAAGACCTCAATGGCAAAGTCGTGATTCCCGCCCAATACGAAATGGCCTTTGACTTCAAGGACAGCGTCGCCAAGATTCGCAGGAATAGCCTCTTTGGGATGATCGACATGCAAGGTCGGGAAGTAGTACCAGCAACCTATGATCGCTTGCAAACCGCTTCTGAAGGCAAGGCCGGCTACTTTCTCAATGGGAAATGGGGCTTCATCACCACAAAGAATGAGGAGCTCATTCCGCCGACATTTGATAGCATCATGCCGTTTGGCGAGGGACTTGTACCCGTAAAAATGGCGGATAAATGGGGCTATGCTGATGCAACGGGAAAAATCGTGATTCAGCCCGCCTACGAAATCGCTTGGCCATTCAGTGAGGGCCTAGCCCATTGCCTCAAGGACGGGATGTGGGGCTTCATCAACCCGAAGGGAAAAGTTGCGATTCCCTTTAAATTTTACAACGTTGGTGCCTTTGAGGATGGTAAAGCCTATGCGCTCACGGAAACCCATTGGCTGATGATCGACAAGACCGGCAAGTGCGTCGACCATTGCGAGCCGCCCAAGGAGGGTGAAAAAGGCGCTGAAAATGGACATAACCACTCAGAAGGTGATGGCCACGATCACAGCAGTGAAGATCAACACTGATTTACCTTTGCTCAGCGGTGGGCCATCAAGTCCTCAATCCGTAGCGGCTTCTCAGAAACAAAACCTTCGCCGTATTGCACGCCGATCAGATGACCCATTTCTTTGCTGCGGGCCCGAATCTGCTCGAGAAAATTTTGTGAGGAGATATAGGTCTCAGGTTCGTCACTATTGGGATTGAAAAACTGAGATGAAAACGCACGAATTGAATCCAATTTTTGTTCCATGTGGGGGGTGATATCCACAACAAAATCGGGCATGATCAGCTGATCTTGAATGTATTTCCAGACTTTCGCAGGGCGCCAAGCATCTTGAGGTAGACCAGCATATTCGGTTTCTATGCGGCGCAAACCTGCAAAAAAAGCAGCATCTCTGGCCAAATCTGAACCCCGACCGTGATCGGGATGCCGATCGTAAGGCGCGTTGATGAGTACCACTTCTGGCCTAAACCTGCGGATCATTTGAATAATACCGCGCTGATGCAGCTCATCGTTCTGAAAAAAGCCATCCCGGTAGCCGAGATTTTCCCGCACTGTAAGTCCCAAAATCACTGCCGATGCAGCAGCTTCCTGATCTCTGATCTCTGCCGATCCACGCGTGCCGAGCTCGCCACGCGTAAGATCCAAAATCCCAATTTTCTTGCCTTGGGCGGCCATTTTGAGCAAAGTGCCGCTGCATGAAAGCTCCGCATCGTCGGGATGGGCTGCAATCGCCAAGATATCTAGTTTAGTATCCATCAGAGTGCCGTCGGCTATTGGATAATAATTTTTTGCGTTGTGGTGCGCGCATTTCCTTGATAATCAATCCCCGCTACCCGCAGCCAGTAGATTCCTGCGGCAGGCTGTTGCCCCAATTCAAGCTGAAAATCGCTGCCCGGCCGGTCAGTTTGCCATGCCTGTAAGGTCCTCCCCTGCAAATCAAGCAGTTGAAATGAAACTGAGCGCAGGGCACCTGCATCTGCGATGCGCAAGCCGATCAATCCACTTTGAATTGGATTGGGGTAAATCTTCACGACAACGTTTGTCGCAGCGACTGCAGGCCGCGTAGACACGGTGGCGACCGGAACTTTGAATTCGGGCCGCATCATCAAAGTGCCCCGGTTGAAGGCCTGCTGAAATTGAACGTTGGAGTTTTCGAAATAGACCTTAGGCTCAAAATTGTTGCGATCGAGTCCCATGCCGATGGGAATTCCATCGGTCTGCCTCAGTCCGATCCAAAAGGTATCGGGCACCACAACCTCACGGATCAGCGGATAACGAATGAATTGATTTGCTGAAGTGCCATAATCGACGTTCATGCCGCCGCTAGTTTCCAAAAGCGAGGAGTCGACCCCCAATGTATCCCAGACCACGAGTCTGAACCCTTTGCCCAGCAAGTCGGTGCTCACATTGGTCTGTTGATTGTAGTGGAGGGTGGGCGCAAAGTGAATCCAAACGGCGACCATCGTGTCGGGCTGATCGATGTGGAACTCCTGGCAAAAGGCCCTTGAAAACAACAATCCATACCCAAAATCGCTAACCCCATCGTCCATCGCCAAGACAGAATCAACCCGAAAAACAGTTCTGATCGTGTCGTTTTCGGGATGAATGTCTCCCGGTGCGGTCTTCACAGCCGTGAGTCTCACGCTGCCATATTCAAGCATGGTTGTGGACTGTTCGCTAAATGCAGCACCATTGACGGTATCATGTCCAAATTGAGAAAGCGCCAAAATATTTGCGGAGACGATCGTTGTTCCTGCAAAAATATTGCCGCCGACCGTGTCATCGATCGACAAGCTCAAGCTTCCAGCGCCTGCGGCATCTCCAGCATTGCTCACGAGCGTGCGTGTGCCTGCCATCGTTGCGCCGCGCTGCACCTGCTTGCGCGGCAGCGCCGTGTAGGGGTACATGGGCGAATGGGCGAAACGCGCTGGCGAAACGTCGGTGGGAAAAGGGTCAAAAGCACTGCGATTGGCGCTCAAACTCACATAATCCACGTGAAATTGGTCGAGCTCACCATTGAGCGAAGTAAATGCAACAAATTTGAAACGGAAGGCGTCGTGAAAAAATACGGAGGTATCCAATCGCACAATGTAGCGGCTAAAAGCACTCTCGGCAATGCCACTCGTGCCATTGCCATGCAGCGCCCACACCTGCATGTAGTCAAAATTGCCGGTCGTATCAAAATAGACGACGAGGGAATCGTAAATCTCGGGCGCCTCGCCAGATCCGCCGCGCTCCACCCAAAAACTGAGCCATACGCTGTCGTTGACGGTAAATGCGCTCAAGTCGATAGGCTGACTTGTAAGCGTGTCGCTCAGACCAGATTCAAAACTTGTGCTGTATTTTGTGCCCTTGACATTGGCGCCATCAAAGGTGATCACACCTTTGGAGGGCAAGTTGTGGGCCTTTGCGAGGCTCACACCGGGGCGTCTCAAATCATTGGGATGCATGGCCCAGCGATTGGTGTCAGGCGTCGCGGCATCGTAGGAGAAGTCGTCAAAAAATGGTAGGGTCAGTAACGTCGTGCGCAAGCCGCTAGGCGGCGTGCCAAGTCTCGTAGTGGTCGGTAGTGGTCGGCCCTGCATGCCGCCATCGCCGATCAATACCTCTTGGCCTTGGGCCACTCCCAAAACTCCTACCATCAGCAAGCACAAAACCCAAATTCGTCTCAATTGCAAATGCATCTGCGCTATCAGTTGAATTCTCAAAGCCTAAAATTAAGGTAATTGTGTGAGTGACGAAATGCAATTGTAAATGGATGAAGGACGCGCGGCTTATCTATTTCCGCTGGTAATGGTATCCCCCCCTGCCCCATCTAGGCTCTCTTCTGGCTCAGGACCTGCCACCCAAAGATCGACCTCGGCTCCGAGGTGCACGGAATCGCCCTCAGCGTAGCTTGGATGCTGCTGTAGAATGGTTCCAAGCGGCTTGACGGAACCTTCTTCCCAACGAATCAGTCCTAAGTTGAGGCCCAAACGCTGCAAGGTCGGAATCGCGACATCGTAGGGCTTACCTACCAATGATGGAATCTCGACGCGTTGGTTGCCTTTGCCCTCGCCGACCTCAAGATCGATCTTGCTACCTTTGCGCAATTCGTCGCCCTCCTTGAGCTTTTTCCCCTTGAAAGATGCCCCCAGAACGAGGTTGCGGTATTCGCTGTGTACATAATTCAATTGGCCCATCACAAGACCAGCACCTTCAATCCGCAATTTTGCATTGTACTGCGACACACCCGAAATCTCGGGAAACTTGACGATCGGCGCCACCACCTTGTTCACGGTGAGGTAGACACGACGTCCAGGCTTTACCATGCTCTTGCCGAGCGGATCTTGGGAGATAATCGAGAGCGGCTCCACGCTGACAATGTACAAGGAGTCAGCCACCTCGTATTGCAAGCCGGCATCTTCGATCACCTTGATGGCGTCTTCCAAGCTCATTTTGCTCACATCGGGCACTTGCGATTCCTCACCATGATTGGTGTAAAAGGGCAAAAAGAGGAAAAAGAATATCACATAAGTCGCGATACCGAGACCGATGATGATACCGAAGGGGATGAGAAATTCTCTTGATTTGAAAAACCTAAGCATACGCGGGTAAAAGTAAGGAAAATTGCATGATAACTAGTTTGCAAGAATGAGATGTTGGGGAGAGTATTCCACAGGGTATTCCACAACGCTCAATTTTGGATCAAAAGCGAAGCCTGCAGCGATTGCTTGGAGGGAGCCCCAACGGCCTCTGCCAGCTGTAGCGACAATCGCAAAAGTGATTGGCGCCATGCGGAACCTCCAGGGTCCAATGGAACCAAGATCGGGAATTGCCAGAGTTGCTCGATCTGCGCCTGTAACTGCGTCATCATGGCGAGACGTTTTTGCTGCACGTCGCGGCGTTGTTGCAGCGCACCTCCCAGCCCGAGCAATGTTTTGAGCATATCGATTTCAGAGGTGTTTGGTTGATAACTAATCATGCTTTCAGCTTCCCAGCCGCGCAGGCTCGCCATGACAGCAGCTTCGTGAAAGGTCTTGAGCATACGGTACTTCCAAAAGATCGTTATGTCGGCCATGTCCTCTGGAATTTTGCATTCCACCAAAAAAACTTGCCGATCCAAATCCCACTGCTGCATCCAAATGCTCCAAATATTCGGTTCGAAACGCAGGTTGAGAAAACCCGCATCAAAAGTTGCGGTTGCCCAGCCATCAAGCTTGGGCCTCAAGGCTTGCAAAAGGTCCAATTGTTGGGGCTCGGTAAGCTGCGCAGCCTGCAAAGGAGCAGCAAAATCGACTTGGGCAGATCCGATTTGCCATTTCCAGCCGATTTGTTCCATTGGGCAGGATAGCTGTTGCAACCAAGCGGCAACCCATTCACGGATTTCAATTGGGGTCATTGTCTACCAGTGGAGATGCTTTTGCAGGAAGGCGAAGCCAACTTCGATGCCGAGGTAAAGTCGCAAGCCTGATCGGCCATGCAATAAAAAGGGAAATTCGTACCAGTTTGCAGTCACATCAGATTTGTCAAAAAGACCGGATGAGCTGTGGTAATTGAGCACGAAAAGCTTTTCAAATCCGCCGCTAAAGCCATAGCAGAAATCTTTACGCGGACCAGAAATCCATTGATACCCAACTGTGCCGCCAATCATGCCCTGGCCCAAACGGGATTTGTCCACGATCTGAAGGCCCGTAGTATAGTTGTGGATCCACAGCTGCCGGTAGCCCACGTGAGCTTGCACAAAAAAACCGTGCGGCGAAACTCCTTTTGGAATGAAGTACCGACGTGCGCCAGCCCGCAACCCGACGCCGTAATACTTTTGGGGAAATGTGGGCCTGCCCCATTGCTCGTCGCTGCGACTGCGCCAGAAATGATGGTATCCGTAAGGCGAAAGTGTCCAAAAATAATCTTTGAAGGCGCGATGCTCCACGCTGAGCCTCAACTCCTTGAATACAAACGAAAGTGGATCGACCTTAAACAGCCGCTGCTTTGCCAGTTGCGCAGATGCGTGACCGACAAGCAAAAACATGATCGAGCCCAGAATCCATCTTTTCATTCACCCAAAACTAAGGAAATATCATGATTTGAGACCATGGTCCCAATCTAGGTATTGAATACTTATCACCGCCGCACCCTAAAGGTACGTTTGGTCTCACGCTTGCGAAACAGCTTGCCAAAAAGCCAGTCGACTCCACGACCGACAGGCGGAATGCGGTAAATCCAATACAACGGATTGGTAATGATGAGGATGCGCACGAGGTTGCGTGAGAAATGCCAGAGATTGTCCGTGGTGAAGATGCCCACGGCCGTCGTAGATTCCAGACTGAGTATGACTGCCAATGGAAACAGGACGATCACGGGCAACCAAGCTCCCAAAAACGGGGAAATCAAGCCCTCGGTAGCCATTTTTTTGCCCTCGATCATCAACACATAAAATCCCATGAACAAGGAGAACGAAATGATGATCGGTAGGCCGATACCGCCCTTGCGCACGATCGCGCCTAGCGGAGCTCCAATAAATAAGAACAACAGGCAAGCCAATGGCAGAGACATCTTGCCATGAAACTCGATGGCGCGCTCACGAATGCGGCGATCCTCCTCCATGATAATCGGCACCGATTGATCTGCGATGCTTGCTGCCGTCATCATGCGCTGAATCGCATTTTTCAAGATATTTTTGCGCCGATCTTGGGGAAATGAAAGCAAAACGTTGTCGGGAGGAATGCCATCCAAGGTCGTGTCGATGTTCATGAACGTCGAGTCGATCTTGACGTGATTGGAAAGCGAGGTCTCAAGTTGCGCTGTCAAGCCGACTTTCACACCACGTATGCTGTCTACCGCATGACCGAGCTCAGACAAGTTGAGCATGTACTGATGGCTGCTAAAATCCTCCTCCTTTGACTCCTCTGCAGCAAAACCCTTCATGTCAAAACTGTAAAACAGCGAATCAAAGGACAGGCGCACAAAATTTTCAGACGTGACGTGATATCCGGTCAATGAGGTCTTGGCCTCGTAAGTGACGCCACTGTAAAGCATCATATTCAAGTATTTGCCATAGGGGTCGATTTTCATGGTGCCAGAGTCGGCATAGACAAATCGATTGTTGCGGCTGGATGAATCGTTGATGACCACAAGCTGCCTCGAGGTGCCCTTGTTAAAGATTTGTA
>JANPHP010000177.1:0-1984 GCA_031424495.1 Bacteroidota bacterium | reverse complement strand
TGCAATCTGGTGGAGGAATGCGGCTCAAGGTGGTCGAGGCCATGGCGATGGGCAGATGCATCATCTCCACACGAATAGGAGCCGAAGGCATCAGTGTCGTTGATGGAGAGGAAATCGTGCTTGCTGACAGCGTAAGCGACTGGATCGAGGCATTTGACTTGCTTGTACCCGCGCCCGATGGCTCGCTTGAGATCGCGCAACGTGCGCAGGCCGTAGCGCAAGAGCGATTCAGCTTGGCATCGGTCGGCAAGCAATTGGAAGAATTTTACAGGGAGGTGCTGGCATGAAATTGCTGGTCGCCCTGTCCCGATTTCCTTGGCCGCTGGAAAAAGGCGACAAGCTGCGTGCGTGGTACCAACTGCAAGGTTTGGCGCTGCGGCACGAAGTTCACCTCATCTGCCTCAACGACAAACCCGTTTCGGCAGATGACTTGGCGCAACTGAATTTTTGCGCTTCGGTGCAGGTGATTGTCCAAGGAAAATTGAAGTCTGGTTGGAACCTGCTGGGCAGTCTCTTCAACCGCCTCCCATTCCAAGTGAACTATTTCCGCTCAGCTGCCATGCAACGCGCCATCGCCGAGACCAACCACCGATTGAAAATCGACGTTTGTTTCGTGCAATTGATTCGATTGGGGGAAAATCTGCCTTTTGACCAGGATCGCCGCTGGGTGCTGGACTATATGGACACCTTCAGCATCGGCATGGCGCAGCGCGTTGCCGACACGTCTGCCCTCTTGCGGCCGCTCGTGCGCATAGAGGCTAAGCGCCTGCGCGCCTACGAAACCAAGATCGCGGCGCAGTTTGATGAGCTCGTGATCATCAGCGACCGTGACGCAGAGGGGCTCGCGCCCGTGCTGCGCGAGGCCGTTCACGTAATCCCCAACGGAGTGGGAGAGGCCTTCTTCGAGGACCTACCCCAGCCCGCGCAAAAGGACTTTGACTTGATCTTCTTTGGCAATATGGGCTACCATCCCAATGTGCAAAGCGCCAAGTTTTTGGTGGAGGAGGTGCTGCCCATCCTGCACAAGCGTGGCTTGCGTCCCAAGCTCTGCATCGCAGGGGCGCGACCTGCGCCGCTCATCAAAGCTTGGGAAAGCCCCGAGATCACGGTTACGGGATTTGTAGCTGACATCCGCGACTATGTCTTGCGCAGCAAGATCAGTGTCGCACCGCTCGTCGGGGGCCAAGGCCTCCAAAACAAGCTGCTGGAGTCGATGGCCATGACCATGCCCACCATCACCACACCCATGGCCAATGCAGGCTTGGGCGCAAAAAGCGGCGAGGACTTGCTCGTCTGCGAGGGCGCCGAGGCATTTGCCGAAGGCATCGCAGCCTTGATGGCCGATCCGGCAAAAGCAGCGGAGCTGGCAGGCAATGGCCGCCGCTTTGTAGAGCAGCGCTTCAGGTGGGCCGCGATGAATGTGCGGTTGGAGGGGGTTTTGGGGGGGAAGGGGGGCAAATCATCGTGATGCAGCGCTTCTTCTTCTTCATCCTATTTGGGGTGTGCGCATTGCCACTAATCGCGCAGGAAGATTATATGCACCTTTATTGGTCGGACAGTATTCGCACTGCGAACAAGATTCCGGCTATTGGTTATGCCGTCGTATCGAGCGACTCGATTTTGGAGATCGTGGTGGTGGGTGCGCTTAGGGCTGGTGGCCTTAATGAAGCCACGCAATTGCATCCTTTTCGGTTGGGATCGAATACGAAAGCGATCACGGGATTCATCGCGGCGCTGATGGTGCAGGAGGGCAAAATCAAATGGGATACGCGATTTTTTGAGATGTTTCCGGAGTGGAAAAAACAATCGAATGCGGCCTACCATGACTTGACGCTGTTGAATTTGTTGAGTTTCAGGAATTGGTTGCCGATGTGGACCTATACATTTGCCAAGCCCAACCCACGGAAGATCAAAGGCGATGCGATCACACAGCGCATGCAATTTGCGCAGTGGGCGCTCAAGCAGCCGCCTGTGCACGTGGGCG
>JANPHP010000176.1:0-6699 GCA_031424495.1 Bacteroidota bacterium | reverse complement strand
TTCGGTGACGGGCAGCTCAAAGTGCAAGTCCTTTTTGGCTGCGCCATTCAACTCGACGATCAATTCCCCAGAGGCTCCAATACGTGTCGCAACCCCAGTTGCTGGCAGCAGCCGCAATTCCAAGTCCCGCACGGGTTCGGTCTCACCCACAAACAGAAAACGCATCAATTGGTTGCGATGGTGGCGCAACTGAACAAAACGCTCTTCTGCAGGGCTGCCCTCGACGCGACTTTGGAGGTATTGCGCCATGTATCGCCGCCATTCATGGTAATGGTAGCACAAGGATTGCATTTCGGTCTTGCCCAGCCACAATATATTCGTCGCCAAATGCACAGGAATTTCATCGCGAACAGCCTGCTCGATCATGAGCCGCTGCTGCAATTGCACAAATCGCAGGTCATGTGCTGGGAAAATGCAGGTGACGTGGAGCGACCAAGGATCGACATAAAGCTTCTCTTCATCCGACTTGAGCAAATTCCAGACCCCACCCTGCGGGTTGCCGCCATGCGTCGCAAATTCTGCTGGAACGATGATGGTAAAACTCTCATCATCTGCTGCTACGACATCAAAATCATGCTTGACCTGCCCGATGGTGAACACAATCTCGACCCGGTCGTGGGCTACATCTTTGACCTTTTCATCAAGGATGGACTGCTTGCGCAATACGCTTGTGCCCGTCGCATAACATTTCAGGCGATAGGTATAGGGTTGTGTAAGACTGCGCTGCCGCACGATGCGATCGATTTTGCCGTTTCTGAACCTGAAGAGCATGTTTTCTTGTTCATATTCTTGGGGCAATGGGCGCAGGAGAATGTGCTCCAACAAGATGAAATCGACGGCATTGGTGGCGGTCGCCAAGGAGATGCCATTCCGCAAATCCGGATCGGCTGCACGCAGCCCCAACAAATCCGCAATCCGCAATTTGAGTCCGCCGACGGGCAGCGGGGCCGCTTCAGATGGGCGCAGATCGATGCCTTGTCCACGTCCTTGTGAAATTTGCGGCAGGTCATGGTAAATGCCCAGCATCTTGTCCACGCGCTGTTGCAAAGCCTTGAATTCATTGGCCTCTGTTTGCGGAGTCTGATAGGATTGCTGGACTTCTTGCCCAAAACGAGCGAGCAAATGTGCGAGCAGACGCTCAAAACGTTGGAGGGATTTCAAGGCTGCCGCATCGTCGAGGGCCTCGACTTGGGCATGCAAAGGTTGAAAAGAGGCTTGCACCTCGGGCACGTCGCCCAGATCTGCTTGTGGGGCAGGTGACTGTGCGTCCTCGGCCATTTGAAAAATTTGGCCAAGGGAACCTGCCTTCGCAAAATAGTTGGCGAGAATCTGTTCAAAAAACAGAAGCCAAGTCTTGAGTTGGTGGGCCTGCGCCTGCCGCTGCGTGGTGGCGTCTTTGGGGAGGCCGCGGGCATTGATGCCGTAGTTGTCGGGAAATTGGTGCTGTATCGATTGATAAGCGGCGATGTTGCGGTTGCGGGGTAGCGCCATCGCTGGGGAGGCAGGTTGCCGCGCTTGCAACTGGGTGCGCCGCGCTTGGTAGCGCATGCGCACTTTGTCTCGGTCCAAACTGACGGGCGCACCATCGATCCGCACCAACAGTGCATTGGTTTCGGGATCCAAGGTGGGAACCATGCCCGCCTTGAGCATCGGCACCCAATAATTCACGCCGTCATCGATACTCACCTGGGATTGCTCGCCTCGCAGCCGTAGGCTGCGCACCTCGGCCACGCCAGTGACCGCAAATACTTGCTCGATGATGCGCGATAGGTGCAGGGCTTTTTTGGGAACCATCTGCTGCAAATCTTCTTGCAGCAATACCCCACCTTCCAACAGCGGACCATCCAAGATCGCATCCATCTGCCAGCCCTCGTCGAGCAGGTTGGCGCGGGACTTGTAACGCACCTGGGGCGACATGTACTGGTCCACACGCACAAAAATTTCTGCCACGACATCTTCGGGATTCATGCCTCGATGCAAATCGATCTCGCCGACAAGGCTGATCGCAGCTGGCTGCAAAGCCACCAATTCATGGAGGTCTTCACCAGCAGGTCGCTGGGCATAGAATTTTTGATGAATCGCCTCACGGGCCGCTCTGAAGCGGCCTTCGTGGGCAGCAACCTCGATTTTGTGCAATCCAAAGAGCATCAATTGCCGCAGCAAAACACCCGGCTCATTGCGCACGACGAGCTCGTTGCGCTTTTCATGAAAGTATAATTTGGGGCTACTCGCCTCTACCAATCCGATGCTGGCAGCGCGCACGTCTGGGATGTCCAGCAGTGCGCCTTGCCAATCGGAATGGATCGTGGGGGCAGCTGGCAGCACGTCTTCCAGCCCGGGCATGCCCGGCAAGGTCGAGGGCCGGTCAGGCGCTAGCCCTGGTCGCCAACCCAGGTGCAGATGCCCATCGTCGAGCGCATCTGCCAGCAGCTCGGGCACCGAGAAATTGAGGCGGTACCCCAAGTCGGTGAGCGCGTAGCAGATTTGCTCCAAGATCGTGATGCCAGGATCGTGCAGGTTGTGGTCGGTCCAGACCTCACCCGCCAATTGTCTCACGACTTCCAGGGCCTCTTCGCGCAAGCGCAAGAAGTCCATGGAAGGCTTGCGGGCTGCGCCCGGACTGATCGTGCTTTGCTGGAGCATATTAGTTTTCGGCGACGGGCTGGGCGATTGCGTGGCCGTTGGCTTGGGCAGGCAATTGTGCTGCGGCCTGTTGTTGGATCTTTTGCACGAGTCCAAATACCTGAACGTAAGGCTGGTTGCCGAGGCTGCCGAGGATCACGTTGATTTCGTCGATGCTGAGTTGCAATGAAATGTTTTCCATAATGCTTTTGATAAAAAATTGAAGAATGAATTGAATACTCTGGATGCCATTTCGGGGCGAATTCCATAAAAAATACCGGGGCGACCTACATCCTTTTGAACCTTTTGGATCCAGCCAAACTGGTCGCCCCAGCTCACAAAAAAAAACTATAAGAATTCGGCAAATTCCCTGCGAACTGCCATGACAATTACCTCCCAATAGATGTCGCCTGGGCCATGCAAATCGGTGACGATTTTCCAATCGGAATAGCCCGGTTCAGGTTCGGTGGGCATGATGCGCGTGCCGTTGGTGGCGCGGTCGCCGTAGGAAAAGAAGCCCGCGATCGACACAATATATTCCGAGAAGGCAAAACCCGTGCGAAATACCGGACCATCGCCATTGGCAATGAATCGTTTGAAAGCGATTGGGGTCTTGCCATTCATCTTCATTTTGCCATTGAGGTTGAATCCGCCCTCGGCCCACATGTCCACACGGCGATTGCCTTTGTTCACATCGCTCATCCCGACGATGCAGAGTGAATTGGGTGTATGCGTGCCAGCTGAGATTTGCGCCGAGTTGCCCTCTCGTGTGCTATCATTGGCCCCGCCAAACAAGATGCCCGTTTTCGAGATGCGCAGATTGCCATCGGGATATGAGATGCTGCCGTCAGAGGTGATCGTGAGTGGAGTGACAGGGAGGTTTGCACCTCCGCCCAAAACGACATAACCAGAGCCAGCCTTGACTTGCAAGCCCACGGAGCCCTCTGCATGCAGGCGCAGATCGCCCTTGTCATTGCGCACGGTCATGGTGTTCACACCCCCGTCAACGTTGCGCGTGCTGGAGTTTTTGAACATAAATCCCCAACTGTTGTCGGTACCGATACCAATGATGCCGTAGGCATTGTTGGCATTGCTGGGGTTGGTGACCCAAAGATCGGCAGGTCCATTGTTCTCGCGCCGTGCATGGAGCAAGTGTCCAAATTCTGCAGCACCGCTCCCGATGCCGACATTGCCCGAATCCACAACGGAAAAGAGATCGGTGACCGTATTGCCAGCTTTTTTGGCGATGCCAAATCGCCAGCCTGTATTGTCGGTCCCAAAGACCAAGCGACCGCTGTAAGGGCTTGCCCCGCCAGACAGCAACTCCACAGAATTGGGGCCACCGAGTGCGCCGTCGGCTACGCGGAGACCACTTTTGGCATACAATCCACCAATGAGCATCGTTTCTCCCTCCACATGCAAGCCATTGACTGGTGCAGCGACAGAGACGCCTGCTGTACCGCCGATGGCGAGATTGCCAGCAATACCCACCTTGCTCGCGGTCGTTTTGGCACCGATCGACACGCTGCCGTCACGCCTGATGCGCATCCGCTCAAAGCAAGTTTCATGCAGGTTGTTCGTGACATTGGAACTCGCGCCTTCCCCCGTAAAAAATGCTAGCTCAGAGGATTGGATCGCTTGGGTGGATGCATTGTTGTTGCCCGTGTAGGAGGCAATGCGGATGCTGGAAATCTTTGCGCCGATCTGATTCGGTTCATTGTCGCGCCAACCCGCAAACGAGATGTCGATCGAGCCAAGCTCCTCTCCTAGCACCGTTGAGTCCTTGATCTTGTCGTTGAGCGCGCCGAGCAACAAACCTTTGCCGTCGACGGCTTTGCCTGTACTTGCGACATGCAGCTTGGTCGCTGCATCTGCTGTTCCGATACCGACATTGCCGTTGAGTGCCTTGATTTGCAAACCGATCGAGCCCTCTGCTTGCAAGCGCAGGTCGCCCTTGTCGTTGCGCAAGGTCATCGTATTCACGCCACCGTCGTCTGGACGTGTACTCGAATTTTTGAAAAGGAAGCCATAACTGTTATCGGTATTGATCCCGAGGATGCCATAAGCCGCCGATGCATTGCTGCGGTTGCTGAGCCAGAGCTCGGTAGGGCCGTTTACGTCGCGCCGTGCATGCAACAGCGAGTTGGAATCAGTGGCAAATGCGCCGATGCCGACATTGCCTGCGTCGGTGACCGTGAGCAAGTCAGTCACCGTATTGCCAGCCCGCTTGGAGATGCCAAAGCGCCAGCCCGAATTGTCGGTGCCAAAGATGAGCTTGCCGCTGTATGGGCTGGCAAGTCCTGCCTGTAGGTCCACCACGCCCGGCACACCTGACCCGAAAGTGCCAACGCGCAAACCTGCCTGTGCTTGTACATTGGCGAGAAATGTGGATTCGCCCTCGACCAAAAGGCCATTTGCGGGCGCTGCCGTCGTGCCCGCCCTTCCTGCGCCGATGGTGAGGTTGCCAGCGACGCTCAGCAAACTTGCTGGATTGGCGGTGGAGACGCCCACGCGTCCATTCGTAGCCTTGATGTCCAAACCCACGGCGCCCTCTGCTTGCAAACGCAGATCGCCTTTGTCGTTGCGCACGGTCATGGCGTGTGCGGGGCCATCTGCCACGCGCAGGCTACCGTTTTTGAAAATCCAGCCGTTGCTGCTGTCGGTTTGGAGGCGATAAGATACCATCGCATCTGTCGCCGCCATAAGGTTGCTCACCTGCATCACTGCATTGGCATTGATGTCGCGCCGCAGGTGCAGGTGGCCCTCGGCAGTGGCGATGCCGATGCCGACCTTGCCATCGTTGCTGATGCGCATGAGTTCGTTGCTGCCGTTGCCAAACATCACATTGCGGGCCTTGATGCTCAGATCTTTGTAGCCAGTGCCCGGCGTTGCCGCCAGGAGATAACCAGCCTCTTTGGTAGTGCTATAACCCATCGCCAATCCACCTGCATTGGCATCTGCACCGACGACCATTTGCCCTGCTGACCAACTCGCGGCCAAGGCTTGGTCACCGTCAAAGGCTGCGGTCACGACATGGGCCTTGGCGGTGGGCACGCTAGCGCCACCGACCCCCAGCGTGCCGGCACTCACCATGAGCCCTTTGCCGCCGACGATGTCGACATAGCTTTTGCCATATTGCCCAGTGCCAGCCTCCAATTGGATGCCTGTCGCAAATGCAATGCGCAATTGCTGGAAATTGCCAGTCCAAGCTCCATTGGTTTTGTAAATGCCATACAAACTGGCGGGCGTTGTTTGGCTTGCGCCATGCCAGTAGAGGCCGCTAGTGCCTGGCGTTTCGACCGTGCCGCTTGCCGAGGGAAAATAGAGGCTGTTGCCGCCGAGGCTCATGGCGCCATTGACTTCCAGAGGCATCGAGGGGTTTTCAGTGTTGATGCCGACGCGGCCATTGTCGGCCTTTACGATCATGCCGACTTGGCCCTTTGCTTGCAGGCGCAGGTCGCCGACATCGTTGCGCACGGTCATGGCATTGGCACCACCGTCTCCAATGCGGGCATTGGAGTTTTTGAAAATGATGCCCTCGCCGCCCGCTGTGCGCAGGCGATGGATTGCAAAAGCACCATTGCCCTCGTTGGGATTGCTCAGGACTGCATTTACGCCGGCATTCACCGACTCCAAGACTTCCAAAGCGCCGGTAGGTTGATTGGTGCCGAGGCCGACATGGCCGGTGGCCTTGTCGAGGTAGACCACGGGATTGGCAGGCTTGTCTCCCTGCCCGATGTTGAGGCCTTCACCGATCACCAATCCTTGCAAATTGAGTGCATTAAGGCTGATGACCCATTGCGGATCCAAGACGTCTTTGGGGCAAACGGCGATCACAGGGGCACCAGCTCCACTACCCGCCATCACCTTGAGAGGTGTGTCAATGGTTTTGTTGATGCCGTCGTCGTTGCGGCTCAAGATCGACTCGATCATGAGCCTGAATTGGCTTCCAGTGGGAGCTTTCCCATCTGAAAACGCTGCGATCAATACTTCGCGTGGTTTTTCCATTCTATGTTGTTTTTAAAACGTTGCTAGATTGTACTTCCCAACACAAATCATCAAGTCGATTGCCCAGGC
>JANPHP010000175.1:0-17838 GCA_031424495.1 Bacteroidota bacterium | reverse complement strand
GCCAACAGCGTCACCACCAAGAAGTGGACGATTGCGATGGACCTGAGCGCGACCTTCAACCTGAGCGACATTCCGCTCGTGGGGCAGGTCTTGCCGCCCGACCAAAGTGTCGGTTTCCAAAACCTCAAAGTCCAGTACAGCAACAATGCCTTCGCCGCTACGGATGCAAGTCGCATCAACCAGCTGCTCAGGCAATATGCTCCCGACGCGCAACCCTTGCAAGCTGAGGGCTTCCCGTCGGGCGTGAATGCCGTCGCCACCATGCAGTTTGGATCGGTAAACAGCACCCTGGGCCTCGACATGACGGGCAATGCGACGCAAGGCCCGCAGCCGATGCCTGTCACGCAAGCGCCTGCGCAGCAGCAATTTTCCAATGGCATCTGGTACTCTTTGCAGCGCGCCATCGGCCCGATTTACTTCAGCCGCGTCGGTGTGGACTATACCAATGGTACGCTCTTCTTTTTGCTCGACGCATCGTTTACCGTCTCGGGCCTCAGCATCAGCATGCAAGGTGCAGGATTTGGTACGCCCCTTACCGAATTTGATTTGCAGTTTACGCTCTCGGGCATCGGCATCGAATACAGCTCGCCGGGCATCGATATCGGCGGTGGCTTGCTCATCGTAAACCCGCCGACTACTGAGGGGGTGAGCTTTCAGTTTGATGGCGATGTCGTGATCAAGGTCGGCAAGCTGGGCATCACAGCGATCGGGTCTTATGCGCAATTTGAAAATGGGCAACCATCCCTCTTTGTTTATGCGAATGTGAGCCTGCCGATCGGACCCATCCCCGCATTTTGGATTACGGGCATGGGCGCGGGCTTTGGGTACAACCGCGACGTGCTCATCCCGGGCATGGACGAGGTGCTCGACTTCCCGCTCATCGCCATCTCCAACAAGGATCCCAAGATGCCGACCAACATGTCGGATGTCTTGGCGATCATGGAAGGGCGCAAGCCCGGCCCGAGCGGCAAAACCAAGGAATGGATCGCACCCAGCCTCGGCGAGTATTGGCTGGCATTTGGCATCCAGTTCAATACCTATGAGATCCTGCATTCCAATGCAATGATCGTCGCCAAGTTTGGCAATGAGTTGGAATTGGCCTTGATAGGCATTTCCAAAATGCAATTGCCGCAGATTGGAAACAATTTGTATGCTTATGTCGAGCTGATGCTGGTAGTGGATTGGAAGCCGAGTGCGGGTTTCTTTGGGCTGTCGGCACAGTTGTCCAAAAATTCCTTTGTGATCGATCCCGCTTGCCATCTCACGGGCGGATTTGCTTTCTATGTCTGGTACAGTGGCGACCATGCAGGACAATTTGTGGTGACTTTGGGTGGCTACCATCCGCAGTTTCAGGTGCCTTCCTATTACCCGACCGTGCCTCGACTCGGCGTGAGTTGGATCATCAGCACCATGCTCTCGATCTCGGGCAATGCCTACTTTGCGCTCACGCCCAGTGCGGTCATGGCAGGTGGCAGCCTCTCCATGAACTTCCACTTGGGCGATCTCAAGGCTTGGTTTACGGCGCAAGCCGACATGCTCATCACCTTCAATCCGTTCTATTTCAACGTCTATATTTCGGTGAGCGTAGGCGTGTCTTATCGCCTGAACCTCCTGTTCACGACGACCACGATCACAGTTTCATTGGGTGCCAAGCTCAATTTTTATGGGCCAGAGGTGGGAGGATCGGTGTATGTCGATTTTTACCTCTTTGGGTTCACGATCGCATTTGGGCCGGATGCGCAGCAGGTAAACAATACGCCACAGGACTGGAACACCTTCAAGAGCCTCTTGCCCGAGGGTCAGGAAAATACCCTGAACATCAACACGGGCCTGAAGTCGCAGCTCAGCGATGGCACACCTGTCGTGCGTGCTTCCAATTTTGCATTCACCTCCAGCACGGTGATCCCCGCACAAAAGCTCACTTACAATGGTGGCACGGTCATCAACGAGCAAGATTTCACGGTAGACATTCGCCCGATGAACCAAAAATCGGTGGTCTCTACCCACAATCTGCAAATCACGCAAGATGGCCTGCAAGGGAATCTGAGTCTGACGGGTTGGACCTTGGAGCCCGTGACCCGCGACATGCCGGCGGCATTGTGGGGCGCTCCGCTGACCGACAGCAAAGGCAATTTCATGCTCAATCCCAGCGTGCCCACGGCCGACACGGTCGCACAAGCACCTGCGGGCATCAGCGTGACAGCCCCGCCGCCAAGATTTGGCGGCAGCCCGGGCCCGCTTGCGGTCGTGAAGCTCTCGACCGAGCCTGTCACACCCGATGGCAAATTGCCATTGGTGGCAGTGCCCGTGGACAGCACCACCTTGCAGCCTGCTACCGCAACTGACACCGTCGCCAAGATTGCTGCCCTCATGGGCAATGTCAAAACACAGCGCGACAGCATCCATGCCGCATTGCTCCAAGCGGGCCTCTTTGCGGGATGGAATGGCTCCCTCAACCAATATGCCGCCTCGGCCGGCGATCTTTTCACCGATGTACCATTGAAAATCTGACGCAGCGCTATGGCCAATGATTTTAATTCCATCCCCGTAGGCGACATCCAGTTTCTGGACAACCTGATCCCCGCATTGGGGGCGGGCAGCTATACGATCCAAGTGAGTCAGACCCTGACTGGCATCAATACCGGCGCCATTGGCGCGACCCAAAGGTTTGCCGTGGCTGCACCGCAGGTGAGCATCGACCCTACCGATGTGAACTCCACCTTTCCGCCACAAAACCTCACCGGGATGTATGGCGATGTCTTGCCACACATCGTGCTCAACCTCGCGCTCTTGCCTTGGGAGCGTGCGATGGACAACAATGACAAAACCATCCCTTGGCTGGCACTATTGGTATTTGCCCCCAACGAACTCTCAGGCACGAGCACGCTACCCACGATGGCCAATGCCACAACCGTCGGGGCCTACACTGCCGCACCGCCCGCCAACATCTTTAGGCCCACGATCCATTTGGACTTGGACGTGACGGGTGCCAATGCGATGAACACCGTGCAGATTCCCGTCACCTTGTTCAATCAGATCGCACCCCGCAAAAACGAGCTCAAATTTCTCTCCCATGTGCGCGCCTTGAACATGGGCGACAAAGCCGTCGACGACCTTACCGGTACCGGCGTCTACTCCGTGGTCGTCGCCAATCGCTTCCCGGAGGCAAGTGTAAGCGACCCGCTTGGGCAGCAAAATATCGTGCACCTCGTTTCGCTAGAGGGCATGGGCAACTATTTGAGCGCGAATGCATCCTTTGGCGCGGGCAAGGATACTGTTGAATTGATCTCGCTTTACAGCTGGACATTTCGCACGTTGCCCGACCCGAGTGCAGATTTTCAGGGCTTGATGCAGGGCATGGTTGCAGCCGAAGGCGCCGCCACGGCGCAAGTGCCCGCCAATCTCTGGATGCGGCTCGACAGCAGTTCGCTACCCAGCGGCCCAGCCAAGGACCGCTTGGCTGGCGGTTACGTGCCGCTCAATTACCTCACCCGTTCGGGTGAGCAGACTTATGCTTGGTACCGAGGGCCTTTTGCGCCCATTTTGCCCGCCTCGTTTGCAAGTCCCGGCCAGTTCCAGACTTCGGATGCTGCGATCGTCTATGATGCCACCAATGGCATCTTTGACATGTCGCTGGCGGCAAGTTGGCAGGTGGGCAGGGCGATGGCACTGGCCAGCACGAGCTTTGGGGTGAATTTGCTGAGTCTGTGGCGCACTGCGGGCAGGGTCGTGGACCGCGTGCAGCATCTGCGCACCTTGGTACCCGCACAAAATACCAGCGTCGCCAGCGCCATGAAGGGCAACCTGATCAGCACGTATTTTGACAAATTGCTCAGAGGAGACGTCTTAGCTCACCTTGGGCAACCCGCCAATGAAGTGCATGGCGGTGGTGACGGTGCCAAGACCCAAGCCGTGCTCAACGCAAAAGCAAACGGCACCTTGCTCGCTTCCATGCAGCAACTTGTTGCCGACCCCGAAGTGCAGGCTGCCATCGCGCAGGCCAGCGCACCCGAACTATTGCAGGTGGTGAATTGGCTGAGTCAGCTCGCTTTGTTGTATGGTGTGCCATTCAACAACATCGTCGCCGATGCTCGGCTCCTGCCCGAGGAGTCGCTGCGTTTCTTTTACCTCGATGCCAATTGGATGGGCGCCTTGCGGGATGGTGCGCTGTCGATCGGGCAGCAAAGCAGCCGCGATGTCACCTATTCACAGGCTGCACGCAGCTTCATTGACGGCGCGATCGACAAAGCGATGGCTGCCCACCGCAGCACGCTGCTCGGCGAGGACAGCGAACCGGGAGCCGACGGCATCACGCATATTTCAGGCTTCTTGATGCGCTCGGCCATCGTCTCGGGATGGCCCGGCCTCTCGGTGCAAGGATTGGACGCTGCAGGCAATCCGCTCAAAGTATTGCGGCAAGACCATGTCGCCGACAACGTCTTGCTGGTCTTGTTTTGGGGATCGCCAGCCAAGCTGCTCTTTACCGAGCCACAAGAAGGCTTCAGGTTTGGGGTCAATCAAAATGGGCAGATCCAAATGCGCAGCCTCGGCCCGGGCGAAACCCTGGGCGATCCCCTCATGGAGATCCACATCCGCTACAATGGCACCGACGGTGGCTGCATGCGCACCGATACCCAAGGCCGTGTGCTCAATATCGATCCCACGAGCGCTACTGGGCTGGTCCAAGCTATTGCCGCGAATCTCAGGATCAGCGAAAGTACGATTGGTCCAGCGGCATTTGCTTTGCAAATGGTCAATGCACCGATGCAACAGACCTTCAATCCGCCAGCTTGACAATGGCCGGCATGCACATTTACTTGATTTTGGACTTCAGGAAATACAAAAGAATATGAGCACAGGAAATTATCTGCTCGCACCGATGGAACTCAATGCCCTGATGATCAATTCACAGGTGCTCCAACTCCCGTTTAGGCGCTGGCGACCCCAATACCCGCAGCTCAACAGCTATACGAGTCCGATCCCGGCGCCATTTCAGGGCGAGATCGACAATGGATTCAATACCAATGACAGCAACCGGGGCGTGTACCTGCACTGGCAAATGCCCAAATCGTTGCGGCAAGGCATCGCCGACAATGCGACTGCGACCCCCGTATTTCCACTATTGCCCAACCGCTGGCTCGTGGTGCGCTACTACGGCACGGGCAATAGTCGCAAGCTCAAGGCTTGGGTGCTGGAAAGCGATTGTCCCAACGACGACAAGGCGCAGCGCAACAATGACTCATCGCCCTACTTGATGGATCCCGACATCCTCACCCTCTGGGCCCAAAGCCAAAGTCCCGCTCGCCGATCGGTGGCTCAAGAAACGGTTCCCTCTGGCAGCCCCCAAGCCAACACAGTGTACAATGTGATGCTGGGCAAGGTGTTTGATTTGAGCACTTGGACGGAGCAAGGCATCGATCAGCAGTTTCTCACGGCGATGGCCGCCGGCAATACCGAGTTCATTGCCTACCAACCCATGGTGGCCAATATTTTCTCCTTTCACGACCGCATCCAAAACGATCCTGAGGTCACGGAGGGCATGGCGCTGAGTTATCTGGTGGCCGGATGGTATAGCCTTCCGGGAGCCGACCCGCTTGCGGCCATGCAGGCACCGGGCGCGACGACAACGGCTTTTCAAGAATTGCTGACTTCGTTGCAATGGCAAATGGCAGGCGGAAGCGACAAAATTGACCAAAACCTCATCACCCACGGATTGGTGTACAATCTCGTTTGGCAAAACACTGCACCACCCGCCAATCAGATTCAAACGGTGACCAATCTGCATGTTGCAATCGGCAACAATGCCATCGACGCATTTCAAAACATGGTGCACCAGCAATTGCAAAACAGGGCAGCAAGTGACCCTGATTTGCAGGGGCTCATGGATCAGCTACCCGACAGCTCGCATTTGCTGGAGGCGTTCCAATATGACATGCTCTACCTTCTGGACCAGCCGGGCGGCAATATTGCCCTGCAAAATGCGATTCGTCAGCAATGGTTTATGCCACGGCCAGGGGGAATTCGCTGGACAGTGGTGGATGCTGACAACATGAGTCTGGGCTCGACAGATGCTGCGCAGCAGTCTGCCCAAGTCGCGCAGGAGCAGCCGTGGCTGCTGCAACTCAATGCAGACCAAGACCGCTATGACGACCTGTCTCGCCAACTCGCCGAAGCACAGAGTCAGCTCTATGGCATCTGGTGGAAATCGGTTTACTACAAAAAATTCTTCAATCCCTTCACGCCAAACAACTGGGGTGTGACCAGCGACGATTTTGCAAATGCCCTCAATCCCAACAATCCCAATGGCATCGTGGGCACGATCAATTCGTTGAATGCTGCCGTCGCCGCGCAAGCGCTTTTGGTGCCCCAACCCATTTACGTCACGCCCGACGACAGCCCAGAAATCGCCTTGCAAAACGGCATTGATGCGTTCATGACCGCAAAGCGCAACGCAGGCTTACTGGCTGCGACGCGCATTTTGAAGTCGATCGTGCAGCCTGATTTTTTTGCGCCCAACGATCCTGTGATGTTGTTGAGTGGCGCACACACCCAACAGCAGGTGCTCAGCAGCAGCCTATTGCTTGTGCGCGACCAAGATCAAGTGGTGACTGCATTCATCGATCCTGGCAAGGGAACGGTTACTGTCAGCAGCCTCGGTACACTCCTCCCTGCGCTGAACTCGGCGGCGATCCCGTCTGTGATGAATGCTTTGAATGCGGAGGCTTTTCTCCTCGATCCTGTCAATGCACCTGCGATCGCCACCAAAATCCCAGGTGGCAATGCAAATGATGTGAAACAGCTCATGGAGGCTCATGCCGCTGCAAATTACCAAGGCACAATACCCGCCATCGCGCTCCAAGACTGGATACAGCCCTGGAATCCGCTGTATTTTGAGTGGCGGGTCAATTATTATCCCATCGGTGAAAAGGATGGCAGCAACCAAGCCAACTGGACCTTTGACGGAGACGACTACCACTATGTCGGTCAGCCGCCCACCAATCCGACGCCTTTCAACGTCATGGGTCGCTCGCTCATGACGAGTCAGGTGACAGGGATTTTTCAGGAGCGCCTGAACAATTACCTCAATGCGCACCCCGATGGGGAAATGCAACAGCTCATGGATCAGCTGACGCTGGACCACTGGGATTTTTTGGCGCAATCCTTTTCAGGATTCAATCTCGCGCTGGCTCAGACATTGAACGCCAACAACCGCTTGGATCCGACGACGACCATCCAAAGCACGACGCTGGGCATCCCCAGCACGACGGTGCCTGTGGAGCAGCTCATTGCAGGGCAGACCGAGACTTTGCCGATGAATATCTCCAATCCCGATCTGCAACCGTTTCAGGGCGTGCGCCGGGGGCAGGCTTATGTGATGCAAATGCTGGTTTATGACGCCTTTGGGCAGGCACTCGACGTCGTCACGACCAGCTCTGGGCTCAAAAGCGCTGACAATTTCCATCCGATTCTCGGGCCAGAAATGACGCCCGACAAACCCATCGTTTCCCAAAACCCTTGGCGCTTGTTTCAGCTTCCGCCCCGACTCATACAGCCTGCACGCCTCAGCTTCAGGTGGGTGGATGCGCTCACGGGCACCAAGTTTACAGACATCGACGCGACAGCCAATCCGGTAGGCGGATGGATCATCCCCAACCACTTGGAAAATGGGCTCTCGCTCTATGATCCCAATGGCATGAGCCTCGGTAACCTGCGCCTGACCGTGGGTACCGATGGCAACAAACGCATCGGTTGGCAGGCGGCCCCGCATTCACCGGTGCAGACGACTACGCAGGTAGGCGTCGTGGCGCCCACCATGGGCGCCTGGATGTATGCCCTGCAAAATGCAGGCGTAAAAGCATTTGAAGACTTCATGGCCTCGATCGACGAGACATTGTGGACGGTCGACCCGATGGGCGACCGCAGCGATCAAAACTTGTCGGTGCTCATCGGGAGGCCGCTCGCCCTCACCCGCACCAAGCTCCAATTCCAGCTAGGCGGCTCGCCAATGCGCGACCAAACTTGGCCGAAAACATTTGATACATCCATCCCCAGCTATACCCAAGAAAATTTCCAGATCAGGTTGGGCGAGCAAGAGTTGCGGGAGGATGGGCTCATCGGCTACTACATGAGCGAAAACTACAGCACGTTTCACAATGTGCACATGCCCGATGGCGCGAGCTCTACCTACCTCGACCAGATCGAACCGGGAGCTTACTTGGAAATGCCGTTTGACGGGACGACCGTACAAGACGTGATGATGCTGGTCGATCCACGCGCCGCAGTGCATGCCATGACGGGTCTCTTCCCAGTGCTCAGTTTGACCTTGCCCGATGTGTATGTCGGTCCAGTGCTGGGCAATTTGGAGATTGCCTTTCAGGTGGCGCCCTTTCTTACCGAGATCGTCAGCAATCCCGACAACAATTCATTGGCGGCGATCCCCAATGCCATTCAGATCCCGACACCTGCCGAGCAAAACGGCGCTTGGTCTTGGTGGGAGCTGGGTGCACCTGCTGAGCCGCCGCTCGCTTGGGTGCAGCTAGCGCTGCAACAGGCAGACGGCGTCGCCAACATCACCACCAACGACAAGACACTGCGCGACGGCTATCTGCAATTGATCATCGATGCGGAATGAACCATTCCGCAGGCTACTTCTATTCCCCAAAATGCAATTAGAAATATGGAAAATTCGAACTTATTGACTTACCTCTTCCCGACTCAGCCCTCACCGCTGCAAGCGAGTGTGAGCAATGTCGATGCCAATGGTTTTCTCAACGTAGTCGTGTCGGCACAGGGTCAAGACCTCTGGGCCCAAGAAATTGACATCTATGTACCAGTCGGCGTGGGTGTAGGTTTTCTGTCCTCCAATGTACCCATTGCTACAGTCAACAATACGGGTTGGACCATCAGCACAGCGCAGCTTGCCGATCTCAAAAAGCTGCCAGCTGACTGGGTGGCGCAGGATGTAACCTATATGATCTGGACCTGTTACCCGCAGACGCCAGCCGATCAGCAGATGAACTTTGACCTGCAATTCAGTTTTCAGATTACGGGCGTGGACAGCACACCAGGCCCCTACAATATCCTCATCGGTGAATATTCATCCAAATCTGCTGATGGCCCATTTGATCCCTCCTATGGTTCCTTCACACTGACCAAGGCTGCTGCGACATTTTTCCTCGACAATCTCACCGCATCGGCAGTTTCGGGTGATGTGAACGTGCCCTTTGGTGGCGTGGCCCGCAACACGCCTTTTGTGCTGAGCTGGCAGAGCAACGGCAATACTTACTCGATCTTTACATCGCAAGGAACGGCGCCGATCTATACCGGCAGCAACACGCAGTTTCAGGTGAGTGGCATCACGACCGACACGACCTTCGTGGTGCAAGCCCAGATCGTCGGCGGGCCCAATTCTGGCGGCACGAGTTCTGGTTTTGAGATCATCAGCCTCTACGACTCGATCACGGTGTATTGCACCAACCCCGACCTGCGCCCCAACAGCATCAACAATGCGACGACCATCGTCTCCACGGGCAACATCACCGCGCAGGCAAACCTGATCGTGAACCAATTGGCCACCGCAGGCAGCTTGCAAGTCAATGGCACAAGCAACTTGGCCGCGACTGTACTGAGCTCTACGCTGCAAGTCGGCGGCGTGACCACGCTCAATGGTCCCTTGGTAGCGCAGGCTTCGACCGTGCAGGCGATTGCCGCACCCAACATCATCGCACAAGGCACTTCGACTTACCAAAAGACCTTCAACGTGCCCACCGACGGCACGGTCGTGGGCTACTGCCCCAATCCTAGCAGCTACAATGGCGTGAGTGTGTATTGGATCTTTATCGTCGTGGCGCCTGTGAGCGCACCCAGCACGAGCTATCAGGTCGGGGGCGTGGGCGGCAATACCCAAGAAGGCGTCTCAATCTCCAACCCCACGACGGTGACCCTACCCGTGCGCAAGGGCGACAAAGTCACGGTGTACTCCACCGCATGGAACCTCAACGCCCTCAGCACAAATACGATTTTCTACTTCTTTGGTCAGGGAGGCCCCACCAACCTTGCGGATTATTTCTTGCCAGATTCGCAGGCTGTGAGCTCCGACCAAGCCTTTGGCGGATAGATCAATTGGTAGACGTTCGGCCCTTGAGCTGATATGACCTCCGTTTTGAACCTGTGTGAATGGGTTTGAAACGGAGGTTTGTTTTTTATTTACTGAAACAATCGCACCTCCTTGCAGGAATGGCCTGTCTGTTGCGATTCAAAGCGCAAGTTTGATCAGGTGAGTTCTTCCATCAAGAAATCTCCCACATTCCGACGCTCTACATCAAAACCAATTCCTACCAAAATCACCTGTTTGCCCATCCCAAGGTACTTTTGATGATAGGCTTTGGCCTTGATTTGAGCGAGGGCAGAGACGGCATCACCAAGCTTGAATTCCATGACGTAGAGATAGCGCTCGGTGCTGATCACAGTGTCGATTCGGCCGACATTGGTCATCACCTCAGCTTGCACATCATAGCCCAGCAATCTGAGTACGAGGTAAAACATCGTGTGGTAATACTTCTCATAGTTTTCCATTCCATCGGTTCCTGCTGGCTGAATCGGATAGGCGATTCCTGCAAAAAGCGACTTCAAGGAAATGATAAAGGCCGCCACGTCCCCTACGCGCAGGTGAGCAGCCATGCGCAGCACCAGCGCATCGGTTTTTTCCTGGCCCTTTTCTGAAAACTCGCTGAGCAGGTGAAAGGAAAATGCATTGGCGACCTCCTTGTTGGGAAAATCGAGTGTGACCGTCTGCAACTGCTTGTTACGATGTTTGATCGTGAGGTAACCTGTCTGAAAGAGCAGCGCATTGATCTCGATTTTGGGGACGTCAAATTTGTTGAATGCATGGAGGGAAACCTCCTTGTTTTCAAGGTCAAAGACATCGTAAGCCCGTGATCTGATGAGCTTCATCAGGAAGGTTGGGGTACCAGTGGCAAACCAGTACCCACCAAAATCATTGTTGAAAAACAAATTAAGTATCGAGAATGGATTGTAGACATCATGTTCCCCATCCCAAGAGTATCCATTGTACCAGGCCTTCATTTCCGCCATTACATCTGGGTAAGTGTCGGCCAATTTTGATTTCAGGTTTTCCAGGTATGCCGGGAAATAGTTCAAGATTTCCGCTTGCGTGTACCCTAACATTTGCGAAAAGCTCTCGTTGAGGGTAATGTCGTTGAGGTTATTGAGATCAGAAAAGATTGAAACCTGACTGAATTTGGTAACCCCGGTGAGCATCAGGAAAGCGATATGTGCGTCATTTCCCTTGAGCACCGAGTACATATCTTTCAAGGTCTGCCGATTTTTGTCCAGCTGCTCCATATCATCGATGTAATCAATGAGTGGCTTGTCATACTCATCGACCAATATCGCCACCTTTTGGTCCTTGCTTACCTCCTGTATCAGTTGCAAGAACCTTCCCGGATTGGCTTCCTCGGTCAATTGCACACCGTGAGCTCTTGCAATGTCTGTCAATGCAAGGCGTATCCCCTCATCCAACGTGGCCGCCCTTTTGGAAATCTGAGTGAAATCCAGCATGATTACTGGCCGTGGCTCCCAGTCGATCTGGCCGTGGATCCAAAGCCCCTGAAAGAGGTCGCGCTTGCCTTCAAAGATAGCTTTGAGCGTACTGATGAGCAACGACTTGCCAAACCTGCGCGGACGCGACAAAAAGTAATACTTGCCCTTGGTGATCAACCGATGGCAATATTCAGTCTTGTCCACATACACATAGTTGCCCTCGATGATCTCGGAGAAATCCTGTATGCCGATTGGGAGTTCTTTTTCAGCCATATAAGGCAAAGTTAGCGGTTTTCTAAGAATGTCGGAGCCTTTGTCAGGCGTCTTGGCACCACCTTTGGCGTCGGGAAATGAGCCTGGGCCGAAGCCGCAGACAACGACATTCCTGCTATCTTGCACCATGCGCTTCTGGATACTATTCTTGATCTCCTCTCTTTTTGCAACGATGCCTGCAAGGGCTGCAAGCTACTCCATTGCCATCCAAGCCGACCCTTCCCTCCGCCGAAACCCGATCTCTGCAAATGCCCTCGCTGACTTCACAGCCTTGCTCGACTCGGCCTGTCATTGCATCGATCCAAAAGCGAGCAACCCCGACATTACCATCACCATTTCCGCGCCCGACACCAAACTTCAAGGCCAAGATTTTGCCGCTGGGAGGAACTACCCCTATTTCCACTACCCATCACACGGCTTCGTTTGGACGCAGTCCAAACCTCTCCTCTCTCCCACTCACACTGAACCACAAGCTCTCCTCTCTCACTCTCAAACTCACTCTGACTCCTTGGCCCTCACAGCCCCGTCTGCCCAAGGCATCGCCAATGGCCTCTATGCCCTGCTGCAAGAAAAACTCGGCTTCAAATTCATCCACGCAAGGCAGACCATCATTCCCAAACTCGACCATTGGCCTAAAAATCTCCTCTCTCACGCTCCCACTCACGCTGCCCAATGGTCGGGTCGCCCGCGCTTCGACAAAAAAGGCTTCCACCTCCACACCATGCATCCGCTGGAGCTCACCGAGGCATTGCACGACCCAAATTTCCCCGGCGGATTGGCGATGGTCGAGGAATATATCCTCTGGCTCGCCCGCAATGGCCAAAACTACTTCGAGTTTTCGCTGATGGAGGGCGTGGACCACGACCTCGACGCCTGGGTGGCGCATGCGAGCAAGTTCACGCGCTACGCGCATGACCGCGGCATCCTCTGCGGACTCGACCTGTCGATCCACATGATCCAGCAAAAGAGCTACCAGCTCGCGCAGTTTGCGCCCGGCGATTTCAGGCCCTACGAGACCCAGATTCGCTCACGCATCCGTCGCCTCATGCATGCCGATTGGGACTTTATCAACCTGGAGTTTGCATTGGCTGAGTTTGTGGGCGGATTGGAAAACCTGCGCAACCGCTTGCGCGATGCCGTGATCGCCGAGATGGCTCATTATCCGCAGACCAAGCTCATCGGGCGGCAGCATGTGGTGAAGCCCGAAGACGAAGTCGGCGGCAGCCACGGCAAACAGAGCCTGAACGTGCCCAGCGACCCGCGCATGGGCATCCTCGTGCACACGGTGATGTGTTATGCGCTCACCGACAGCCACGCGCCCGTGTACGAGCTGCAAAATTTCAGCCACCTGCTCCAGATGCTGGAGGAGCAAAATGCCCTCCGCGAGACCTGGTTTTACCCCGAGAGCGCCTACTGGGTCACATTTGACAATTCGATTCCCCTGCTGCTATTGCCCTATCTGAATGCGCGTTATCAAGACATCCAGACCTGCGAGGCGCTGGGCATCCCCGGGCATGTGACCTTTTCATCGGGTTGGGAATGGGGCTATTGGCTGGTGGATTGGAGCATTGCGCGGTGGAGTTGGGACTATGGGGTGCAGGCGGATGCAGGAATGGCCAGTGTCGGGCAGATGGCCGGGCCTTACCAATATTTGCAGGAAATATTCCCCGAGCCAGCGCAAGCCGACCAAGTGGCCGCCATCGCCGATCTGCAACAAACATGGCTCATCGACCACAACATCCTGCGCTGGCTCTGCCCCAGCAATCCCACGGACGAGTTGCCCAAGCCGATGAACAAACAATTCCAACCGCGCGGCATTGTGAACCTGGGCGACCTGCGCACACTGGCGGAGCAACACCCCGAGCGCTTCTCCGAACTCCCCATCGACAGCCTGCAGCAATATGCAGCCCGCTGCGAATACATGGCAACTGCCCTGCATGTGATGAGCGCCTTTGAATCCGCCAAGCTTGCAACCAAATTGAAATGGGAACTCGCCGACGCGCTGCTCATTACCGCATTGCGCGCCCGCCACAGCGCCCAGCTCATGCTGGCCGCGCAGCGCTATGCAGCATCCCACAACAGCATGGCCGCCTTGCGGCTCGGCCTCGCAGCCGCCACCCAGACCCGCGCAAAAGCCCTGGAAATCGTGCGCCGCCAAGAAGCCCGCTACCGCTACCCCGTCGCTCAGCTCGCCAGCCGTTACAAAAGCCACACGTCCTATGACTTTGGCTACCTCTTCACTGTCCACGACCTCCATTTCTGGGAACGCGAAGAGCAGCAAAACCTGAAAGGCCGCCACGGCCCCTTTTTCTGGAACATCTACGAGCTAGGTAAGATCGCAGGCGTGCGGAATTGAACCCGTCCCGCATTTGAACCCGTGGCCTCAGTCCGCCGAAGCCGGATATCGAAACGACGCCGCCGCCTGTCCCGTTCATGGAGCGGGGGCGTCACGGGATTAAAAACAATGCCCCAAAGCGGGCGATGGCTTCCGCCCGAACGCCCTACCGTGCGGGATGGCGCAAGCTGCCAAAGATCAAATACATTCCAAAATTCAATCCATTTCATAAATTTGATTCCGCCCAAATCCAACCCCATGAAACCCATCGCATTCTTCCTCTCTTTCCTGACGATCACACTCCTGCTCACCGCCTGCACCGACGCCAAGCGGCTGCGTGAGCACGGCGCAGCAACAAGCGCCACCCTCGTGACCAAGTCCGAAACGTGCAGCAGCCGCACGCATTCAGGTACGCAAACATTTGACCTCATGTTCATGGCCCGCGACACCGCACAAATCAGAAAAGCAGCCCATGTCGACGATGTCTGGAAAGACACCACCATCAGCTTCATGGAGCGCTTGGAAAAATGGGATTCTAGTAGCGGCGGCATCGGCACGATGACCAACGTGACCATCACAGTCGATGTAGCAACTTTTGACAAATACACACCCGGGCAGCGCGTGCGCATCGTGTACCTGCCCGAAGACCCGCAAGTGGTCATGCTCAAGGAGGACTTGTGAGATTAGCGCAGCTTCACCACCTTTTTCATTCCGCTAAACCCACGGGCTTGTACCTGCAAAAAATAGCTGCCATCTGCCAGACCTTCGAGTGAAAGTTCGGTGAGCAGGTCCAGCCGACTGAAGGAAATGTTGCGCACCACCTTGCCGCTGATGTCATACAAGAGGATTTGTCCTGCCGTATGCACAGGGCGTGTGAGTTGCAGATACAGCAGGTCTTGAGCGGGAATGGGGTAAATGGCAAATGTGTTGGAGAGCGGATCGTTCAATCCCGCCGCAAACATGCTCACAGGCCCGCCCGACGCGCTGCAGCCCGAGACGTCGGTCACTTGCACGCTGTAATTTCCGGCTCCCAGGTAGGGCGTGCAAGCACTCGTTCCACCAGGGATAGCACTGGCATTGTAAAACCACTGGTAAGTGGCAAAGCTGCCTGTACACACATTGGGTCCGACTTGGTTGATCGCAGGTTGGGGCAATGGCGCGAAGGTCATCAGGATCGAGTCGCGTGCTGTACAGCCCAGCGAATTCGTCACATCCACCCAATACCAGCCCGTGGTATCGACCTGCAAGGTCTGGCCCGTGCCGCCCGTGGACCAGAGATAACTCGTTGCGGCCAAGGCCGTGAGCGTGACGGTATCGCCTTCGCAAGGATTGCTCGCCGATGCCGTCGTCGTGCCCATGATATTTGGCGGCGTCACCGTGATGGTGAAGCTGCAACTGCTGGTATTGCCGCTGCCGTCGGTCGCCGTGTAGGTGACTGTGGTGGCTCCGACGGGGAATGCATCACCCGAGGCATGGCTGCCTGCCAAGGTCGCGCCGCAATTGTCGGTCGCCGTCACCGCCGCCCAAGTGACCGGCGGATTGCAATCCAAGCCGACGGGCGCAAAGGTAAATGAAGCCGGGCAGTTCGCCACGGGTGGCGTTTGATCGGTCTGCGTCACGATGAGCGTGCAGGCAGCGGTGTTGCCCCCGCCGTCGGTCGCCGTGAGCGTGACGGTGGTCGTGCCGACACCGCTCAGCAAGCTGCCCGCGCTCGGCGATTGTGTGATTGCGGGCGAAGCCGTGCAATTGTCGGCTGCACTCGCCGCCAAAGTATAGTCGGCGAGCAGCGCCTGGCAAGCGGCGTCGAGTGTGACCATTGCATTCGCTGGGCAACTGATGGTCGGCGGCGTCTGATCGGCTGTCGTCACCGTGAAGGTGCAGGTGCCGGTATTGGCGGCGCCGTCGGTAGCGGTAAGCGTCACGGTCGTCGTGCCGACGCCTGTGAGCAGCAAGCCAGAGCTCGGCGATTGCGTGATCGCAGGTGAGGCGGTGCAATTGTCGGTCGCCACGCCGATGGTTGTGTAGTCGGCCAAGGTCGCTTCGCAAGCGGCGTCGAGCGGCACAGTGGCATTGGCTGGGCAGACGACCGTGGGCGGCGTCTGATCCACAACATTGACCACAAAGTTGCAGGTCGAATTTCCGTAGGTGCCGCCGTTGCCTGTGAGCGCGACAGTCACGGGGCCTGCCCCGCTCAGCAGTGTACCCAAGATTGGTGATTGTGTCACGCTACTCATGGTCACTGGACAGGGAAGTGGAGGCGCCGTCGCCAGCGTAGAATAATCGGGCAGCGTGGCAGTACAGCTGGGACCTGCGACCAGTGTTTGAGTTGGTGGACAATTGACCGCCCAACTGAATGGGAAAGTAATATTCATGTCTGGATTGGGATAGCAACCTCCTAAGAAGTTTCCATCCCCTTCCACACCAAGGGCCTTGATTGAATCTGGCAAGACGTTGGTGTAAAAAGTGAACAGGTAGGTATTGGTTGCCACAGGGCCACATAAGATCGTCGTGGTCGTGCAGGTAAAAAGACTTGATCCACATCCAGGCGGCATCGCATAACCGACATAGCCATTCGAACCCAGAACCGGAGTTGTCCCTGTTGCGCTGGGCATTACGCAACCCATAGGGCCTGTGATGGTATTCGGCGCGTACGAAATGATCGTCAACGGTCCACAGGCTTTCCAAAAAGCAAAAACGATGCTCCGTGTGGCTCCATCAGCGCCTGTTGCCGATCCAGTGCGACCCGAACCCACATTGAGCTGGGCCTGAATCGTATATTGCTGCGTAAAGCTATTGTAGCTCTGAGACACCAGCGTAAACGATGAGAGGTTGCAAGCCATAAGCGAGCCCTGCAAAAAGCCAAGAGAGATGAAGCAGGCGAGTAGGAATAGAATTCGTTTCATCAATGGTGGTTTTAAAAGGATTTGAGCATGCTAAAGAGCTTGCCACCAAGATACAAAAAAGATGAGCGTGAAGCAAATCAGGGGAACCCGCGGAATCCTTGCGCCTGCGGCGCTCAGAACCGCGCCTGCGCTGGGCGATTGTAGCATGCTCGGCGATGCCGTGCAATTGTCTGCCGCGCTGGCCAAAGGCCTGTAGTCGGGCAGCACCACATGGCAAAAGGCGACCAAGTTAAGCGTTTGCGTAGCCGGACAGACCACGCTCGGAGGCGCATTGTCGGCGATTGATACCTGAAAATTGCAGGTCGCTTTCATGCCAACCACCATCACCAATAGCACCTGGGATGTAGTGCCCCACAGCTTCATCCGAACCGTAGATTGTGGCAATACCATAATGGCGGTGGAACCATCATCCATCGATCATGATTATCGCGTGGTGCCGCAGCCATCATCGGGCAGATTCAGCATCTACCACCCTGCCGCTACCGATGGGAGTTGGAAGCTAACGGCCATGGATGGAAAAGTAGTTGCCCAGGGAGGGATCACGGCAGGGGCTACCTCTACCGCAATTCAGGAGCAGGGATTGGAATTGCAACAATAAAATGGACGGTGTAATAAAGTAATTTGTGGATGCGGATTCCTCGCCTTGGATCACCTTGTTTTCAGCGCTTGCTGAGTCCGCTCGGCGCGGGGCCAGGTTTTTTTTGTTATGTTTCGCCAAGCGGGTTAAATCGCCGATTCTTCCCAACAGGGGCGCTTTTCTTGTTG
>JANPHP010000174.1:0-2633 GCA_031424495.1 Bacteroidota bacterium | reverse complement strand
CCTTGAACGATGATCGTATGATTCTTTTTGGACATATAATTTGTTGTAAATCAATTTGTTGAATAAACCAGTTCCCAAAATTCACGAGCGCACCATCAATTGATGCATGCAAGCCAATGCCCTGCAATGACGCGCATGCATCCTCCCCAAAACCTAAGTTTGATGGCATGCACTACCCGCTTTGTTTCCCGTTCCTAAATCCTACTTTGGATTACCTTTTAACAAGCTGCCGTTGGCACTCCCTACCCTGCTCCCATCAAGCACACGCCATTGGCCTTTGCAACCCGAGCCTACGCACATCGTAGCCCCCTTGCCATTCCCCGTCAATAGATCATATAGTAAGCAAAGATAAGATCACAATACTAAATACGCAACTATTTTGCATGAAATATTTACATATTTACTAATGAATTGTGCTTACAGAGACGTGATCGGCTCTGGAATCTAAAGGTGTCGAATTCGACACCTTTTAAATTGGTGCCTACATTTACTTGGATCCGACACTGAATTCCGACATCCTTCCTCTTTATCCTTCTCCGCCAAATACCGCCCGAAATACATCCTCAAGTCTAGAAAATCCTTTGATTTTCAATCCCTTGTATTTGCCTTCCAAGCCTTTGAGCTGGCTCTCTGCGATCAGGATCTGCTGAAAACCGAGCTTTTCGGCCTCGGCGATCCGCTGCTCGATGCGCGAAACAGCCCTGATCTCACCCGTGAGGCCGATCTCTGCTGCAAAGACCATTTTACGGTCTAGCGCCATGTCCAACATAGACGACACCACCGCACAGACCAAACTCAAATCCAATGCTGGATCGTCGACCTTCAATCCCCCAGCAATGTTGATAAATACGTCTTTTTGGCCCATTTTGAAGGCACAACGCTTTTCCAACACCGCCAACAACATGCTCAAGCGCCGCAAGTCAAAACCGGTCGCACTCCGCTGCGGCGTGCCGTAAGCCAATGGCGTCACCAATGCCTGCGTCTCGATCAACAATGGCCGCAAACCCTCCAAAGTCGCTGCAATCGCCACTCCACTCAAGCTCGGATCGCCCGAACTCAAGAATATCTCGCTCGGATTGGTCACTTCGCGCAATCCGGCTTCGTTCATTTCATATATCCCGAGCTCCAAAGTCGAACCAAATCGATTCTTGTTGGTGCGCACGATGCGGTAGCTGTTGTGACGCTCGCCCTCAAAGCTCAGGACGACATCGACCATGTGCTCCAAAACCTTGGGACCTGCCAAGGCGCCGTCTTTGGTGATGTGCCCGACGAGGAATACAGGTGTCATGGATTCCTTGGCGAGGCGCATGAGCCGATGCGCACATTCGCGCACCTGGGAGACTGATCCGGGTGCATTCTCCATCGTCGCCGAATAAATCGTCTGGATCGAGTCAATGATCAGGATATCAGGCTTGTAATCCTTGTGAAATTGCAGGATGCGCTCGAGGTGGGTCTCGGCGGCAAGCAGCAGATTTGGGTTTTCATGCGGAATTCGTGAAGCACGCATTTTTATTTGCTTTTCAGATTCTTCACCACTGACATACAGCACTTTC
The DNA here is from genome assembly GCA_031424495.1 of Bacteroidota bacterium. Taxonomy (GTDB): domain Bacteria; phylum Bacteroidota; class Bacteroidia; order J057; family JADKCL01; genus JADKCL01. The sequence continues at coordinate 1,080 of JANPHP010000174.1, read as the reverse complement.
TGACCTTTTAATTGCAGCGCTAGTTGCAGTAATAGCGTCGACTTTCCAATGCCAGGTTCGCCGCCGAGTAGGACAACAGAGCCCTCAACGATGCCGCTGCCCAAGACGCGGTTCATCTCCTTGTCGGGCGTCACGATGCGTCGCTCACGGATGTCGTCGATCTCATGCAGATGCCTGGGCTGCCCACCGGTATGGCTGGACGCAAAGGCCTCGACAGCCTTTGCTTGCGCACTGGCGTCGATCACGTCTTCGAGCAGCGTGTTCCATTCCCCGCAATTGTTGCATTTGCCCTGCATTTTGGGGTGCTCAAAGCCGCAGCTGGAGCAGACGTAGATCGTTTTGAGTTTTGCCACTTTGTGAATTCTGTAAATCGAGTTTGCAAAGGTAAGCAGCAATTGTGCAAAATAGACACCAATTGCTGTTAATATTTGTAATTCCCGCTCTTTTTCCGCCGAATCAAATCCTTCTCGCCCAAAAAGATAGCATCATTGACGATTTTCACGCGCTACGCGAGAGAAAACGCTTGATTTCAGGATCATCGCTCGCAGCCAATTCGGCAGGTGTGCCTTGGAAATGCAACTTGCGATCATGAATGAAAGCCACCTTAGTCGCTATCGTCTTCACGGTGTACATGTCGTGGGTGATGATGATGCTCGTGCGCCCATGTTCATGCGCAAGTGCTTGCATGAGATCGTCGATGCGGCCAGAATTGACAGGATCCAAGCCAGTTGTCGGCTCATCATAAAAGATGTATTTGGGTCGATTGACGATGGCGCGAGCCACGCCTACCCTTTTTTGCATGCCGCCAGACAGTTCCGCAGGATACTTATGCATGACTTCATGAGGGTCAAGGCCTACCATTGAAAGTGATTCGGCAACGCGCTCCTTGATCTCAGTAAGTTTCACGGCGCGCTCCTCGATGAGGCGAATGCCTACATTTTCAAAGACACTGAGGGAATCAAAAAGCGCGGCGGACTGGAAAACGACACCAAAAGAGAGCAGTAATTTGTTCCAATCCTTCTCCTGAAATCGCGTAACGTCCTTGCCATCAATCCAAATCTCACCACGATCAACCGCCAG
>JANPHP010000173.1:0-12489 GCA_031424495.1 Bacteroidota bacterium | reverse complement strand
TCCTCCCGGGCCCCGCGACTCAAACTTGACGCCGGGCACCAGATTGAGCCCCTGCTCGATCGACGACAAGTCCCCGCGCTGCGTTTGCCTAGCGGTTACGCGGTCCATGGGGGGGATGTAGTCGATGATGTAGATCGGGGGCTCGACGATGCCAAATCGGATTGGGTCTTCCTTGAATTTTATATCCCATTGGAAGGTAGACTCGTCAGGCTTCCAAGCTTTTTTGATATTCTGCAAGGTATCGCTAAAGCTCCCAAAACTCATATAGACCTTTTTGGGAATGGCTGGGAGCGTCAAACTATACCTTCCATTCTCATCCGTGAGCGCACCGTAACCTTGTTCTAATTCTGCAATGACGATTGCTCCCTCAATCGGCTCGCCAGTAATCTCCTCGGTGACGGTACCACTGATCACATACTGCGGTGTCTGTGCCCAGCAAAGCTGCACAAGCGTGAATTCAAATAGAAATGAAAGGATGTTTTTCATGTTGTTAGCAATTTACAAGGGTTTGCAATGCTAGGCAAGTTGCGGTGATTGTAATTGAAATGGCTTTGGGAATGTTTGACTTACCCGACCGAAAATTACTCTGATGGAATGTCGTCCGGGCCAAATTGTGTGGCCTCTAGCGAAAAATCTAGCTTGAAAACGGATTCTGATGCATCCCATAAATTTGAAGAATCTTGAAATGTCTTAGTATCCCAAGCCAATCCCCAACAAATCACTCGCCTAGGGATCTCTGGCAGCAAAATACTGTACTGCCCTTGCTTGTCGGTGTGAGCATCCACCCGCAAATCGGGCAATTCCACAATTGCATCTTGGATGGGGGTATTCGTTCCTGCTTCATAGACGCCTCCCTTCAGTGTATAGGTTGGCTGGCAGGCTGGCGGATTTTTGCAAGCGACCACAAAAAAGCAGCAAAACAACAGGATGGAACCAATTTCTAGGAGTGTTTTCGGGAAGCGCATACGCAAGTATGTTGTGAATCCCTCAAAGTTAAGCCTTTGAGGCTAACAAGCCAAGCTTAGCGCAGCTTGATCGAAATCGCCTTGTTGCTGGATTCGACCAAAAAGCTCGCATCTTGAAAGCTCGGCGGTCCAAATGTGCCCATGACATTGTTGGAAAATCCATAGGACTCGGTTGGGATGCCGAAAAAATTGGTGTCGAGCTTGCCGTTGTTGTTGGCGTCGTGGTAGACTGCGACCGCGTAGCGGCCAGGCGGCACCTGCTGGAATACATGGGTCGCGCTCATGTTGGTGACGGTCACCAAACCTTTGTCCACGGCAGCATCTTCCTCTCTGAAGCCCTCAGCGCGTGCAAACAGCGCAAAGCGCACCACTCCGGCAACCTTGGGGATATTGGTCACGGTCACGCTGAGCGAGACTTTCGGCGCTGGATTTTCTTGCTTGGGCAGCCGTGTACCCGCAAGGGCGATCAACATGAGCATCATCATTTTCAGCATCTCCTAAAAACCAATTGCAAGACCAATGGTTCATCATTTGCAAAAAATGAATCATTGCTTTCCTGCATTCGCCTGAAAACCGCCTAAATTGCAGTCCTTATCAATGAATCGAAGAGAAAAATGCCCCACAGTTCATCCTCCTTTTCGCGTTTCGCCATGGCAATTCAGCACAAAATGAGCCTTGCGATCTTGTTGGCCCTTGCCAGCTTGGTCGGATGCGCAGGTATTCCCAAAAACACACCTTATTCAGGCGGCAAACACATCACAGTCGGCGATGGTACTGAAGATATGGTACTCGATGACTACGGGCCGAGCCCGCGCTTGCTTGTTTCCTGTACCGATCGGCGGCATGGCGCAGATACGGCCTATTTCAGCGGAATTGTGACCTACGACCTGCAGTCGGGCAAAATCGACACCATGGAAATTCGTGAATATCCGGTCGGGCTTGCATTTTTGCCCCATGGCCTGGACCTGCTGCAAGTCGGCGACCGCTTGCAGTTGTATGCAGTCTGCCACGACGACAAAAACAAGCACCACTGGATCGCCTGCTTTCAAGTCTTTGAACACCAATTGTATTGGATACAAAACTATCATGCCGGCATGCTCACGTCGCCCAATGGCGTCACTGCACTGCCCGACGGCAGCCTCTATGTGACGAATGACCACCTCGTGCGCGGCAGCTTCAAGGAATCCTTTCTGAAACAGCGCAAAGCGCAAATCATCCGTTTTGAGCAAGATGCCACCCACAAAGTCGCTTATGACGGCCTCGCCTACGGCAACGGCATCACCTCCCGTAACGGCTATGTCTACGCCGCCGCCACTACCGAAAATGCCGTCTACCGCTTCAAAATCGCTCCCGACGGCATGCTCACAGAGAAAACGCGCATCGCTAAGGTGCATGGCCCCGACAACCTGCGCTGGGATAGCGAGGACCTCATCGTCGCTTGCCACCTGCGCTTGGTCAAATTTTTGGGCCACGCAAAGGATCCCAAGAAATACAGCCCGACCACGGTCTATCGCATCGTGCCAGGGTCCACAAAACCCATTCCCCTCTATGCCGACAAATCGGGAAAAATCATCTCGGCCGCCGCAACTGGACTCCTGTACAAAGACCGTCTCTACATCGGGCAGGTGTTTGAAAACTGGATCATGGAGGTGCAGAAATAGCATGTTTTGTGGAGAAATAAGCCGAAGGTCAGCATTGCTATCGGCTAATTTTGCGGTTTGAACGTTGAATATCCATCTGGTTATGAAGATTCGTCACATCGCATTGCTCACAGTGTTGGTCATGGGCATCGGCGCCTGCAAATCAATGCGCGAGCTCAAAAACCTCACCAAGTGTCAGTTTCGCATTGGTACCGTTACGGGGATCAATCTTGCGGGGGTGAATATCCAAACAGTGCGCAGATTTTCTGATCTCGGTGTGCGTGATGCCGCCAAAGTCGGCTCTGCGCTTGCTGGAGGCAGCTTGCCGCTAGGCATGACGATCAACCTTGAAGTCAAAAATCCCAACAAGTCACTCGCCGCCATGAATCGCCTCGAATGGATTGCCATGATCGACGAGCGCGAAATCCTTACGGGATTTGTAAGTGAACGTGTGGAGGTGCAGCCCAATGGTGGCATCGCCAACCTACCGATCAGCGTGAACGTGAACCTGCGCAAAGTGCTGGGATCCATGGGCAAAAGCGAATTGCTCGACTATGGCATGGGCCTCACAGATCAAAGCAACCGCCCTTCGCGCGTCGCCATCAAGCTGAAACCCACGATCATGGTCGGCAAGCACGCGCTCGAATATCCAGGTTGGCTTACCGTGAAGCGCGAGTTTACTTCGCAGTGAGCACTGCTCCTTTGCCAGCAATTGGACTGAAAAAGTCCAGTTTTGAATGTGGAGGAATTTTCTCAAATTCGAGGTGGTAAAACTATTGAATTATGGCCATACGCCCTTTTCACCTCGCTTTTCCAGTGAAAGATCTGGAAGCTACCCGTCAATTTTATGCCGAAAGATTGGGCTGCAAAGTCGGACGCAGCGCCGATAGTTGGATCGATTTTGACTTTTACGGTCATCAAATCAGCGCCCACCTCGTGCCCGAAAACATCCACGATCGCCGCAGCAGTCCTGTCGACGGCAAAAGCGTACCGGTCTCGCACTGGGGCGTGATTTTGGAATGGAATGATTGGCATGCGCTAGCTGAAAGGCTGAAAGCTGCCGATACGCAGTTTCTCATCGCGCCCTACTTGCGGTTTCAGGGCGAGCCTGGCGAGCAGGCCACAATGTTTTTTCATGATCCGAGCGGGAATTGCCTAGAATTCAAATCGTTCAAGGACGACGCAAATATCTTCAGGACCACTTTCTAGGTTGCCTTGTCGGTGATGCTGCTTCGTTGCTAGCGCCTGCGGAAGATCCTGTTGCGCAGTCCTTTCCAAAAAATCGAGGCAAAATTGACGGACTCCCCGATCAATATGCCCATTCTTGCTTTTGAAAACTCAATGCCTGGTCGCAGTTGCACATCTACTGGCACCAACAGCGTCGTGTCGTCTCCTGACGCCAAAAAGATAAATTCCAGGTCAAACAAAAAACGGTTGATGCCTGTCCTCAGGAATATTGCCCTTCCGGCAGGGCCAAAGCCTTTGAGTCCACATTGGGTGTCGCTGATTTTGATACGCAAAAAGGTGCGCAACATCCATCGCAAAAACTTGGAAATGAAGCGCCTGAGCGGCGGCACGTGCTGGTAGTAGCCGGCATCACGCACGCCTGCTGCGATGTCTGCGCCCGTTGTGAGGGCTTGGTAGACGGCGACAAGGCTCGCCGTCGTATAGGGAAAATCAATGTCGGTATAGATTTGATAGCTGCCAGTCGCAGCAAGCACGCCGGTGCGCAGCGCATGTCCCTTGCCTTGGTTGGTTTCGTAGGCAAGATAGCGGAATGTCGGAATCTGAGCCTGAATCCCTCCAATCTGCTGCATATCAAGTCCATGCCGCGATCCATCATTCACCAAAATGAGCGAAATCTTGGTGCTCTCCCCGAGCGCGACTTGGATTTCCTTGAAGGCAGCAGTCAGCGCCTCTGCCCAGTTGGGGGGCGGATTGTAGCAAGGCAAGATGATGTCAAGCGTCGGGGTAGCCATTGCAAACATTCGTAAAAGCAGCGCAAACATCCACTTTCACAGGCCAATATCCAAAACCGGCAAAAGACTGAACAAGGTGGCATGGAAAATGCAAGCAGCTATTCGAATGGAAGCACAATCGGCATATGAATCCAATACTATACACCTCAAGGCGCAAAAAAACGTCTGAATGTGCATATTTTCATGCGGCCGAACGATGCCTTGGATTTCATTTTAGTTAATTTCGCAAATCAAATTTTGGACCAATGAAGAAGATTTTAACGTTTGTCTTTCTGATGAGCTTGGTGCTCGGCCTCACGGCGCAGACCAAAGAAGCTCAAATCAAGGAACTCATCTCAGCTGCCGATCGTCTTCGGGACGCCAACAACGAGGCTTTGGCGATTACCAAATATGAAGGTGTGCTCAAGCTCGATCCAGGGCACTACGAGGCGCTGCACAGCATCAGCCTCATGTACTCTAGGGTCGGCAATCGTTTTGCCGCTGAGGATCAAACCCGCAAAACGGAATTTTTCAATAAGGCAAAAACCTTTGCTGAGAAGGCCATGGTGGCGAATCCGACAGATGCTGAAGGTCAGTTTGTGATGGCAGTAGCGATGGGTCGCATGGCGCTGATCTCTGACGCCAAGGGCCGTGTCGCAGCATCCAAAGACATCAAAAAATATGCTGAGGCTGCAATCCGTTACAATCCGGAGCATGCAGGCGCTTGGGACATTCTCGGCCGCTGGAACACCAAGGTCGCCAACCTTTCCTTTGCAGAAAAAGCAGCCGCCAACTTGCTGTTTGGTGGCGTGCCCGAGGGCGCATCCAATGAAAACGCAATCCGCTGCTTCAACAACGCACTTTCCTACAAGCCCAACTACATCTTGTACATGTATGACTTGGCCACGTCTTACTATCAAGTCAAGAACATTGCCAAATCCAAGGAAATCTTGAATGCGCTTATCAAGCTGCCACCCGTGACGCTCGACGATCCCGGTGTGCAAAAGGAAGCCCGCATGATGCTTCAGAGCATGAAGTAATTTTGTAACTCAAAGCACGAAATTGGTTAGTCCTCAAAAGATTAACCAATTTCTTTTTAGCAACGGTATGGTGCATAAATCAACCTTTCTTGCCACTGCCTTGACCATTTGGATCGTCGGGCTTGCGACCCTGTTGCCGGGGCAGGTGATCAATGCCGAGCAAAAGCGGGCATTTCAAAAAGAAGACGGCTGGGTGGGCAATGCCGATCTGGGCTTCGGATTGACCAAAAACACACGTTTAATCCTACAAACGGGCTCACGCATCAATGCCCAATACCACAAAAACAAGCATACACTGCTCCTGCTCAATGACTTGAATCTTTTGAAAGTCGACAGCAACTCGATCCAAAACAGTGGATTCCAGCATGTGCGTTACAACTACCAGGTAAAGAAGTTTTTGATCCCTGAGGCATTTGTGCAAGCACAATACAACCAAGTCTGGAGATTGGATTTGCGCCTGCTGGCAGGCGCTGGGCCGCGTTTTCAGATCCTAGGGAATGATTCCAACCGCGTTTTCATCGGAACTTTGGCCATGTTTGAATTTGAAAAGGTCAGCGGCGGCGCACAATACAACAGGGCGATTCGCTCGAGCAGCTACCTCTCGATAGGCTTGGGCCTCAACAAAAAAGTGACCTTTGAAAGTATCTCCTACTATCAGCCTTTGTTCAACCGCCCACGCGACTTCAGGGTAAGTTCAGAATCTTCGATTCGCGCAGCCATCACCAAACACATGGCCTTCAAGACCAGCTTCATGCTCAATTTTGACTCAAGGCCACCCGATGGCTTGACGAAGATGTTTTATTCTTTTCAAAATGGGTTCAGTTATCGGTTTTGAGGGATGTCGTCGGTGAAAATCCGTTTGCCAACCCTAGGTTCCTGTGGCTAGGGTTGGCAGTGTAGCCGTTTGCTACGCCATAGCTACTCTACAGCTTTGAGCGCTATACGCATGCCGAGCACGGCTTGCACAAACTCCATTCGGTACCCACAACCGGTACATACCCAGTCTTGGCCCAATACCGGCTCGACCATGCGTTGATAGGCCAAATCATTGAATCCTAGGTGTTTATTTCTCGGCAAGCCAAAGAAATAGGCTGGGTAAGTGCCAAAGTCGATTTGGCAAAAATCACAGAGCACCAAGCTGAAGCGCCCAAAAACCAAAACCTCGTTGTAACTGTGGGCCCCGTCTTGGAGCATTTTGAGTTCACGGGGATCGCCGCCACACTCCATGCAGGGCGAGACAGCACGCCAAACCATTGCATGGGCGCAAAGCGGACAGCTTGGAGCGCTAGGTAATATGTCATTTGGAGGAATCACCTACAAAATTGTCCTCCTTGTGTTTGAAAAGCACATTAAAAGTTGTGAGCGTACCGTAGATGCGGGTGATGTATTGTTGCAAATCCACCTTTTCTCCATCGTCGAGGCCCTTGGCGGCATTGATTTTTTGCTCCATGACGCGCAAGCGGTCGCGTAGCATGACGATCTTGTGAAAAAATTGCTCGATGGGCACTTCTTTGAGCGCCATGCTCTTGTCTTTGGGTTGCAGCACCATGCTGCCGCCACGCCACCGGTCGCCGATCGGCACGATCTCGGTCACGTCGCTCCACTTGCGCAAAATGCGCATCATCATCTGCTCCACGTCCCAAAGGCTCACGCCATCCTCATCGGGATCGACCTTCTCGATGATTTTCATCTCTTGGTCGTTTTTGGCGAGGTCATGCTCGCCCTCCTCGATAAACATGATCGTATAGGTCATGGCATTGATGCCGATGATCACACCCTTGCCAAACTTGCTGTGGGTGATGCGTGAGCCGATTCCTAGTTGTGCGACACTCATAATGCGTTTCAGTAGATTAGAGTTGCCAATTTAGGGAGATGGATTTTAGGATTCAAGATCGGCACAGCTCAGAAGCAGGATTTTGGGATGGATGATTGAATGATTTGCATCAGGAAGGGGTCTCTTGGCCTATTTCACAGCCTCGCTCCCACATGGTCGCCGGATTTTGACTTTGCCGATGATTTGTTGGTTCTGGATTCCTCCATCGGCCCTCGGAATTTTTGCTTCAACCTGGTATGTTACGTAAGCTTCATTTTGCCCGGCGGGGATCATCGCTTCCGAAGTCTTGACATACATTACCGCCCACGATCCACCGGGATCCATCTCGATGCGGCCACTGCCAGTATATTCAGTTGGTATGATGGCACTAGAAAACAAAACTGACAAGGCAATCGGGGCCTCCTCGCCTGCCTCGACTGTCAATTCTTGTGGAAGTGCCTGCAACACCAACGAATCGATGCGGAACTGAAATGCGCTACCAATTTGTGCCGAAAGATGCCTTGCCATCGTAAGCGCCTGCGTCAGCATCCTTGCTTTGAGCAGGGCGGTCTCGATGGGCCGCTCAGATGCATCGGCTTCAGCAAATCGCACTTTTATTTCAGCTTCATTCCATCCCGCAGAGGTATCAGCAACAAAAGGAAAGTAAGGATATCGATCCTTGCCAAAGGCGCGGCAAAATTTCTTGTAGGTAGCGGACCACTTTCGGGTGATGGCGACGACAGAGTCCGGCATCGCTGCGAGGTCCGAATCATTCTCTTCAACCCGTTGCAATTCCTTTTGAAACCGCTGCGTAGCCTCCTTGATCTCCACAACATCGTCGATCAAATCGGCAAATTTGCGATTTCCATTCCGCATTTCGCCATCTATTTTGTAGTTGGTGGTACCGACCAAATCCATAAACTGATCGTATTTGTTCTGATTGTCATCCTCAATTTGCTGCAGCATACGCTCCATGAGCTCATTTTTGTGGCCATTGCAAGAAAATAGCGAGAGGCTTAAGAGGGTGATCAGGAAGTAGAGGCTAGGCGGCGATGGGTAATGAGTCTTCATGCAATTGTGGATGGATTTGTTTGCAGAATGCGTTTTGGCCAATTGGTTACCGATGAAAATGGGAATGGCAAAATTTGCTCAAACACCGAGTTGTTAAGTGAATTTAACAACTCGTACACAACTCGACTATTTTTATAGACAGGGGGGTGAACTAAAGCTAAGACATAGGTAAATCGATTTAGGAATCAATTCGTTGAAAGAATGGTCTTTTGGGCTTCCAATGTCTAGCAGCAAGCGACGATTTTTTTCCATAAAACGAAGCAATTCTAGGACATTTGGGCCTAATTATACAAATATTTAAGACTGACTATCAGTTATTTATAAATTTATTAGTCACAATTACATTTTACTATTGCCATTTAAAGTAAAAAAGGTGTAATTCGCACCATAATCAAAAACCACCTGTAAGTAGTTTGTAAGATGAATGCAAAAGTAGTAGTGATGTCCTTTGTTGTGATCGTGTTGGCGGTCGTTTATGTATTCAAAGGAATTTTTCGCCTGGCAGGCGTGATGATGGGCCGCAAGCTCGCCGCATAATTGCCGCTGGTGCCCTGCACCAAATCTTGGATGATCCCCTCATCTACCCCGTCTTGAAATGCTTGATCTGTTCGCATTTCACTCGTATTAACCCCCTAAAGACAAGTGTCGGCTGAACCAGTTCAGCCGACACTTGTCTTTAAGAGGAAAACCTAGCCGTGCTAGGCAATACTTTCGCTACTGTATGCCCGTGCTCACCTTTAAATCCAGGTTCACGGTATTGCCACGCTGGATGTGAAATGTCTGCTCCTTGCGATTGTCCTCCATCGGTCCATTTTGCGTGTAGATCACATATTCGCCATCTGGAAGGTCGATGCTATAGCCGCCCAGTGTACTTGTCATCGCAGTGAGCGCCAGCGTCTTCCCATCTGATTTATAGACTTCTATCCTGTAATTGGAATATACGCCAGAGCATGGTGGCACATTAAAATCGGGCTGACCGGGCTGGCAATTCAATCCGCTGAAATGTACGGTACCAGTGACCTTGCCGCCGCTCGGCCGATTGCAACCGCCACCCGTGCGGCCTCCGCCTGCAATGTCCAACAGCATGAATCCAGCCAACAACATCAGTAATCCATTTTTCATAGCGGAAGTTCTATTTTGGGTAAGAATGAGTTAAGGTAAGAAAAAAACTGCGGTCTGCAACCGCAATTCACAGAGCCATGGCTACTTATGAGCAGCTGCAACGATCCTCCTTGTCCAGCCTGATGGCTGTGATGATCACATGGCGACCATCGTCGTCCTCGACGATGATGCGGATCATGTCGCCGCGGTCGTCGCGTTTTTCCAACGCGTAGCGACGCTTCCCATCCTTGACAGAGCTCTTTTGGCAATTGAGCTCGCCATGCAGGTACACTTTCTCAACGAGTCGCTCGTCGATGTCCCTGCAAGCCATGCGGCACTTTGCGTGCGCGACATAGACCAGCGCATCGGTAGACACGCGCTCGTTCCAGTTGCAATCCACCCCATCATCACCATCGTTGCTCCCCGGCAAAACAAATCGATAGATCGCAAAGACAACAATGAGCAGCAGCAGTAGGCCTTGCAGCAAGCCTCTATATTTACGGTCTATCATATTGATTTACAATGAATTTTTGAGTTCCTTCAGGCCTTTCCAGCCCTCCTCATAGATTTTGAAGGCGATCGGAACGGTCACCGCGGCTGCAAAGATCGACTTCCAATCGATCAAAAACACCGCAGCAAATGGGGCCAACAAAAACAGCGTGCCCAACAGAAAAAACACACCCAAAACGAGGAATTGCAGGTAGAGGAATACGGAGGCCTCGGCCTTGCCAAAGCGCGTGCGCTTGAAATCCTGGTAATTCATGCGGGCATTGGTGGCCGCCTGCGCACGTGCTTGCCGCACGTATTGCTGAAAATCTACGTCACCAGCGGCTTGCCCGCCTGGAGCGTGCTGCGCGTAGGCATTGCCCGCAGCGCGTGCCGCTTGATCCCGCAGCTTTTGATTGTAGACATTGCGTTTTTGTGTATCGCTTAGGATGGCATAAGCCTCATTGACCTGCAAAAAAATCTCCCCCGCACCCGGCGTCGGATTCACGTCGGGGTGAGACTCCATAGCCTTCTTGCGGTATGCACGCTTGATTTCCTCTGCGCTCGCCGATGCCCTCAAGCCCAATATTTCATAATAGGTATTGGCCATGCCTAGGGAAATTTCGCAAACGAGAATGAGGAATGCAAGGGATTTGCAGCATCATAGCGTAATCACCGATCAGGCGATGGCGCTACGCTTCTCTTTCCACAAGGTAAATGCAGCCAAAATCTCAGCTGCTACTGCCTCAGGACTGCGTCCATTGGTGTCGGTCACGCAGTCAAAATTGCCCATGTCGGCGCAGTCGGCGTTGTATTTATCGAGAAAGCGGCGGTTTTCGCTTTGTTTGCGGGCGCTGATGTCTGCGACTGCCTGTGCTAGGCTCGCATATTGCTCGCCCTTGCGTGTCGGGTCGCCCATGATGCGCTCTGCGGCGATCTCGACAGGCACACGCAGGTAGAGCCTGAAAGAGTTGGGCATAAAAAACCACGCAAGCCTTGAATCTACGATGAGGCCCTCGGGGCGATCGTTGAGCTGGGCAAAGGCAGAATCGATCTCCTTGTCGATTTCAGGATGGTTTTCAGCATATTGGTTGAGCTCCAATGTACTCATGTTGTAACGCGCCGCGATTTCGCGCTGCACTTTGCCAGTCGAGTAGATTTCGAAGCCCAGCTGTGCTTGGAGCAATTTGCTCACGACTGATTTGCCGCTGCCGAGGTCCCCGGTGATTGTGATTTTGGGTTGCATATACGCCGTCACATCTGCCCAATTTGGGCTTTCTGCCTCAAAATTAGTGATTTTTTCGCCGCCTGCACGACCATTGTCGATTGATTTGTCAACACTTATGAACGGGGAGGCTAGAATTTCATTTTTTTTTATCGGCCAATGTTGCGATTTTGATTGCGATTCCATTATCTTTGTGACCTGAATTTAAACGGTGGTTGTAGCTCAGCTGGTTAGAGCATTGGTTTGTGGTACCAAGGGTCGTGGGTTCGAACCCCATCATCCACCCCCGAAACAGAAGTCCCGCTATCACTAGCGGGATTTTTTTTGCCTCCATCCCCCACTTCCCTATTCGATTTCCGCGTTGACTATCAATTGTATACAAACAATCTGAGTTGCTGATGAAACTTGCAGGAAATTTTGCATTCGGCTGAATTTACCTTTCTTGAATTCTTTCCTTGGCACAAAAGGCATGGGATCATTGGAAATACGACGCATTCCCCAATTTTTCTGGAAATACCTACTTCCCTAGCGAACAAGCCCATACATTCTCAGTTACCATTGAAGAGAATTTTCCATGGACTTGCTCCCTTTCTCCCCGTGATTTGTATCGTTATCTTGAAAAAACAATTTCCGATGTCTACTTACAACCTCCAATGGTCCCCCTCCTCGCTGCACCACCTCGCTCAAGGTCGCTATGCGCACTTTTTTGCGCTGGTCTTGAAGGGTGAGGTTTTGTACATCGGCAAATCATTTCGCTGCGAATTGGCGAGTGTGATCGTCGAGCGCATCGCGCAACTTGGGATCGACCATGCAAATCTCGAAATATTCCTTGGACGCATTCGCGATGTGGGAATGGACCGCATCGGCGTCGCGTCTGTGGACGCCATCTATGAGCTCCTCGTTTTTGCGCGCAAGCCGCAGTACAACCACGTAGGCAACTCGAAATATACCGGAACCAACGATTTGCAAGTCGTCAACGTTGGTTGCAACAGTCTACCCGCAAAATTGAGGGCAGAAAATCAAATGGTCTTTGTGAGCAAAATGGCCAATTCTGTTTCTGCCGCTACGATACCGGCCTGCTAGAGGCACGTTCCCAACCACATTTGAATCATGATCGTTGATCATGGAAGGAAGGCTCAGGCCTTCCTTCCCGTTTCTAGGCCGTAGCGTTGTTCCAAAATCTCGACGAC
>JANPHP010000172.1:0-2669 GCA_031424495.1 Bacteroidota bacterium | reverse complement strand
TGACGCAGCCTGCCTTGCTCACAAGCAGCGGCGTGGCGGCAACCTATGCCTGCGGCTACAATGTGACTTGCAACGGAGCGAGCAATGGTTCGATCGACCTGACGGTCGCCGGTGGCGCTAGCTGCCTCGCCTACACCTATCTCTGGAGCAACGGCGCAACGACCGAAGACGTGAGCGGCCTCTCGGCTGGCACTTATTCGGTGACGGCGACCGATGCCAATGGTTGCTCGACTGTGAGCGCATTTACCCTGACACAACCAGCGGCATTGGCAATCACGAGCACACCTGCAGTTACCTATGCTGGCGGATACAACATCCGCTGCTTTGGTGGCAACGACGGTCAGTTCAGCGTGAACTTTGCTGGCGGCGCAAGCTGCTTGAATGGTACTGTCACGATCACAGGCCCATCAAGCCAAACGCAGTCTGGATTGGGCTCGGTGACTTTCAGCGGTCTTACTGCTGGGACCTACGCGATCTTGGTGACTGACGCGAATGGCTGTACGGTCAGTGGCAGCATTACGCTGACGCAGCCTACGGCTGTTGTTGCAAATGCTGGTATCGATCAGTGTGTGCTCTTCGGCTACAACAACGTGAACTGCACCACGATCAGCGGAACGCAGACGGGTGGCGTCGCCCCTTACACCGTTCGCTGGAACGAAGGTTCTGCTAGCGGTACTTTGGTGAGCAACACTGCATCTGTGCAAGTGTGCCCGACAGTGACGACGACCTACTGCTACACAGTTACGGATGCGAACGGCTGTACCTATACCGACTGCATGGTGGTGAACGTGACGGACATCCGTTGTGGTCAAAATCTAGAGAAGGTTACGATCTGCCACACACCTCCCGGCAACAGTGGCAATCCGCAGACCTTGTGCATCGCAGCAAATGCAGTGGCTCAACACGTGCCTGGACATCCTAGCGACTACTTGGGTGCTTGCGGCGCGGGCAATCCTTGTACGCCCGCCAAGACCGGTGGAAACGATGCGAGCAGCGCAGCTGCAGCCCTGGAAACTGGCATTGCCGAGCTCAATGCCTTCCCGAACCCCTTCAGCAGCATGACGACTGTGCGCTTCAGTACGCCTCAAGATGGCGTTGTGGAGCTACGCGTGTACAGCTTGACTGGAGAGGAAGTCGCGGTCTTGTTTGACGGCATGGCCGAGGCTGGACGCAACTATGAAGTGGAGTGGAAGCCGACCGGCGTGGCCCAAGGCATTTACTTCGCGAAAATGATCACGGCTGGCGGCGAGGTCATGACCAAAAAGTTGGTCTTGAATCGTTGAGTTGTGATTGAGTAGGAATTGTTTTAGAAATCCCCGCTTGGCTTGTGCCGGGCGGGGATTTTACTGTTTGGGTACGGGTTGAGGGTACGGGTTTTGGGTACGAGTTCGGGGCGAGCTTGTGGTAGTTTGGAGTGTTTTGCTGGGGTGGCTTGCTGTACGGAGGTAGACTTCGTGATTTTGGGTTTTCAAGGCAGTTGTCCCCGAGCGAAAAGCCTTGTAGTGTGGCTCGATTGGTTGTTTTACCTATTTTGGGCTAATCCTGCTTTCAGTGAAGGAGGGCGGGTTTTGGGTTTCGCACCCAAGCCTTCATCAGCTCCCCGTTCCTTCCCAAATGATCATTCCCCACTGCTTTCTTCTCATTTCCAATTGACTGCTGCTTGGGTGGTAAATTTATTTTCCTCGGCGTGAAAATATTGATAATTTAGCCCTTTGTAAGGATTGATCCAATACGGAAAACATGAGTATTCTTGTCAATAGTAAGTCTCGTATCCTTGTGCAAGGGTTCACGGGCAAGGAGGGCAGCTTTCATGCCGAGCAAATGATCGCCTACGGCTCCAATGTCGTTGGCGGTACTACGCCGGGCAAGGGAGGTGAGTTTCACCTCGGTCAGCCGGTCTTCAACACCATGGAAGATGCTGTGATCGCTACCCAGGCGAATGTCTCGATCATCTTTGTCCCTCCAAGATTTGCGGCCGACGCGATCATGGAGGCGGCCGATGCGGGCATCGAGCTCATCATCACGATCACCGAGGGCATTCCCACCCGCGACATGATCTATGCCAAGAAGTATATCGACGATCGCGGCGTGCGCATGATCGGCCCCAACTGCCCCGGCGTGATCACGCCCGGCCAATGCAAGGTCGGTATCATGCCAGGCTTCATTCACAACCCCGGCACGATCGGCATCATCAGCCGTTCGGGTACCCTCACTTATGAGGCGGTGGACCAAGTGACCAAACAAGGACTCGGTCAGAGCACCTGCGTGGGCATCGGTGGCGACCCGATCATCGGCAGCCCCCACATCGACATCATCAAACTGTTCATGGACGATCCCGATACAGAAGGCATCATCATGATCGGCGAGATCGGCGGCAGCAATGAGGAAATCGCAGCCGAGTGGATCAAAGACAACCTGCGCAAGCCGGTCGTGGGCTTCATCGCCGGTCAGACAGCTCCCCCCGGACGCCGCATGGGTCACGCCGGCGCGATCGTGAGCGGTGGCAAGGGCACAGCCAAGGAAAAAATGGAAGTGATGGCCGCATGCGGCATCCACGTCGTGGAGACGCCTGCCGAACTCGGCATCACCATGGCGCAAGCCTTGGCAGCATGGAAAAAGAAGCCGATCATCGTTTGAGGTGATTGGGTTTTGAAATGATAAAAGAAGGC
>JANPHP010000171.1:0-4208 GCA_031424495.1 Bacteroidota bacterium | reverse complement strand
TCCTGGAAGGCAAACGGAGCAAGGAGGAGCTCCTCTCGGAAATATGGCTCTCGCTCACCAAGGCGTGCGTAAAGGAGGCCAAGAAGGGCGACATCACACCGTTCAAAATCATACAATATTATGCTTAACCGAACGGCTATGCCCCTTTCGGGGTTGAAAACTTAAAAAACGCATTCAACCCCCGGTTTTACCGGGGGCTATCCAAGTTCAAGTCCTTCGGACTTGGCAGGCTGGTAATGCAAACCCGGCGCTTTCAGCCGAGTATTCAAAATCTTTAGCTCAAAGGCATTGGGCTTGAGGTTGCAGCACAAATGCCGTTCGCGAATACAACTATAAAGCACGCAGGGATCGGTGCTGCCTCTTCGAACCCAGCGCCCTCTGCGGTTGCAATTCGCAGCCAATACTTTCCGTAAAACCCTACCACCACCCCCAAATTATTCCCCAAAGCCATCGATCGCTCGGCTTTCATTCCGATCCCAAAGAATATCTGCCCAGCCCACAACCGTCTTGATAGTCGATGCGTAAAAGTCGGTAGTATTACTATCATGTTATTCAGTATTTGCTATGAAAAATGAAAAGAGTTTTACCGCAATTTCAGGAATGGGCATCTTTTTGTTCATTCTCTTGGCTGCCTTCGGCACAGTGGTCGGCGCATTCGCGTTAAATTTACCTTTGATTGCATTTGTCGGGATTCCGCTCTTTGTGATGCTGTTTGGATTCAGCGTGGTGCCTCCCAACCATGCCGTCGTCGTCACATTCTTTGGTAAGTACCGTGGCACCCTCAAAGAAAACGGGTTTTGGTGGATGAATCCCTTCCTCACAAGAAAGTCATTCTCGCTGCGCGCCCGCAACATGGATCAGCAACCTGTCAAGGTCAATGACAAGCTCGGCAACCCGATCATGATCGGTGTGGTGCTTGTGTGGCGCGTCCAAGACACCTACAAGGCGGCTTTTGAAGTCGACAATTATGAGCAGTTTGTGCGCTTTCAAGGTGAATCTGCCATTCGTCAGCTCGCCACGCACTTTGCTTATGACAAGTTTGACGATGAAGAGGAAGAAATCTCGCTGCGCGACGGTGGCGAAGTGGTACATCAAATGCTGGAAGAAACCCTGCGCCATCGCTTGGAAATCGCTGGCATCGAGGTCATTGAGGCCCGGATTTCCTACCTTGCTTATGCGGCAGAGATTGCAGGTGCCATGTTGCAGCGTCAGCAGGCCACGGCCATCGTTTCTGCCCGTAAAAAGATCGTCGAGGGTGCAGTGAGCATGGTCGAAATGGCGCTTCATCAACTGGAGGAAAAGGACATCGTGCACCTGGACGATGCCAAAAAAGCAGCCATGGTCGGCAACCTGCTCGTAGTACTTTGCTCTGAAAGAGCCGCAAGCCCTGTGGTCCAAGCAGGCGTCGAGTAAGCCCCTGTCTGAGATTAACTTAGATTGAGAATTGAGAATTGAGCATGGAAATGCTTGATTCTCAATTTGCTTTTTAGAGGATGTTTGAACTATGGATCGTAGGGCGGCCTACCTACAAAACGGTATAACCTTGCAAAACATCAAGCGCACCTACTACTTTTTACCTACTACCTACTACCTACTACCTACTACCTACTACCTACTACCTACTACCTACTACCTACTACCTCTCAGGCCGCCACTGTTCCAAAATCCTCACTTCACCACGCCATATTTTCCCTTCAAAATCCGATACCGCATCACCTCAGAAAAATTCCCGATCGGTCCGGTGCCTTCCATGCCATCTTTGGGGCGCTTGCCGTGGCGTTTGATCACGAGTTCATAAGGCTTGCCAGGTTCGGTATTCTCAAAAGTAAGCTCGGAAGTATAGCTGTAGGCCATCGGCTCAGTCTTTGGATCCCCAAACATGCCCTCATTGCTGAAGCTTGTATTCTCGTCGAGCAGGTTTTTGAATTCGCCATCGACCATGCCAATGATGTACACGCCGCCCTCGGTCACGCCCTGCGCGGTGTAGCCATAGTTGAAGATAACCCCATACATGTCTGGGCCGATACTCACCAATTTGTTGGAGGGCAGCTCGCCATAAGAACCGATGGTACCGAGGTCCTTTTGCAGCGCCTCGATGAACCAAGCGCCGTCGATCTCCTGAAACATCGCCGCTCCCAAAATAGGGGCGCAGGCATGGCAATCTTCCCAATCCTCCTTTTCGCGGCTCAGCGTCTCGGTGATGAGCAACATGCGCTTGCCATCGGCTGCTTCGATCGGGTAGGCGCCGGCTGCGCGGGTGTGCAAGAGGCCATCGTCGGTCGCTTTGCTCTCAAAGCGCTTGGCTTCATGTGGCTTGCAAAGCCATTTGGCGCATTCGACATTCTTGTCATAGAGGCCATAAATCACCTCCATGGCTGCTGGGACGGTAAAAGCCCCCTCGATGTACTGCCGCACGCCCGAGTCGGGCTTGGTGCTGTCGGTGCGTACGATGCTGGGCAGTGCGCCCACGGAGTCGATGCTGTCGGGTGCGGCCATGGCCAAGCCCGTGCTGTCGTCGGTAGCCTCAGGATTTTGGC
Source organism: Bacteroidota bacterium (assembly GCA_031424495.1). Lineage (GTDB taxonomy): Bacteria > Bacteroidota > Bacteroidia > J057 > JADKCL01 > JADKCL01. The sequence goes on along the minus strand of JANPHP010000171.1, from coordinate 1,671 downwards.
CAGTCTGCGGGATACAACCGCTCAGCAGAACCATCAACAATACCGTAAGGCGCAATCCTTGTTTCATAGGTGGTGAATTGTAATTGCCGAAGTTAGGAAAAAAATCATGGGTGGGCATGGCGAATTGCCCGTGGGATTTTGAAGAAAACCGCGCTATTCCCTAAATTGAGCCTGCTATGAGCGAATTCATCTTGATGGATGATTTTGCGCAGGCAATCAAGCACCAAGATTCAAGGCCGAATGGCGATCTAAGGATACTGGGCCATGCTGGTGTGAATTAACAAATTCAAACATCTTGATCCGCAGCTCACCTTAGCCAAACAAAATTCAACACCCCGAATAATTCTACAAATTCTGAAAATTCTGCTCCTATTTTTGCCACGGCCTACCGCCCTTAGCAGTAGGCGCATCACAACCCCAGCACACGACGATCATGGGATTTCTGTCCAATCTATTCGGGTCCAACAAGCCCAAGCCAGAGGCACACCACAATCCGCAGCCGCAAGCGCGCCCGCAGCAACCCGCGAACCAAGAAGGGGAGGGGCCATCAAAATTGCGCCTCATGATGCTCTACGATCGCACGCCTGCATTACAGCAAGCGAGCCTTTTTGCCGAACTCCAAAAGCGACTGGGCGCGATTGTCACGGACGTGATGCTGGTCGGTGAGGGCGGCACTTTCCTCGGCAATGTGGCATTTGGCGACGATGAGATCACTTTGGCTTGTTTCGACATGCCCTTTCCTACACAAGTTTTGAAGCCGATCTTGGCAGTTTGTCATTTTCCTGAAGCTGCCAAGGCAGAATTGCTTCATTCTCAGGGACACATCCTGCTAAGCTACAAGGCATCCTCGACCAGCCCCATCGAGCAGTTCGACCGCATGTACCAAGTCATGGCGGCGATGCAGCAGCTAGCACCCGGCGCGCTCGGCGTCGTGAATGAGTCGGCGATGACCGCCCATCCCGCTAACATGATCCCCAACGTATCCCAAGAGCGTGCACAACTTGTGGGTCAGTCCATGCCCTTTGGCTCATGGCTCGCCTGGACGGGCGCTTGCGTAAAGTATATCCTCGACGCCAATACGATCTGGTTCGTGACCAAGGGCAACCATCAATTTGGCCTGCCTGAATTGGCCTTTTGTGGCGGCCCCAAAGACGGCAACGATACCATGGCGCTCTTCAATGGGCTGTTTGCGTACATGTATTTTTACAAAGCCGTCCTGCTGCCTGGGCACACGGCCGACCTCGGCGCGCACAAGCTCAAATTTTCAGCGCTTGAGCAATACCAAGACCTGATGACAGGCAAATTTGGGACGTTGGTGGTGAGCAATCGGTAGGTTTACCACCGGACACCACAATTTATGAATGGATTTGTTATCGATTTCCTCCCAAATGGCGGAGGGGTTCAAGATAGTGAACCCCTCCGCCGTTTGGGAATAAATTTGTAATTCGGCGCTTCATCATTTACGCCAAGATCCTTATCTTCACGGCATTGATAATGAAATGAACAACAACCATGGGGCTATTCTCAAAACTATTTGGCAAATCCCCTGAAGAAGACAAGGGCGCAGCCGAAGCAGCTCGCCAAGCGCGGATCGCTGCGCTTGCCGAGCAGAAACGGCTTGCAGAGGAGCAGCGCAAGCTCCATCCTGAGCCGCCCAAGGAGGTCGTGAAA
>JANPHP010000170.1:0-3549 GCA_031424495.1 Bacteroidota bacterium | reverse complement strand
GACCACAAACGCAACATCGGTGTGCATGAGACCTCGGCGGATATCGAGTACCGCGATCAGCAACCGCAAAACAAGATCGTGCGCAGCATGGACGATTTCAGTCCTCACCTCCACCAAGCAGCAGGGGACCGCAGCAATACCGCCCTGCTGAGCCTGAGCGGCTGGCGCGACGGCGCCTATCCACATGCTTCCATTCGCAGGTATATGAACACAGACAGCAGCGTGAACCGACTTATTTTGGGACCATGGGACCACGGCGGCAAAAACCACATTACCCCCGGCAAGGAGCATAAACTGGACCTGCAGATCGCTGGCGAGGCCATCAAGTTTTTTGACCACTACCTCAAGGGCTATGCCACTGGCATCGAGCAGCAACCTCCTGTACAATACTTTACGATGCAGGCTGAGCGCTGGAATGCAGCCCCCTCTTGGCCACCGCCCGGCACGCAGCCGATCCAATTCGCACTTGCACCTGAAGCGCAACTGCTCCCCTCCCCGCCTGCACAGGCTCAGGTGCTCAAACTCGTGCACGCGCCCGCTCAAGGCACAGGCCACTACACCCGCTGGCGCGGGCTGCGCATGTCGCTCGGCACGGGCAGACTCTACCCCGATCGCAAAATGCGCGATCAATTGCTCGCCTGCTTTGATACAGCGCCCCTGCTCCAAGACCTCGAGGTCACCGGGCATGGGGAGGCCTGCCTCTACATCCGCACGAATGAACCCGACGGCACCTTTTTTGTCTACCTTGAAGACATCACCCCCGGCGGCGAAATTTGGTACGTGACCGAGGGCGAATTGCGGGCATTGCACCGCAAAGTTTCTGAGGAGACACCGCCCTACAAGGATGCGATCGCCTACCACAGCTACCTGAAAAAAGATGCCGCTGCCATTCCGCCAGGCGAAATTGTTGAGTACAAGATCGACCTGTTGCCGGTTTCCTATCTTTTCAAAAAGGGGCACCGCATGCGCATCGCCGTTGCGACAGGCGATTGTGACAATTTCAGGCAGATTTGCAAGCCCGGGGCTGTGTATGAGCTCATGCTTGGGGGCGAATGTGGCTCTACTGTGACCTTGCCTGTGATGGATGCTGGGCGATGAAAATGGCTGAATGTCGATCATCGGTCATGCTGAAAAGCGTAGACCGATTACAAGTCGTTGATCCAATCAAATGCAGCGGGCTAGCCGTCTTCAATTGGCATCCGAAGCTCAAATCAATAGACTAATGTGCCATTGGGGAGGCAGGGCCTCGGGATCGGCGATAGAATGGCGCCAACCGATGGAACTCTAAACGGATCGATCTTTGGATAAGTGAGTCCGCACACGATCATGTGGCTATGCACGTAATGCATAGCAATTCAGCATTTTACTGGAGTAATTTTGGGGATCAATCCCAGGTGCAAGCGGGTGGCAATGGCCGGCCGTTCAGGCCGAGCAAGGCCTCGCTGCATTCGCGCAGGATTGCGTAGCGACGATCACTGATGATCGATCCAAATACACCCACACATTCGATATTGCCGGTGATATTGGTGTATTCAGGTTTTGAGCCGTTGAGGTCTACGACTGATGGATCGTTGACGGTCATGTAATTGCTCAGGTATTCATCCACCGCTGTTACCTCAAACCACAGGCTCTTGGGCAGCTGCGGGATAAATGCTGGAGTCGGTGCGCATGAGTCGGCGCGCTGATAAGTGTACACCGTCAGTGGCAAAACAGGCATATTCCGGAAAAAATCTCTCAACAACTGCTTTTCTTGAAACTGATAACAAACTGCTCCAGATCCTTCGTTGCAGCGTTGATTGAGCTGAAATAGGTCAGACGGGCCCCACTTGACCTCTTGCTCCACCCCATTGGCTGCAAATCGAAAGCCGACGCGCAGCTCATAATTCACGCCTGCATTACTCACTTTTTTCCAGAAGAAATTGAATTTGCGGTCCAGATTGAGCTTCGGGAGGCATTGGGAACTACCGGCGCCAGCGACCAAGTTGAGTTCGCCTTTGATGCGTGGTATCTCAGCAATCACCGTTTTCGCAGTGAGGTAGTCAGCTGCATCGGGAGTGCCGATTTCCAGCCGATATTCTTGATTGGGGCGCAATGAATCGACCCCATCGGTGAGGAATTGATAGACAGTATGTGTCGGCAAAAAACCGCCGGGATCCTTGGGAAAATTGGCGACCTCGGTGGCAATCCATGTCTTGCCACCACCGGTAAGCTTCACGGCCAAACCCTTCATCGAAAAATCATTGGCACCCGCATAGACGACTGCATCACCTTCGTACTGAAAAGCTTTTGCTACCCGCACATACTGCACTGAGTCGGCTGGATTGAGGACGCAGTAAACCGAGCGAATCTCCTTTTCGGGCGCATAGACCTCAAAATCGGTCGTACAACCCCAGAAACCAAATACCAAAAAGGCGAGCAACAAAACGGTGAACCAATTCCTCATGCGGATGTATTTGGCCCAAAGATAGCGCGGAAAGCTAGTATTTGAAATGATTTTTTGCACCGTGAGTGACACAATGCCCGATGCGCTAGACAGCTCAGCTATGTGAAACGGTGACAGAGGATCGTTTTCCAGCGATCATCGACACCGCTCGGTGACACAGTAGCTCGACAAAGAATTGGCATGTTGAAAAAAAAGTATTGACTTACTAATAATTGCCACTTACCTTTATCCTGTCGATGCCGTTCATCCCACGTGCTAGGTGGGCTCTGAAGCACTTCACGCTATATTTTTTGTTTGTTGATCCTTACCCTATTTGCTATGACCCAAAATATCCGCCCCCCATTCATGCCAAGCTAAGGCCATCGAGCACGGCTATCTTACTAAGATTAGCCATCGATTTGACCGCTGCATTCGGACCCAAAAGCGATCTCTGTACGCGCAGTGTATCGTGAGATTTAGGCTAGGCCTCGTATTTGCGAAGCAATTTGAAAGCGCATGGAGCGCTGTTTTCGGCATGTACGCCATGATTCATTCCATCGCCACGCCTACATTCCTTGCCTTGCACCCGACAACCGCTGCAAGACCTTCTCAAGACCTTCAAAGGATAGCCCTATCAAAGTCCATTGTTTTGTTCATATTTGCGCTCTCACGTCCTAATTTGAAAATGTATGTCTACTGAAACATCGACATCCAAAGAGGAAAAAAAGCGCAAGAAGGTGACCACCGCTCGCCTCACGGAAATGAAATCCCGCGGCGAAAAGATCTCCATGCTCACGGCTTATGACTACTCATTTGCCCAGATTCTCGATCAAGCAGGCCTCGACGTCTTGCTCGTCGGTGACAGCGCAAGCAACGTGATCCATGGTCACGAGACGACCGTGCCGATTACCCTCAATCAGATGATCGACCACGCCGCAGCCGTTGTGCGCGGCGTCGAGCGTGCCCTTGTGGTCGTAGACATGCCTTTTGGCACCTACCAAGGCAATAGCAAAGTCGCCTTGGAGAGCGCCATCCGCATCATGAAGGAATCGGGCGGGCACGGCATCAAGGTGGAAGGCGGGGCCGAAATCCGCGAGTCCATCACGCGCATTCTCACCGCCGGCATC
>JANPHP010000169.1:0-6169 GCA_031424495.1 Bacteroidota bacterium | reverse complement strand
GTCATAGACCTGTTGGTCGAGCAGCGGTGGTAATTCATAAGGCGAGACAAATGGGCCGGCGACTTGCGCTTGGAGACCATTCATGCTCAGCATGAACATCAACAGCGCAGTCCCCAATAGCTTCGGGTAGCGTTTTTTCATAAATAGACCTTTTAGAACCGAAAAGAATAGTTGGTGAAATAACTTACAGGACTAAACCTAGGCATTTCATCTCACATTTCCTAATATGTCAAAGCGTATCAAGGTGTTGCAAATGCCCTATCCGCCGGGCAGTTTGCTCACTGTAAACCTTGATGGCCTGGCCAAACATGCGAAAGGCCGCTCCTCGGAGCGGCCTTTCGCCTAAATTCAATGCTGGTAATTTATCTGATCACCACCTTTTTCGTGAATGTGCCTTGGGCGGACTGCCACTCGACAAGCACCATGCCGGGTGGCAGTGCGCTGATGTCAATCGCAGTGGAGCCGGTAAAGGCTTTGAGGTCTTGCAAGATCAAAGTGCGACCTTCTAGATCGAAGATGCGGATCTTGCTCGCCTGCTTGCTCTCGCCCTTGAGGTTGAGTTGATTGGAAGCTGGGTTGGGGTAGAGCACCATGTCTTCGGTGAGCGCCTGTTCGGCTTGCTCAGTAAACAAACCATTCCACACCACAAACTGCTGCATCATGCCGAAATGTTGACGATTGTGTACGTTGTTGCCACCGCCAGGGAAGGTGTTGACGGGCGTGTAATACCCATCCTCATGCGTGAGCAGGTGGCAGTGGTACATATAGGCCGCTGAGTCCAAGCTCGATGGCAAAAACGGCTTGGGCCTGCCAAAATCATCAAACTTGGTCACAAAGGATACTTGCCAACCTTTTTGGACCAAGATGTCGTCTTTGCGGCCCAGAAACTCCAACGGAATCGGCGTCACCTGTTGGCCCAAATCATTCACCACAAGCGTCACAAAAAACTGAATGTCGTGGATGTGAAAGGGGTGGGCTATCGAGCTTTGGTTGTCGACGGTCCATACCTCGATGTCACCTTCTTGCACGATGTCATTCACCACGTCGATCTCAAACTGATTGTTGTCGATGCTGAATCCGGTAGGATTGGGCAGGCCGCTGCCCAAAAGGCGCTTGAGACGCGTTGTATCGGGGTTGTTGCCGTCGTAGGGGTTCAAATGTGGGAGTGGAGGTACAATGCCGATGGGGATCGTGGGCACAGTACCTACCCTAAATTGCATCCAATTGGGAGCGAGATCACCCTCAGCGTTGGAAGTGATCACCGCAGGCGGAGCCACAGCGTTCATGTTTTTGAGGTAGATCATCTGCCCAGCGTAGGCGCTGAAGTCAAACACAACTTCATTGCGGATACCAGGACCCGTCAAAAAAGTCGTCGCTGTCCTTGCACTGTCTGAGAGATAGCCACCATCGCTGCCCACCATTTTGAAGGGGATCGCGTTACCATTGCCATCTGCAAAACCCAGCTGGTAAGATAGCCTGCTAGAGCCATCCAAAATGCGAAAACGCACATTTTGAGGCGGCACATCGAGGTAGGGAAAACGCGTACCATTGATGAGCACCGTGCGTTGCTTTTGCCCGCGCACCGTGTCGATGATGGCGGTGCCCGGTATGCCCAAGCGAAGCTTGTATTTCCAAATGCTGTCTGTGGGAGTGAGGTGCACGTGCACCGTGTCAAAGACGTGGTCCTGCATGATGATCGGGAAGTCGTCTTGCCCATAAGTATGGGGCAGCAATGCATCGGTGCCATCTGCGGGATCTTTCACGATGATCATGCCTGCGAGGCCCATTTCCACTTGGGTATAGGTCTCGTCTTCGCCGTGAGGGTGGTACCACAAGGTGCAGGCGCTGTCGAGTACTGGGAAATTCACAGACCTCGTGGTGCCGGGTGCGATCACGCCATGTGGCCCGCCATCGACCCACGCGGGCACGTGTGCACCATGGAGGTGGACCGTGGTCGGCGCTTGGTAGCGAATGCTGTCTCCCAAAACCACCTGCAGGTTGTTGGTGACATTCATCGTCTGATGACGGCCCACGCGCCATATCAGGGTCGGCCCTAGGTTGGAGTTCGTGCCACTGACAGAGCCATTGAAGGCAAATGTGTGTACACGGCGGTTCAAACTTGTGTCGCCTAACGGTGCAAGCGAGTCAAAATTGTGGACTTCACGGGTCATCGTGAGGTTATACACGGAGTCATCGAGCAGCGGGGGCAACTCATAAGGTGTTACAAATTGGGCCTTTCCGATATTTGCCAGCAGGAGCAACATCAAAGAAACAAGCCCCAATAGCTTAGGGTAGCGTTTTTTCATCGTTGGAATACAATTAAATCTAGCTGATAGTTGGTGGACAAAACAATGCAATTAATGCTTTTTTGGGGGGATTGCCAAATGCTGTCAGATGGATTTGGCGATAGAATGGCATGGATTCGCGGGAGGATGGGATTTTGTTGGGTTGGGCGGGCAGTTGTCCGCCGACGCATCTGACGGCGGTATTTGGTTTTTTTCAACAGTGTGGATCGGCGGCTGAATTTGCAGCCCCACCAATTCTACTTTGATCATTAACGCTTTAGCGCAGCAGTATAGGGATCGACCGTGCATTCGGCTTTGAAACCCTCTACCAATTGCAGCGTTTGCAGGTCGATGAGGGTGACATAACCATTGCGGCCCACGCAGGTGCCTGCATGGTGAGAGGTCGGGCCGCTCGGACTCAGGTTGCGGTTGGCCACCACCAAATATCCCGACACCTCATCCACCACGATCCCAAACGGTTGATAGCCAGCATAGACCCGCGTAACCGCTTGTTGCGTCTGTACATCGATCACCGCAATCGTGCCGCGCTTGGTCGCGTCACCGCCCAGGGTGCTTACATCCTCCATGCAAGCCACAAACAGATGGCCCGTTGCTGGCGAATAAGCGAAGTTGGAAGGGTAGGAGCCGACGGGGATCACTGCAAGCAGGGAGTCGGTCGCGCCATCCATCACCCGCACTTCTAGGCTGTGCCAGCAGATCACAAAGTATTTGCTGCCATCTGGCAAGAAGAATATTTTGTAGGGCAATAGCTCGCCCGCGATCACCGGTGGCACATTTTGCACCAAATCCACGTTGCGTTTGTTGCTCAGCGTGCCGGCATTGTCATAATCTAGCAAGACCAGATTGCTGGCATCGTCGCCCGCCAGATAAAGTGTCTGCCGCGTTGGGTGCACGGCTGGTCCTGAGATATTTTGCGAGATGCTGATAATGGGTCCGACTTGGGACGCCTGCGCAAGATTCACAGTCGCGACTTCACGGATGTATTCGGCCGCCACAAAACCAAATTTTCCATCGGGGCTGGTGGTCATATCGTTCCATCCATTGTGACCGAGGGAAATGTCGGCGACCTTGGTATCGGTGAGCGTGCTCCATTGCTCGATGTGGGAGCTGAAGCCGTCAAACACGACATACCAGGACTGCTGATCGGGGGATACGAGGATTTTGTGCGGATATTCGGCGAATGTCGGGCGGTTGCCGACCTCAATGTAACGCATGATCTGCTTGCTCTCTGCGTCAAACACGCTCACAAAGTCGCAGCCTTGGTTGCCGACATACCATTTGCGACGATCAGCCGCTGGGGGGAATTTTTCCTTGCCCCGGTCATTGCGCGCGCCCTCCAATATCCATTGTTTCAGGTCGCTGTATTCCTGTGCCGAGAGTGCGTCCCGGCCGATGGGCATCGTGGGGGTGAGCACGGGGCCAATGCTGCTGTCGGTGTTGATGGCATAGAGCAAGTAACTTTGGTCGGGCGCGTAGGGGATCACGGGGCTGCCGCCTCGGCTGCCGAGAAACAGGTCATCCCAAGTTTCCAGGTTCAGTCCGCCAGCGGCGACGGCGCTCTCGGCGGTGTGGCATCCTTTGATCGAGCAATTGCGGCGCATGATCTTGGCGACGTAGTCGGGGTAGCGGTGCGAACCATCGGTATCGTCGCGCTTGCAGCTGTAGCCAAGTAGGGTCGCAAGCGTGAGCAGGATGGCGCAAGCAAGTAAGCCCGCACGTTGCGGACGGTGGCGGTGTGCATGTGCAAGCGTGGGCTTGCGGAGGTCTTTTGCGCTCATAGTCTCGGGCGACAATATTGGTGGATGCCGCGTTGGTTTTGTAAAGATAGGAAAATAGGGAGCGGTTTTGATTGGGAATTGAAATAGGAGGTAGGAGGTAGGAGGTAGGAGGTAGCAGTTGTTGCTGGGGTAATTGGGAATTTTGTATCGGGATTTTTGTGGGTGGGGGTAATTTATGCGATGGGGATTGGGACAGCCTGTTTGTTGCTAATGGGATTATTGTTGATTGATAAAAATGCGTTTGCCAACCTTAGCCAATATCGCTGGTTAAGGTTGGCAAACGGATTTTTTGGGTTTCCCTAGCCAATATCGCTGATCAAGGTTGGCAAACGGATTTTTTGGGTTTCCCTAGCGCAAGTTGAACGTATAGGCCGTCCCGTTGTCGAGGGTCACGGTATAGGTGTCGTTGCCGTTGAAGGTGATGCTTGCGGTGCGGTCGAAGCTGTTGCCGTCCACGACCGTGCCCACACAATGCGCGGAACCCGTGCCTGAGGCGATCGTGTAATCCGCTTTTTTGACCTTCACGTTGGTGAATGTCAGCGTGTTGGTATAGCTAAATTCCTTGCTGCGTTTGCGGATCGTGGTGGTGCCCGTTCCTAGGCGCACGGAGGTGCCATTGACATTGTACTCCGTTGTCGTATTGCCCAAGTCAGTCATCGTGAAGTCGCTGGTGAATGTATTAGCGATGTCCACATTGGTTCCATCATAAGTTGCAGATCCGACGTTGTCGAGCGTGATGCTGCTCGGGGTTCCGCTCGTGCAATTCACCAACCAATTGAAAGTCGCATTCCAGGTGTAGCGGCCTTGTGGGCCCGTGGCCGACAGCGTGGTGTCGCCTGTGCGCCCGCAAAAGATGGAATTGTTGAGCAAAGCCGCTGTGCGGGCAGATGAACTCATGTCGAGGGCAGCGCCACCATCCAATTCCGAGACCGTGCCATCCACAGTTTCGGAGATGTCATCGTCGCTCATTGTGGTGATCTTTTCGCTTTTACAAGCCGCCAAAAGCAACATACCCGAGACCAAAAGCAGCGAGAGTAGAGATCTGGTTTTCATACAAGTAGTGTTTTCTTTTAAGGAATAAGAGATTGATGGCAGTTTGACTATGAAGAAGGAGGGAAGGTTTAATTGGGGGATGGATTTTTTTCTGGGACCGGGCACCCCCGCTTCGCTGAGCGGGACAAGTACCGTGCCCGGCAATTCATTCTGCGCCGTGGTCAGACAAGAGTAGTGGTGAAATTCATGTAGGTTGGCTTGATGGACTTTTGGACCGGGCACTCCCGCTTCGCTGAGCGGGACAAGTACCGTGCCCGGCAATTCATTCTGCGCTAGTGGTCAGACAAGAAAAGTGGTGAAATTCATGTCGGTGGGGATTGATAGCTTTTGGACCGGGCACTGAAGTGCCCGGCAATTCATTCTGGGCTGCGGTCAGACAAGAATAGTGGTGAAATTCATGTCGGTGGGGATTGATAGCTTTTGGACCGGGCACTGAAGTGCCCGGCAATTCATTCTGGGCTAGTGGTCAGACAAGAAAAGTGGTGAAATTCATGTCGGTTGAGATTGAAGGATTCTGGAAATTCTGCAAATCCTGTAAATTCTGATCCAGACAATGGCGGCTTTCAAATTCATGCCACAAGACCGAGATGAATTTCACAACCAACATGATCATACAAGAACCCCAGAATGAATTGCCGTAGACTTCAGTCTACGGTTCATTGGATTCTGCAAATTGGCTGCGCCAATCTAATCCCGCTTTGTTAGCGGGACTGCAAATCCTGTAAATTCTGCTCCCGTTGGCAGCATTCGAGTTTTGGAATGATACCGACCTAGTCTCAAGCTGATTGCTCAAGAGTTCGCAACCAATAGGCACCTACTTCAAAACCATCGTAGACCTAGCTCTGAGGTACTTTCGACCTAGCTCTGAGTTACTTTCGACCTAGCTCTGAGTTACTTTCGACCTAGCTCTGAGCTACCCTCGACCTAGCTCTGAGCTACCCTCGACCTAGCTCTGAGCTACCCACGACCTAGCTCCGAGCTACCCTCGACCTAGCTCTGAGCTACCCTCGACCTAGCTCTGAGCTACCCTCG
>JANPHP010000168.1:0-5803 GCA_031424495.1 Bacteroidota bacterium | reverse complement strand
ACACTTTTTGGAAATCATGATGGAAATCGGCCTCTATTGGTCAAAAACGTCGATTTTCACCCGAAAAAAAATATCAACTGTCAAACTCGGGATTGAGTTTGATGCTTGGGATTGGCATTTCAAGCATGATGGAATTGTCCTTCTGCGAGGAAATCCTGACAAACTTGCTGATCTATCCCTGAATTACATTCAATTACGAACCTCGTAGTCAAAGCGTCCTTGTCCTGCATTCCAAATGGGGCAGGGCATCTAGCAGTAGATCATCAGCAGTGAGCGCAATTGCTCAGAGCTTCTTGTGGCCGCCGTCACAAAAAGGTGCCGATGCTGTGTGCTTGCATCCACACATCCAATAGGTTTTCTTTTCGGTGATGTCGACCTTTTGCGGTGACATGCCACTTCCTTTGTGCGCCCCGTCGCACCAAGGCTGCTTTGCAGATTTGCCGCAGGCGCACCAGAAATAGGTCCCGGGTTCGAGATCGACACCATAAGGTGCTTTTTGGGGAATGGACGGGGTTTCAGACATTTGAGCAGATTATTTTCTTGAAGGTAGCAGTTTCGGTATGCAAATCCTAGATTCTGGGCTATCGATCAAAAGTCCCTCCAAAATCTGCCCATAGAGAACATTCTCCAACCTTTCAGAGGAAATTTGACGAACGATTGAGCGCATTTTCCGATCGGCAATGCAACCGGGTCACTGCTTGAGCAAATCCCTGATCTTCATTTCGTGGCCGTCCCAAATCTTGAGGAGGTAGTTGCCCTTTGCACAGTGACTGAGGTCAATGGTCGTTTTTTGCCAGCCGGAATTTCCAGCAGCAAGTGATTCGCTCCAGACCCGCTGTCCCATCAAATCATATACCTCCAATGCAATTTGGGTGTCGACAAAGCCGTCCAATTCCAAGTTGAATTGCCCAGAAGACGGATTTGGATACAGCAGAATATGTTCCGGACGCTGGACTTCGTTGCTGACAAAATTGCCATCTGTCCAGAAATCATACTTGAAAAATTTACCAAACTCGGCCGCAAATGTCTTGCGCGTGGTACCATTTTCCCGCATCCGTGCATAGCCAGTGCCATTGTTGGGCGATGCCCAATAGTAGAGGCCATCATCGCCTGCATCGTCAAATTTCAGCGTATAGCAACCAGCTGGCAAATTGAAAACCTCGCTGTAAACGGTATTTGCGACCAAAAAGGGTGATGATTGCATGAGTATATTGCCACCTTGATCATAGAGTTTCCATACATTTTGGGCTGGTTGATTGTTGGTACGCCAGTAAAAATCAATGGAAGTACCCGAATAATTGTCCCAAGCATTGTAGGGAACCGCATAACGATCATTTTCGGGTTGCTGATCCGTGCCACCATTGGGCGATACGAGATGGACCTCAAAAGAAGGGCCTGTGCCTGTCCAAAATGTCGGATTGTCCACTGGCAAGGTTACTTCTGCCGATTCGAGAAAATCCAAAGTCCCTCTCCAGCGGTAGGTGCGGGCTGGGCCACCTTTTTGGTTGTAGACGATATCTACACTGTCCAAAGCAGTCGAGCCCTCATTGCGAATGATCACAACGGGCTGATTACAAGCAGGATTGAACCTGCGGTACCGCACGTTGGCACTAGGGCGCTTCACGTCAGTGATGGCAGCATCCAAATTGAAGTTTGATGCGCCATAAGTCACAAGTTGTGTGCAATTGAGATAATTGGTTGCTGAAGTATTGGAGATCACATCCATTCCATAATCAACCTCAATCGTGTCGCCACCACTTGCCTGGGTACCGATTTCATACTCAAAAAGATCGGAAGGTACCCCTGGGCACCAACCTGCGCGGTCATAGAGCCAAGTGCCACCTTGTGGATAAACTGGCATGTCAGCACATTCCTTCCAAACGCGCCAATGCGCCTCCTGGGGACCACTATTGATGTTGAGGTAATGCCAGCGCGCTACGAATTCGCCGTTTTGTTGGTGACCGGTGATCGTGGAACGAAGTTTCCAACCTGCACTTTGAGGATCTAGCGGCAACTGCCGTGGTTCAAAGACATCGTCATTGAAGGCGCTCTGCATGCCGTAGTTGCCAAGGGGCCAGACCTGTTGCACATTCCGGACCTCCCGTGGCGGTGTGCCCCGAATGAAAAGAAAGCGAATGTCGATTTCCTCTTGGTTTTGTCCTCCATACTCCATCGAGAGCCGTTTTTGACCGTTGAGAATCGGTCCAAAATCTGAAAGATCAAACTCCCACATCACGCCGTTGATGCCAAGGTCTAAACCGTTGCCATAAGGCGTGACAAAAGACATGATTTCGTAGCGCGAGGGAGCCTTTTGATAATATTGCAGTGTCGTGACAACAATGGAACTGTCGGTTCCAACCAAAATCGAATCCAAGACTGCCCCCGTCTGCCCATCGTAAATGTATTGCCAACCAGATGCGAAGTAATAATTGGTGTCGACCGCAACCAAGTCATTGTTAATGACGGTATAGGCCACAACACTGTGCTGCGGATTGAGGACAGAGTCCCTCACAGTCGTCAAGACATCGTTTGTCGTGTTGTACACACCTCTCACGAAATAGATCTGTGGCCGCTGTTGGGTCACGGTAAAATTGCGGTAGAGCGCGCTTGCGTCCACCTCGCCCCAGACGGGCGCACCGCCGATCATGGAGATGGCCGCATGCGGAGAAGCATCATTGACGATGAGCCCGCTGCCCTCATCAAATTTGTAATAGGCCACCAAATTGGCGTAGTTCGGGTGACCGAGGGCCAAATCCTTGTACATCCAGTCACGGATCGTAGCACTGTCAAGGGCGGCATCAAAGACTTCAAACTCATTGATTTTACCGTAGTACGAAAATGCTCCTGTGAGACCAGCGCCAATTCTAAAGTTTTCAATATCAATGGGTTTTGTCTTTCCGGTACCTGAATGAAAGAGCGTTCCATTCATCCAGATTTTCATCTGCCCAGTGCTTGCATTCTTCGTGAAAGCCCAATGCGTCCACTTTCCCTTGAAATCATTGGCGTTTGCGGGCTTGTTGATGCGGTCATAGCCGCCATTGTCAGCACCGCAATCCCAGTAGATATTGCTATCGCTCCAAGGTAAGTGTACGTTGGCAGTGCGCGCCCCATTTGCATTCGTACCCTCAAAAACCCCCGTATTGGCGGGCAGATTGGAAGCTCCGTAGGCCCAAAATGAAATCGTGATCTGGTTGGAAATCGAGCTGTAGGCCGTTGCATCGACATCGAGGTTTTGCGATCCCGAAAAATCGATGTACCGATCGATGGTATTCGTGAGCATGCCCTTGTTTGCCCCAGTTGCAAAACAATTCACCTGATTATTGGTCCCAGGGCCGGCATTGTCATAGCTCAGCTCAACAATGAGGTTGTCAGTGCCATTCCAGACAAAAGCCGAATAAAAATTAAATTGCTGCCAACCGGTTGCTGGAAAAGCAGTATTTCGAAAATAAACTTCTGTAAAACCAGTCAATTGCGGTGTATTTGCGTCGAGTGTCGATAGCGTAGTTGGTTTGATTTTGATCCGCATGAAATCTGCAGTGCTGCCGAGCGTGGCCAAATTGAGCCTCAAACTCGTGATTTGACCGGCAGTCAATCCCTGACCAGACATCTCTGCGGCGGTCCACAAAAACTGCGACCGCCCCACACGATTTGCGGTCCCGAAAGGGAAATTTTGCGGCCCTGGCGAAGTCCCTAATACGCCATAGGGTGTTTCTGATACCGTTGCACCATAGGTCACCGCATGCTGCACATAGTCAAAGTAGGAATAGGTTGCTGTATTGGTGAGGTCGAATGGGCTTCCAGTGAAATTGGAAATGAAATGGCTAGGAGCCGTGCGTTTGGAAGAATCCAGGCGACTTGAATCGGTGATGATCGTGTTGCAGCTATAATCCCACTCCCAACAACCGACAAAATTTGCATTGCCGATGAGTGCGTCGTGGCAACGCATCGAGTATTGCATGATGATTTTTCGCCATGAATTGGTGTCTGAAGGAAATTCCCACACGCCAGCCCTGCTCGTGCTATCGTAGGTGAGTGTTTGCACGACAACGGTGTCTTGTGCTTGCAAGCAAGTGCTCACAAGACCGCAGAAAAGCAAAAAGCTAAATATCTTCTTCATAAGCTGTTGTTGGATCAGAAGAGCCCTAAAACGATTTAAATTACTTCATTCTATGCCTCAAAGACAAATTTGATTTTGGAAAGATTCAGATTTTTCGGCGAACCGACATTTCAGTAGTTTTGCCGACCATGAAAATTCCCTTCTCCAAATACCACGGCACTGGAAACGATTTTGTGCTCATCGACAACCGATCGCAAATCTTGCGCGGCGACGAGCATGAAGCATTTGCAGCCATTTGCCACCGTCGCTTCGGCATCGGGGCAGACGGCGTGATCTTGCTCAATGCACACGACGGCTACGATTTCGAGATGGATTACTTCAACGCAGATGGCAATCGTAGCTCGATGTGTGGCAATGGAGGCCGCTGTACGGTGCAGTTTGCCCACGATTTGCAACTCATCGATACGCAGGCGCATTTTCTAGCCGTCGACGGCCCCCATTTGGCTTACATCGTTGATGGTGCGATCAAGCTCAAGATGGGAATGCCGCATGATTTTCAACTCCTGCCCACAGGCGACTATTTTATCCACACGGGCTCTCCGCATCTCGTCCACTTCCTGACATCCGCACTTGACCAATTCGACGTCGTGGGCCAAGGGCGCGCGATTCGCAACAGTGATAGATGGGCAGCCGAGGGTACAAATGTCAATTTTGTCCAAATCCTGGATCAAGGTCGCGCCGCTGTGCGTACCTACGAGCGTGGAGTCGAAGACGAGACCTGGAGCTGTGGCACTGGCGTGACTGCGGTCGCCGAGATCATGAAGCGCACGTCGAGCAATCTTCCCGATGTCATCCTATTGGAGACACCTGGAGGTGAATTGCGCGTGCACCTATCGCCAGATGAAGCGCCTTGGCTTGAAGGCCCTGCAAAATTTGTATTTAAAGGAACGATTGAAATCTCCACCCATGCCTGACCACCAACAGCCAAGCCCGTTGCTCGAAATCGAGACAAGTGGCTTTACATTCGCAGCAAGCCTACTCCTTGTGGCGGCACTCGGTTGCCTCCTTTTGCAAGCGCTGGGCCTGCTTGACGGCATCAACCCCGACAAAAGTATTGCCATCCAATTGATCCCCGGCGCTTTGGGACTCGGATTGCTCCTGCTTTTTGGACTGAAACTTCGGCAAACTGGACAACTGAAGGTTTTCCCAGACCAAATTAGCGGCAAGCGCCCAAACGGATTGCCGATCGCAATTGCAATGCATGAAGTCGCGCAAGTAGAGCTCAACGGCAGCGCTATCGCGCTCAAGGATGCCCAAGGCAAACTCATGCTCCTACAAAGGATGCCTCAAAAGAACGATGGCGGCATTGTATGGCTCCTCAAAGAATATGCGAACTGGGATCCAAGCATTTGGAAAGCTTATGCCCGCGTCACCACAGTGTCCCTGCAAAAAGCAACCCGCCACTTCATGGGAGAGGATGAACAAGTGACATTTGCCGACGTCGGTTTTGTCGTTTCCATCGAAAAACTCAATTGCTACCTACCGGAAAGTGTGATCGTTGACGTACGAACGCTGGGCGCTCGACAAATCAGGATGAACCAGAAATCTCGTCGCAACACCGATACCTTGCTACAATTCCAACCCTCACCCGATCTTTTGCCGCTTGGGCGGCTTGTTGCAGCAATTTTGTCGGCCGACGTACCCCAATCAATGGCGATGGAGTATATCGAGACCCTCGTTGAACTC
>JANPHP010000167.1:0-4703 GCA_031424495.1 Bacteroidota bacterium | reverse complement strand
CGATGGCGTAGATGCCCGGCACGTTGGTGCGGTACCACTCGTCGACGACGACTTTGCCTTTTTCAGTTTTGATGCCGAGGCCTTCCAAACCGATGTTTTCCAAGTTGAAAACGATGCCCACTGCGCTCAGCAGGATGTCGGCTTCGATTTTCTCTTCTCCTTTGGCCGTTTTCACAGTCGCGATCACGCCTGCACCCTTGGTGTCGACTGCCGTCACCTCGCTGCTCGTCATCACATTGATGCCGCGCTTTTTGAAGCTTTTGGCGAGCTCGCGGCTCACGTCCTCGTCCTCGACAGGCACGATGCGGTCCATAAACTCGATGAGGGTCACCTCGGTGCCCATGGCGCTGTAGAAGTAGGCAAACTCAGATCCGATGGCGCCTGAGCCGACGACGATCATTTTCTTAGGCAGGGTGGGCAGTACCATCGCATCGCGATAGCCGATGATTTTCTTGCCGTCGATGGGCATGTGGGGCAACTGACGGCTGCGTGCACCCGTCGCGAGGATGATGTGCGGGGCGGTGTAGACCGTCTTCTCGCCTTTGTCGTTGGTGACCTCGACCTTTTTGTCTTTGGTGAGCACACCAAAACCGGCGAGGTGCTCGATTTTGTTTTTGCGAAAGAGGAATTGGATGCCCTTGCTCATGCCGTCGGCGACGCCGCGGCTGCGGGAGACCACCTTGTCAAACATGGGCTCGGCACCGGCGACTTTGATGCCGTAGTCCTCGGCATGCTTGAGGTATTCAAAGACCTCGGCGCTCTTGAGGAGGGCTTTGGTTGGGATGCAGCCCCAGTTGAGGCAGATGCCGCCAAGCGCTTCACGCTCGACACAGCCGACTTTGAAGCCCAATTGTGCGGCACGAATGGCTGCAACGTATCCGCCGGGACCAGAGCCGACGACGATGATATCAAAAGAGGTATTCGACATATCTTATTTCGATGGGTGTAAAACGCCACAAATGTAAGGACAATTGACAATTGACAAACCAAGATCAATGAAGCAATTCAACAATTGCCAAACGAAACGCAGCTAAAGCGTAGGAGGAGCTTTGGGCATCATGAATTCTCACGAAACCATGGCTGCTTTTGGGCGCGGAAGCTTGATCGCGATCTGTATATCGTAAAGATCAAAAACGGGCAACTTTACTTGGATAGCGTGATTCCTTCCGGCATTTCCGAAACGGATACTTTGCCTTACCAAATCTCGTTTGAAAACACCAGTTCATGATGCTGCGTCAAAAAGGGATCAGCTAGCAGAGTCTCCCAGGCGATGTGGCGCCCGTAGGGATCGTAAACGTAACGATACGCGCGCATTCCCTGCACGGCCGACAGCAATATGCGACGGTTGCGTCGTCGCATGGGATCCAAACCGATGCTGCGAGCGGCGCGTTCCATGACTTTCGCAAGCAATTTCCATCCCCCAAATGCTTTGAGAAATTGATGTTCGAGTAGGAAATTGTAATGAAATGATACCATTACCGTTGGCTGCCCTAGACTTTGAAGTACATTGCTGAATTCCGGAAGCAATTGGAATTCAGATCCTTCAACATCCATTTTGATGAGGTCAATCCTTGGTTGATCCAGCTCGTTGAGGAGGGTTTCCAGTCGCACTTTGCGCACATTTGCCGAGGAGATTTGGTCGCGGCTTCTCTCTGTCAAGCTTGAGGACGACAGGCCGTATGCCGCACGGGCATATAAGGGCTGTATGCCGTCTTGATGATCCACTGCGATTGGCAAAAATCGAATGCGTTCTGCAAGGCCAGGATTGAGTGCGACGTTTTGCTTGAATTCAGTTGCGACAATAGGGTCGGGGTCGACGGCGATGACTTTGGCACCGCCGGCGGCGGCAAAAAGGCTCATGGCTCCAAAGTGACAACCCAAATCCAACAATGTGCCTTCGCTTGGTAGGAACCGAGCAATGGTCGCAAATGATTCGGCCTCCCATTTCCCAAGATTGACCTCTTCCCAAAAACGGATCAAAGCACCCGGCTCGACTTGGAATTCTCGATCATGGATCTTGATTTTCATCTGGGCAAATATAGGATTTGTCAATTTCCCTCGGTCCTAGCCAATGAATTAGGCCAGATATTCAGCTGAAATTTGCTTCTAGGATAGTGATCACGCTAAGGCCTCCAGCAGAAAGGGCGTACTAACCGATTTTGTAGTTATTTGCATTCAGAACATGAAATATTGGCTGGCATATCTGATTGTGGGCACCCTTTTGTTGGGGGGGCTGATCGTATCTGCCTTGTATTCACCTGTTTGGTACGACGATGCCGGGCATTTTTTGGTGGCGACTGAGGTGGCAAATGGCTCGGGAATGTGCTATCCGTTAGGAGTTGTAGATTTAGACAGTTGCGACCACGATTCACCATTCATCACCATGGGGCCATTCCTCACATATCCGATCGGTACGTTGATGGGCTTGTTTGGGTCGACGATGCTGAATGCGCGCATTTTGATGGTTTTGTTGAGTTTGGTTGCGATTTGGGGCTTTTTCAGGCTGGCGCGCGGGCTCACTTCCGAGCTGAAGGCGCTGATCGCTGTCGCGATCATGGCCCTCAACATTCAGTTTCTTACCTACGGTGCCGAGGTCTTGGGCGAAGTGCCGATGATGGGTTTGATCTTGGCGGGTTTGGGCTGTTTTTTGCGTTGGGACCGTGGGGAGGGGCTAAAATGGGCGGCATGGGGCATCGTTTTGTGGTGCATGGCCGTTGGAATCAAGGAATATGCGATTTTGCCGACTGGACTCAGCCTCGGGATTCTGTTTCTCATCCGCCTGCTGTCCAAAAAAGATGCTGCGCGTGTGGTTGTGCTCACCGGCACCTACACGCTCGCGCTCATTCTCACGCTCATGCTGCTGCACGATGGCTTGCGCGGGCTCGTCACGCACCTGCAAGCGCGGGAGAGTTATGGCTCGGAATTTCTGGCATTCAACCTCGGCATTTCGCTCAAGTTTCTGCTGCTCAAGCCGCTATTTTGGTTGGGCACCGGGGCGATGGTCTTGAAATGGCGGGTCAAGCAGCGGCCTGAAGAGGCACTGACCCTGTCTGTGCAGGCGGCTTGGCTGATTTTCTTTTTGCTCTCAGCGGGCTACGACCGCTTTGGGTTCCTGCTGCTGTTTTTGCCGGCGATCTACGTCGCCGAATTTGTGCCCTACCTCTGGAAAGAGGCTGGACGCAAGCGGGAATGGGCGATTCCGAAACGCATTGCATTGATAATGATCGGCTTGCTCATCTTTTCGCAGCAAACGTTTTGGGTGTTTGGCAATCGCATCTTGCATCCAGAGCGCATCAATGCCGCCGAAAAACAAGTCGCAAAATGGCTCAGTGTACACGATGCGCACTTTTTTTCCACGGTTGATCAGCAATTGATTCCGTTTTTGGAGGAGGGGATGCGCTATTACCCCACGCGCTACGTGCCGTCGATGGTGCATGATCCCAGCCTGCCCCAGTTTTTTACCTATATGGAGCCGGGTCTCTACTTTGCGGCCGGGCCTTATGCTTTTACAGAATATCAGCAGCGCATCGATTGGGGCGCCATGACAGCCGTGGACAGCGTGATCGTGGGGGAGGAGCGTTGGGTTTTGTATCGGGGGAATGAATGAGCGGGCGAAAATATTTGTTGGCCTGCTCGGCGAGAGTCTAGGCGATGGACAACCGATGGGTTCGGTTTGAACAAAATGTCCTGGCCCCTCAAATTTTCCCAAATTCCCTAAAATGCTGCTCCACGATGGCTGTCACCGCCTCCGGCTTCAATGGCTTCGGTAAATAGCCTGTCACGCAGCCATATTTTGCTGCTTTGGCGCGATCTTCATCAAGCATGGAGCTCGTGAGCATCACGATCATATATTGGCCTTTGTCGTCGCCGTGAAGCTTGTCATAAGCTTCCAGAAACTCAAAACCATTCATGATCGGCATGTTGATATCCAGAAAGATCAAGTCTGGCTTTACATAGTCTTCTGCATGTGCCGTTTTTTGGGTGAGGTACCGCAAAGCATCCTCACCGTTCATTTCTGCGTGCACATGTTCAGCTACGCCAAGCTTGGTGATGATATGTGTGTTGTAAAAAATCGTGACATCATCGTCATCGACGATGAGTATGGAGCGAAGCTTATTCTTGTTTTCTTGCATGGGGCAGGCGAATTAAAAACGTGGTCCCGATGCCGACGGTACTGCTGATGTCGATCGTACCGCCAGATTTTTCGATGATTTTTTTGATGATGAAAAGCCCGACGCCGGTACCCGGCACGTGCGAATGAAAACGGTTGAACATGCCAAAAAGTTTTGAACCATTCTTGGCGAGGTCGATGCCCATGCCATTGTCACTGATTTGCAGGATCAGCCCGTCTGGTAAAGCCTTCGTCTCCAGCTTCACGATCGGAGTCCTTTCTATGGCCTTATACTTGATGGCATTACCCACCAGGTTGCTGAGCAGACTGTACAAGTTTTCGCGTGCGATCCAGATCATTGGTACCTCATGAAAGTCGCATTCGATCATCGCCTGGGAGGCTTCGATCTCGATCTCAAGGTCCTTTTGCACCAGCTTCATCGTCAATGAAAGGTCGACATCCTCTTCGGGAGCGTCGATCGACTGCTCGATTCGGCTCAAGTCAAGGAGGTCATGTACACGCACCTGCATGCGTTCGGCGGTATCGTTGATGTTTTTCACGACACGCCCCAAGATGGCGTTTTCCGCGATGG
>JANPHP010000166.1:0-24698 GCA_031424495.1 Bacteroidota bacterium | reverse complement strand
GGTCACGATTGCAGAACCCGCGCCACCGATTACATAGCCTCCCGCAGGAGCTGTTTGCGGATTGCTAGCCAGCACGTTCAAAACCACACCCCCAGCACCCACACCGACCGTGTTCAGGTCAGTGATCGCCAATGCCAGCGTGGCATAGTCGCCTGGAATGTTTTTCGTTCCAGTCAATTGCGCATTTGTGATGCCTGCAACCAAAACAGCAGCAAGCAATAAATAGATTTTTCTCATACAACTTTGGATAACGTGGCCCTTACAAGTGGTCGATTACCGCATGGGCGGGATACAAAAACAGATCGCAAGAGGAGGTAATTCTTAAATTTATCGGGATCTTGGATTCCACAAATCCCCGTTTTCAGTTTATTCAGGTCATCAGCAGCGGTTAGGTATTGATTGCAGTAAGTCAATTCACAAATCGTTGTTTCAATACAAAAAGCACAACTATACGATGCATCAATTGCACCTTCACCCAGCGCAAAAATCGCATGGGCTGAAGACACCAATCCTACAGCAGTAACCCATAACCAATGCCCAAAGCACTGTGGTTTCTTAAATCGCATTCAATAGCAACTACTTACCGTCCTATACTGTGCAAACAAGCACCCAAACCGAGTACTTCAATTCATTTAGAAAAAAATGCGCCATCATCTCGAGGCGCGCATGCAAACAATGGTCCCGAATCAAGTCAAAGGTAAGGAACGTGCCCGTTCATTCACTACGATTCTTTTGCAATGATTAAAAGTTTTCGATCAATTTGGTCCGTTTGCTGACAAATCATTCAAAAAGATCCTCCAAACATACTCATTCCCTTTACTCATCAGTCTCCCTATCTCAAAGGCAATTTGAGTTTGGGAGAATAAATACCTCAAAACGGAAGAATCCCAAACCCATTCAAAAAAAGCAGCAACACAAGATCCACGCCACCGCCAATTCATTTCAAAACACAGTACCTAAGCCCAGAAACCTCAGTTCAGCAGCGCCAATTCAACACCAACCCTAGTTCCAAAAATCCCTCAAATTCCGCTCAAAAGAAATGGTGGCAATCCAAGATCGCCACCATCAACTATGCATTCAAAACACAGAATCTAAGCCCAGAATTCAACACCAAAACTGGTTCGGTAAATTCTGTAAATTCTGCTCAACATTCTGCTCCTTATTGCACCACCAGCCTGAACACCTTCCGCTGGCCACCCTTGGAAACCACCTCAACAAGGTAGCTACCTGCAGAATAACCCGTGATGTCAAACGCAACCTCATGACCAAGCGAGGCCATGGCCTTCTCGGCGACGTGCTTGCCATACATGTCGGTGATGCTCACGCTCAAGCCTTGTGTGATCGGCGTCTCGGTCAAGAGTTTGAATTCCCCACGAGCCGGATTCGGGTAAATCGTCAAGCCCACCAAGCCTTCGGCTGGATCGGCGACGGCCACCACAATCACGCTGGTCACAGTAGACGTGCCCGTGCAACCATTCGCATCGGTCACCACAAGCGTGTAGTCGCCAGACACGAGCGCAGTAAACGTGCTCAAAGTGGCGCCGGGGATATCCGTGCCATTCAATTGCCACTGATAGCTCACCCATACCTGACCAGCGGTCAGCAATGGGCTGGCAACCGTGAAGGTCGGCACCGGTGCAGGGAATGCACCGACAGTCACCGACTGCGTTGCCGTGCAACCATTCACGTCGGTCACCGTCACTGTATAGGTGCCTGCACCCACGTTGCTCAGGTCCTGTGTCGTGGCTGAATTGCTCCAGGCATAAGTGTAAGGCAAGCAAGCATTGCCGCCCGTTGCGCTGATGTCGGCGCTGCCAGTGGCATCGCCAGGGCAGGAGTTGGTCGTCGTCACAACAGTGGCGGCCACTGCGGTAGGCTCGGTCAGGGTCACCGTGGCGACCGACGTACCGCCGGCTGCATCAGTCACCGTCACGCTCACTGTACCTGCACCCAAGCCTGTCACCGTCGCAGTGGTTTGACCACCGGTCCAGAGATAGGTGTAGGGTCCGCATCCGCCGCCGCCTGTGGCTGTGGCAGTACCGTCGGTGGCACCGTTGCAAGAGACATTGAATCCGCAATCGACGACAGTTGCCGTCGCGGCGCTGGTCACAGGTTGCGTGAGCACGGTCACAGTGGTCGAGCAGGTGCTGGTATTGCCATTGCCGTCGGTCACCGTGAGGGTCACAGTCGTCGCGCCAGCGTCAGCACAGGTAAAGGCCGATTGGTCCAGCGCCAGCGTCACGCTCCCGCAGGCATCCGTGCTGCCGTTGTCGATCGCTGTGGTCGTGGTGCTGGCATCGCCATTCGCATCCAGCGTCACAGTCACTGCTTGGCAGATCGCGGTCGGTGCAACGCTGTCAGCGACCGTCACCGTGAAGGCGCAAGTCGAAGTATTGCCAGCTGCATCAGTTGCCGTATAGGTCACCGTAGCGGCGCCCGTTGCAAACACATCACCAGGGTTATTGGTGCTACTGGCAGTGCTGCCTGCACAGTTGTCAGCGGCGGTAGGTGCCGTCCAGCTCACTGTGGCATCGCAAGTCGTTGCAGATGTCGACACCGACACGTTGGCTGGGCAGGTGATCGTCGGCAACTCAGTGTCGGTGATCGTTACCGTGAACGAGCAAGTCGCCGAGTTGGCAGACCCGTCCGTGACGCCAAAAGTATTCGTTGTGACACCGACCGGGAAGCTGGCACCGCTGGCAAGGCCTGCGGTCTGCGCAGTCGTCGGCACGCAGTTGTCCGTGCCGACTGGTGCGCTGTAGCTCACCACGCCTGTACATTGGCCGGGCGTGTTGGTACCCGTCAAGTTGCCGGGGCAGGTGATCGCAGGCAGGATGTTGTCCACCACAGTCACTGTAGCGTTGCAAGTACCCGTGTTGCTGGCCGCATCGGTCACGGTAAGTGTAACGGTATTCGCGCCAAGGTTGGCGCAAGTAAAGTTAGTCGTGTTGAGTGCCAAGCCCAATGAACCCGAGATCGTACAGTTGTCGCTGGAGAGGTTGTTCACCGCAGCGGCGGTAGTCGAGGCGTTGCCACCGGCGTTGAGGCTTAGCGTCAGCGCCTGGCAGACAGCTACTGGGGCAGTCAGGTCGTTCACGGTCACCGTGAATGAGCAGGTCGCAGAGTTGCCGGAGGCATCCGTCACACGGAACGTGTTGGTCGTCACACCCAATGGGAAGGACGATCCGCTAGCAAGGCCCGCTGTGCGGGTCGTCGTCGGTGTACAGTTGTCGGTGCCAGATGGCGTTGTATAGTTCACGGTCGCGTTGCAAGCCACACCCGTGCCGACTGCGGTATTCGCAGGGCAGCTGATCACTGGCAAGATGTTGTCGACCACTGTGACGGTTGCGTTGCAGGTGCCTGTGCGGGCAGCTGCGTCTGTCACCGTCAAGACAACCGTGTTGGCACCCAAGTTGGCACAGGTAAAGTTGGTGCTGCTCAATGTCAATCCCAATGAACCTGGAGAAGTACAGTTGTCATTGGAACCGTTGTTCACCGCAGTTGCCGTTGTCGTGCCCGTGCCGCCGCCATTGAGCGCCACCGTCACCGGTTGGCACACTGCGACTGGGTTGGTAAGGTCGGCCACCGTCATGGTGATCGCGTTACTCGTTGCTGTCGTTGGGAGTGCGCATGGATCACTGGATGTGACCACACAAGTCACAACGTTGCTCGTGACCAATGTGCCGTTGGTGTACGTGGCACTATTCGTACCCACGTTCCCACCATTCAGCTTCCATTGGTAGCTAGGCGTCGTTCCAGAATTGACCGCTACTGCTGTGAAGGTAGCAGACGTGCCGGGGCAGATCGTGCTGCCAGGGCTGGCAGTGATCGTCACCGTTGGCACCGTATTGGTCACCACTGAAATCGTCAACGTGTTGCTGGTCACCGTGAGCGGTGTAGCACACACTGCATTGCTCGTGAGCACGCAGGTGATCACGTCGCCATTCGCCAGGGTGTTGTCCGAGTAGGTCGAGCTGTTGGTGCCCACGTTGCCACCGTTCTTCTTCCACTGATAAGCAGGGGTCGTCCCACCATTGGTCGGGGCTGCGGTAAACACCACATTCGTACCGGTACAGATAATTACGCCCGGGCTAGCGCTGATGCTTACAGATGGCGTGAGCACTGGGTTCACGGTCATGGTGATCGTGTTGCTAGTGCCTGTCAAAGGCGCGGCACACAAAGCATTGCTCGTGAGCACGCAAGTGATCAGATCGCCGTTTGCAAGCGCAGCATCGGTATAGGTGGTGCTGTTGGTGCCCACGTTGCTACCGTTTTTCTTCCATTGGTAGGCTGGAGTTCCACCACCATTGGTAGGCACTGCCGTGAATGTCACGCTCGTGCCGGCGCAGATCACGGCGCCAGGGGCTGCGGTGATGCTCACAGATGGCACCAAGACAGGATTCACGGTCATCGTGATCGTGTTGCTCGTCACCGTTGCAGGTGCTGGGCACACGGCGTTGCTGGTAAGCACGCAAGTAATCAAGTCGCCATTCGCCAAGGCAGCATCGGTATAGGTCGTGCTATTGGTGCCCACGTTGCCACCATTTTTCTTCCACTGATAGACAGGGGTCGTGCCACCGTTGGTTGGGACAGCCGTAAAGGTCACGCTCGTGCCTGCGCAGATCACGGCGCCAGGTGCAGCGGTGATGCTCACAGATGGCGTCACGGTTGGCGTCACGGCGACAGGAACCGTCGTGCTGACTGTGCAACCAGCACTGGTGCTAGCTACAACCGTGTAGGTGATCGGTGCGGTTACTGCAGTCGCCAAGGGGTTGGCAAGCGAGGTCTGCCCTGCAATATATGTCGCAGGTGACCATGTCCAGATGGGGCTTGGCGGAGTATAGGTATACATCCTGCCAGATGCCGGAGCCGCAGCGTTCACATCATTTGCTGTAGATGGGCTACTGGTATTGCTGCTGAATGTGAGCGAATGAATATTGATGGAGGTAGCGCCCGTGAGGCCACCTGAGGCACTGCCCGAGGCAGCCAAGTTGCCATAACGGTATTCGATGCGGCCACCGTTCTCATACAACCAAGCTTGGAAAGTACCGTTGGCTGGGCCAGTGGTATTGCGTGGGCTGGTGATGAACCATTGCACTTTGAAGATGCGGTTGGGGGCAGTGCCCGTCACCAAGGTCATCACGTTGCCATCGGTACCCGTGGCCAAGTCATCCCAATAGGCAGACAGCTTGGGTGCGTTGGTGGTACTCGTCATTGCATTGGTAAACTGGTTCACAGCTGCGGTAGGACCGAGCAGAATCCATCCATCTGGCGAAACCGAATACTGGGTATAGGTAAAGCCCTCGTACACAAATGGGAAACCGATCGCAACCGCAGCAGCGGTCGGGGTATCGTCATTGCCGGGCGAGAGTACCGTGGTAGCACCCGTCATAGGATCGAGGGCCGCGCCTGTAGAGGTCGCAAAAGTATACTCATTGGCGGGACCTGACCCGGTTGCTGTTGCGAGCAGTTGCGAGTTACTTCCAGAGCAGACGGTCGATGGTGTCGCAGTAGCAGTGAGGCCAGTGATATTGTTGCCCACAGATACCACTGCCGTTGCGGTGCTCAAGCAGCCCGCAGCATCCGTTCCCGTCACAACATAGCTCGTGGTAGCGGTCGGCAGGGCTGAGACTGGAGAGCCTGTCGTTGGGGTGAGACCCGTGGTCGGTGCCCATGTAAAGGTAACCGCGCCTGTGCCGCCTGTGCTGCTAGCCGTAAGCGTCACAGCTGTTCCTCCTGGATTACAGATCGATCCCGATGTCGGAGATACGGTCACTGTCGGAACTGGGTTGATCACAAGGGTCACTTCATTGGACACTGCCGTCGCACCACCATTGGTACAGGTGACGAGGCAGGTGATGAAAGCTGTACCTGGAAACGGCACCACGCCGGTAAAGGTCGAGGTAGTTGCACCAGGGATGGCAGTATAGGGGCCACCAGGCAAAATGCTGGCTTGCCATTGGAAGCTGATACCTGCCGCTGCGGTGAAGCCCGTAAGCGTAAGCGTCGTTGGCAGGTTGGCACAGACTGTTCCAGGCGAAACCGTGGCAGTACCAGCAGTAGGCGTTCCAGAGCAAGGGGGTGGCGTAAATTCGTCAGCACCCATGTCTGGAGTCACGCTGCGTGGGGTATTGTCGATGTCCACAGTGACACTCGGAATATTCACACCCAAGTCATTCAATCCAGTGTTGGAAGCTGGGACTAGGTGCAAGTCAGGTGCGCCGACAAACGCTGGCACGACGCTCACCGAGTTGGCATTGCCACCAAAACCTGCTTGGATCGCGGCAAGGTTGGAACGGTTGGAGCCGATAAAGCCCAAGTTGGTACCGCCTGCTGTGTAATCGTTGTAGTTGATTGCGCTGAACACAGTATTTGCAGCTCCGCAAGTGATCGCGTAGCGGTCGGTGCCTACGGTCTGCGTGTTGGCGAAGATGTTGTTGCGCAGATCCACCGAGGCAGCAGTCACCAGAGATGAACCAATATTGATTGCTGCGGGCAAGCCTGTAGCAGACACCTGATTGGTATTCATCAAGACCGTATTGTGCAAGATATTGTAACCCCCGCCAGCTGACAAGACGATGCCATAGCCATTGTCATCCAGCGTTTGGCCATTGAAGCCGTTGGAGGCCACGTCAGACACAAAGTTGTTGACCAAGCTGATGTTGGCGGCAGTGAGTGAGGAGCTCAATTGGATACCATTGGATCCCCAGCCACCGGTATTGGTGCTTTTGATATTGGAGACAATGTTGCGCGCAATGGTGTAACCACCGGTTGCGCTTGCAGAGACCTGGATACCTGAGCAAGGGCCTGCACCGCCAAACGAAGACGTAATCCCCGATACAGTATTGCCGGTTACGTTGCCATTGGATGCAGCAACCCCGTTTACCAAGCGTATGCCCACGGGATTTGCGAGGGAGCCACTGATGGTGTTGATGGTGTTTCCGACGATGTTTGTATTCACAGCTCCTGTAGCGATAAAGATACCGTTGACGTTGGCTGCGTCGAGCGTATTCACAATATTCCCGATATTGTTGTTGGAGATCGTGACTCCATCAGTGCCTTGAGCATACAGACCCACCAAACGAATCGAGTTGGTACCGGCAGTGTTCAGATCATTTTGGGTGATCAAGGTGCCTGAGCCATTGCCCGTAGCCACTACTGTGATCGCATAAATCCCAATAAAGGCGCGTTGCACACTGTTGTTTTGGATTGTGATGTTATTGAAATAACCCGCCGTGCCAGAGGTCGTTCCATCAGAAACCACCACTGCTGTACTCGTTTGGGCACCATTGATGAGGATACAATTCTTCAGGGTAGAATTGATAATCGGTACCGTGCCGACCGAGCCAAACCAGAACACACCTGGCGTCGTTACGCTGGTGTTGGAGATCGTGAGATCACGTGTATTGGTACCATTGTTGGAACCATCGAACGTGACATAGTTTCCAAGCACTTTGATCAGCGGCGAGTTTGCAGATCCTGTGATCGCGACCGTGGTAGCTGCTGCAGGCTTGATCGTGAGGGTATTCACGGCTGATGCGGTTCCATTCTGCTGGATTACAATTGGGAACGTCTCTGAACCGGAATAAGTCGGATCGATCAAACTGAAAATGATCGGCCCACCAATACAATTGGTGTTGTAGGCATTTACCGCAGCAGTCAGCGTGGGGTAATTGCCTGCTACTCCTACGGTATAGGTGCCACTCAACAAATTGCCGATTGGGTAGCTATTGGGTGTAGTCGGTGGAGTCGAGACCGTGTTCACATCAGTGGCCACAAGTCCTGCGCCAGGTACCGCGCCGATATTCGGTGTTGGCGACGCGATGTCTTGGGCGATTACGTAATAAGAGACGACATCAGAGGCGACCAGGCCACCCATGGTCGCCGCTGGGATCGTAAACGTCCAGCTACCATTGGTACCCGTACCGCTGCTAAGTAGACCTTGCGTCGAGAACCATGCGCCAGCATTCTTCCTGAAATAAATCCTTGGTTGCAAGATGCCCGTTGTCGGCACACCGCTCACATCGGTGATCGTTGCTGTCAAGGTGCGGTCACCAGTGGTACAGACAACCCCAAGTGGCGCATAAGCAATCACAGGTGCTGTAAAATCTCCTTTGACGCCATCAAACTCATCGGCGCCAAGGTCAGGTGCCGTAGCACCGCCATTTACCGAGCCTGAGGGACCAGGACGAGTTTGGCCATCAATATCAGTAGGCACCAAGGCGATCGTTTGACCATTGGACTCGATCACGTTGGACGTCACGCCCATGTTTAGGTGCAAGTTGTTCACGTTGTTTACAAACGTCACCGTTGCATTGGTATAGCTCGCACCATCGCCAGCAGAAGCTGTCTGCCAGCCGGCATAGGTCTGCGCGGTAGTCCAGAAACCCACTGTTGCTGGGTTTGCATTCAGCACGTTGTTGTTGGAGGCGTTTGCCGGCCATCCTGTTGCACTGGCGGTTGCCCCAAAGTTGTTGGCAATGGCCATGTGCAAGCCTGTGCCACCGGTGCGGACGTTTTGCAAGATGTTGTTGCGCACATCCATAGGGAAAGTCACAGCCGTTACAGAATAGTTTCCACGGTAAACACACATGGTTGGCTGGGCCCCGCTAGCGGCCGTGCCACCGATGAAAACCGTATTGTGAAGCACTTGCGTCAAAGTAGGCGCGCCCCCACCGGAATACACGATCACCCCCACAAAGGAAGTATTGGAGGTTTGGCCGATTCCCAACGAAATCATGTTGTTGAAAATGGCCAAGTTGTTCAACCCGCCCCGTACAAATACACCACAGGCCAAGCCCGGCAAGGTGGTGGATGTCGCTGTGCTTGCATTGTTAATGCCGTAAATCCGGTTGTTGGAAATGACACTATTGGTGGCGACAGCGTGGCTGATACCAGCGACGTTGGTAGAAACAGCACCGACATTGAGGTTGCTCACATTCGTGACAGTATTGTTGTTGACGACCGACGTGGTTCCGGTACCTAAGAATATCCCGATCGTTCCCAATTGGCCGTTGCTGAGAGAAGTGTTGGCATTGTTGGTCAAAAGATTGGCCACCGTGTTGTTGCTGATGTTGAACGTGGCAGTACCTGAAAGACCTGTCCATATACCGCGCACAAATCCTCCAGTGCCTGTGCCATACGAAGACAGGTTCTGAATGGTGTTTCCGGTGACTGTCGTAGCGGGAGTAATCGCACCGCTCAAGTTGATGCCTGAGGCCAGCGAACTGCCGGTCGTGGTCGCCAAGACACCGGCGATCATGTTGTCGGCAGTCGTGTTGCCGATCACGTTGTTGGTGATCGACAAGGCAGAGGGAGTGCTTGAAATATTGATGCCTGTTACCGTTCCTGCAATCCCTGCAGTGGCACCTTGGGCAGTGAAACCTCCCATGATATTTCCTGAAATCAAATGCGCCCCAGTGGACGAGCTATGGATGCCAACCACGGCCCCTTGTGTATTTGTAGGCGTGGCAACCAGCAAATTTGTTCCAGAAGCACCACCGATGATGTTTCCAGCAATGTTTCCGATGTTGACCGATCCAGAGGTGACGTTGATGCCGCACAAAACCCCGTTGGTGGTGGCGGCGCCACTCGTTGTTGCCAAGTTGATCGCCGTGAAGGTATTTCCCTGTACTGAGGTTGCCGTCGTAGTCCCCACCGCCAGGTCGATACCGATCAAGCGTGTCGTAACCGCTCCACCCATTTGGTAAGTACCCGTGCCGAGTGCAGTTGCAAAACCCAAGGTATTGCCGCTGACGACGTGGTTATTGCCTGTGGCGATCTTGATAATGGCATGTGTATTGCCTGTAGTATACGTGCGTGCTGTCGTTTGGAAAAATCGGCAGTTGCTGATCGTCCAGTCGGTGCTGCCTGTGCTGGCAAAAATGCCCCGGGTCACGGAGCCAGCACTGAAGTAGTTGGAAATTTGGCAACCCAAAAATTGGATTTGACTGTTTTCTTGGGACGCGGTGATGTTGCCTGCCGAGAAAACACCGTTTACAGGAAAGTTCACACCACTGTTGGTGATCACATCATTGCTAAACACGATACTATCGTTGCCGCCGCCGCCGATGCCGGCATCAAGCAACACGGTGCCCATCGTGAGGCTCGTCGTGGCACCCAACAAGGTGCAATTTTGCACTGCCAGCGCACGCGCATCGTTCACGAAACGCAGCGTCGATGCTGCTCCCGTAGATGTATTCTCGATCGTCAAGGCATTGCCGCCCGTGTTCAAGCCGTCGACCAAGACGCGGTCGGCGCTATTGAATTCCACCAGCGGGCCTACAACAGCCCCCGAAATCGTGCGGGCCGCCCCGCCTGCAGGTGTGATCGACAGCGTGACCCAAGCACCTTGGGACAAGGAAGCCGTCGCTGGTTCCGTGGTGTTGCCGACTACCGTTACCACAATGCTCGCACCCGTTTGGGCGCCACCATTGATCGCGGTAAAAGCGTCACCGAGCGTAGCATAACTACCATTGCCAACTAGCGCACCTGCCACGTTCACATTCTGCGCAGATACAGCGCCAAATGAAAACATTGACAAAACAAGCGTGGCAAAGAAGCAAAGCGAAAATAGCTGAGTTCTAAGTGATGTCATATAAAAATGGGTTTTTCCAAAT
The DNA here is from genome assembly GCA_031424495.1 of Bacteroidota bacterium. GTDB lineage: Bacteria > Bacteroidota > Bacteroidia > J057 > JADKCL01 > JADKCL01. The sequence continues at coordinate 14,079 of JANPHP010000166.1, read as the reverse complement.
ACTATAACCTGCAACGACACGCCCAGACTTAGGCGGATAAAGTGTATGCGAGTAGCCGATCGTTTCTATCTAAAAGCAAGGCAGCAACAAAACTCTATGTTTACGAAACACAAATCTACAATGAGTTGAACTTCAATTTACATGCAATGCCCATTTTTTTTAATCTAATTCTAATATATTGCTAATACACTTTTAATTGCAGTAGGCATTTATCCCACAAATTCGTTCCTTTTGGTCTCGTATGGTGAAAAATCGCTAGTTCATGCCATCGGCCAAGGCAGCAAAACGTGTTGAAAAAAAATGCCTAAGCATCCTCCAAAAAGGAAACCTAGGCATCTCGTCGCGATCTCTCGACTGTCAGTACAAATCCACGATCTTGAAAGCGCGGCCATTCACCTCAAAAGTCTCCCCCTTGAGCTTGCCTTCCATCGCCTTGTAGATCGGGGCCTTTGTGCTTACCCCAAAGTACTCCTCACCAGCGCATTTGAAACGCTCGATGCTCACCGAGACAAAAAAACGCTGCTGATCGGTCAGCACCACACTACCAAGGTGTACGTTCTCATGCTCATCATCGGGTTGAATGCGTTGCAATTTTTCCATTTCCTCTTCCAGCATCTGCAATTGCTCGGTCATGAGTGCGGCCTGCTCCTCAGTGCCTTGGTTCATCGACTGCGCACCACTGTCATGCTGCTCACTTGCATACTGCTGCCCCGTGGATTTCAGCTCCTCGATGCGGCTGCGAAAATCGTTGATGATGGCCTCTTGTGCTTTCACACCGGCCGCCAGAATCTGCTTTTTTGATACTCTATTTTCCATAATGCTCTATGATGCAAGATTCGACAAAAGTACACCCAAGCCCAATGACTTGGCGCAGTACTTGGTAGAGAATTTATGATTTTTATCAGGTTTTTGCCCCGTTGCAAAGGCGATCCACCAAAGCCCGCAGGGCTGCAACGTGGATATACGCGGGCAATGGCCGTTGACAAAGGCAACGATGGCCAAACCCGAAGCGCTTCAGCATGCCCTGCATCCGCCAAAACCTGCAAGCTATTCACCGCCGCACGATGATCTTGCTGCTCGACTTCCCCGACGCTGCGCGCACACGCAGGCAATACCCGCCTGTGGCGATGCCCAACGCATCCCCATCCCACGACCATACATGATGCCCGGCGCTCATTCTCCCCAATGCCATGCCCACTACCCATTGCCCATCCAATGCAAACACATCCAATGCAAGCTCCTCAGGGCGTGGCAAATCGACTGCCAAGTGCAAGACATCTTCCATGGGGTTGGGAAATACTGCAAATGCAATCTGTGGCTGCAATTGCGGCGTCACCGCCACGCCGCAATTGGCTGCATCATCCACCAGCAACTCGACCGTAAATTCCTCGGGACCCAACTTGTAGGTCACGAAGTGCAGCCCAAGGCCAGCGGCTGCCGTGTTGAAGCTGTCCCCCTGCACGTAGGCGCCCGACCAAATGCCTCCCGGCACACTCGCACGCAAAGGGACGAGGCTGTCGCGCACGCACACCACCAAGTCTCCGGTGTAGCGCGGACGCAAACGCATGTAAAAATCATCCACCCAATAGGCGCGGTACAGGCTGCTGTCCAGTACCGCATGCCACAAAACCGACCCCGCAGAGGTGATCTCCGTAATGGTGCGGCCACTGCCTGAACCGATCACAAAGTTGCCACTCGGCAGCTTGTCGACATTGCCGTCAGCGGCACTGTAGTCGGCAATCGGGAGCACGTGCTGCCAAGAGATCTCCATGCGCGGATCAAAATAGGAGAAATCGATCCACCACTCGATCGCCCGCGTCTGCGTGCCCAAACCTTGGTTGTCGAGACTCAGGTAATAGCCGGGCCGCGAGGCGCGCAAGGCATGCTGATGCATAAAGGTATCGGGCGGCAGGACCTCGATCGTGCCGTCGACGCCTGTGGTCCACACGACCGTGCCGCCATTGCGCACGACCTTGATCACCTGACTGCTGCCGCCAAAGCTCAGCATGGGATTGCCGTCGCCGTCTTGCATGAGCGAATTGGCACCCAGCCAATCGATCGCTTCTGCACCGATTTTGGGCACCCAAGCGCCGCCGGGCGCGGGGCTGCTCAGCGGATCCAAATGATCGGCTGCCCACCAGCTCCACACCAAGGCGCCCGCTGGATTCACCTCCAAAATGCCTGGAGCGACCACGAGCGCTGCTGCACTGCCGCCCACCGAGGACTTGTCCACGGTGTCGACGCGGGCAGCAAGCACCAGCCAATTGCCGTTGGCCAAGCGCACCACATCGTGATGCGCCATCCAACCGGGCGCTATGCTGCCGAGGTTCTGGCTGCGCAAGATGCGCCCATCGAGCGCCACTTCCGTCACCTGCCCACACTCCGTCATGATGATGCTGTGTGTGCTGGGTTGATAGCTGAAATGCTGACAAGGTCCATCGCCAACGGCGGCCGCCACGCCCGGCATGCGTTCATACCAGATGAGCTGACCCTTGCGGTCGTGGATTTGCAAGTAACGATCTGGGTCGCCGATGGCTGTATTGCTCAAAAGATAACCGGGCGGATCACCGGCCACGCCGCTGAGCGAAGTAACATGGCCTACTGTCAGGTTGGTGGGCAAAGCAGCAACTGAAAAGGTGTTCCAAGTGCCTGCATAGCAACCGAGGCTGTCAAACGCAGCCGCACGGTAGCGGTAAGTCGTTTGTGGCAAAAGGCCCATCACAGTGATTGCATGCGAAGTGCCCGCAGCAGTAGCCCCGGTCTTGGCTGCGACCGAGTCGGTGCCATTCCAATACACATATTCCACAAAACCCTGGGCGGATGCAGGCGTCGTGAATTGCACCTCATACCGCAAAACATTGCCCACCTGTTGAGTCGCCGTCACATTCTGCGGAATGGTTTGGGCCTTTAAAGCCACATGCCATCCCCCAAAAACGAAAAGCAAAAGCAAGCTATAGGAATCCAAAACACGCATCTCGCAAGATAACAAGAGGAATAGAAATTAGCAGCCGTCACACTGATCTACTTTCACAAACCCATTCCTAATTCCTCATTACCAATTCCTAATTCATTGTTCCTCATGTAGCAATCTCCAAAAAACAAAGGCCGCCAAGCCCGTAAACAGGTGCCAAAACGCATGCAACTGCAGCCATCCCTCCGGGTCACAGCCGATCTTGGCGAGGTCGAAGCTCCGGCAGATACCCGACAACACCAGCGCAAGTATGCCCACGAGGAGCAATCGTCCATTCAACTGCGACCTCCGCCTGAAATACATGCCCACCACCAAGACCAGCCCCAGCAGCATAAGCACAGGCAAGGCAATCTTGCCTTCGATGCGCCACTTGAACAGGGCCATGAGCACCGTCGCGCAGAGCGCCACAGCCAGTGTGAGTCCGCGCAAAGTCCCAGATTCCCGCACACGCAACTCCACTGACCAGCGGTAACCGCCCCCCACAACCAAACCCAGCGCCACCGCATAAGTAAAATTCATGTCCCAATGCTGCCCGAGACGCGTGACCGAGGCATGAAACAAAAAGCTCCCAAAACACAAGCCGATCTGCATCGCGCCCAGCCACAAGCTCATCCCAGGAAATCGCTGCAAAGGATTGCGTGCAGGAGCAAGCCGCAGGTCGCGCAGGCCCACGACCACCATCCAAACGCCCAAGAAAAAGTAGCAGAGATTGGACCAGGCATTGACGGGCTGCCGAATGAGGGCCTCAAAACGATTGCGTTCGCAGTACTCATCCGTAAGGCCAGCCTTTGAGAGTTGGAAATCGGTCCAGTAATCAGCGGGGAATGCGCTCAAAACCAAGGCCATCGCCACGGCCAACACGACCGTGCTCAGCAAAGCAATCAACCACGGGCTCCAAGGTAGCTTCATCCCACAATGATAAGCGCTTCAACTGAAGAGTTCAGGATGATTTTATTTCAATTCCGCATCTTCATCGACCGGCGCATCTCCAGGGGAACGCTGTTCAGGATCAAGGTCAGGAATACTGTCACGCGGATTGAGCAAATACTCCAAAGCCGCCAGCGTCACGATGCCCGAGGCCGTCCATTGGCCATGCCAATCCGCGATCCATTGCAACCTGATCAAACCAAACATCGTGATGGTAATGAGCACCACCAGCAAGCGCAAGATATCGCGGGTGCCTTTGGTCGGCTTCAGGTAAAAATGGTAGCCATAGATGCCCATCATTGCAAACAAAGCCACCCCCATCAAGATCGGCACAAAAGGCCAATGCATGAGCTGGAACATCAACGACAAAATATAAATCGCTAAGGCAATCCCCAGAAAACGCCGTAAGGGGGAAAGATGGAAGCTACCCGTGCTCCACAGCAGTTGTATACCAACCGCGCAGCAAGCAAAAATCATCATGTTCACAAAGCGCTCTAAACCCAGGTGCACCCCCAGCAGTCGCGCCCCCATGGCAGCGCTGCTCACCCCGCCAAGCCCGACGACTATGATGGCTTGCAATCGTTTATCCATAAGGTGAAGATAATGGTTTTTGGGGAATGCCGTGACCGAACCCGCGGCCTCAGGCATTACACCAACAACAAACATGCGATCCAGACTCAACTGTCTGAATCGCATGCTTAAAAACAAAAGACAAACGCAATCAGTGGTGGTCCAGAGGCCTAGCCTTTCTTGATCACAATGATCGAAGTGATCTGATCGCGCCATTCATCTGGCAGCGTAGGCATGTCGGAGTGGATCTCCAGTGGAGTTCCAGAAAAATCGTTGTTTTTATACAGCCAAGCGTAATAACCCTCGCCGACACGTATGGAGTCGATCTCATCATTGAATTTGGAAGGCATCAACCATATTTCAGGGCGACCTTCTACGCTACCACCTCCCAAGCGATGGGTACCCACCTTCAGGAGTTTTTCGTCGCCATCGAAGTTCACATTCTTATAAACCACGATGCCCTCAATGCCTTGAACAAGCGGGGGCGGTGGAGGAGAAAAAACATTCCCAACAATTTGCCATGAGTAGTCGATATAGTACTGCCCGCCATGCGCCCTGAACCAAACGGTGTACATGGGGCTATAATCACTGCCATTGAAGTTGGAGCGCGGGGAATGAAAAACCAAGTCAACCTTCTGCGGTGGAAACAGGTCATCTTCCCAGATTTCCTTGAAAAGATTCCACAACTCACCGACCAAATAACCCGTGGCCGTCCCCACGATTGCTCCCAATGAGCCAAATTGCCCCACGGCCGCATTCGTGATCGCTGACACCACCCGATTTCGGATCTCTTGGTAGATTTGATACACCATATCATCCATTCCGCCGTTGTCGAGCTCTACCAAGATCAGCATGCAAGCAATGTATTTGGGAAATGCAGTCTGGTCACTGCCCCCTACAATGTCGTATTGGGCATAGAGAATCGGCGGTGCATACACCCGTTCTTCATTGTCGTCAAAATCGTCGGCAACGAGAAATGAATCTATTTTCCGCGTTTGGCCATTGGCATCTACCTGCACACCAGCGAGTACGATTTCGTCATCGCCGGCGATGGATGAGGTCTCGACAACGCAGCGCACCTTGTGTATCCGCAAGATGGCCTTCACGTTGCCATTGTTAGACATCGTCTGCATCATCCCAGGCACCTCGATGCCCGACATTGATTGTGTGAGGAGGGAGCGCAAGACCTCAGCACGATGCATGAGCACGGGTGCAGCCGCCTCCATCACTGGCGTCGTCGTCGCAAAGGCATCCAACGATCCCTGTTCAAACAAGGCTGAAAAATCCATACTGCTCAGGATATTGAGCCGCTCCATTCGGGCGGGCAGGTTGGCCAGGGCGATTTGCTGCTTGTGCGCAGGCAGTGCTTGCAGGCGCTGCAGCAACATTCCCTCCAGGTTCGCCTCCTCACCTACGGGCATCGGGTGTCCATCAGGATCGGAAAAATGAGCGGTAGCCTTCAACACCGCCAACTCCAACACGTTTCGGAATTCCTTCAAAAACGGAAGATAGGCTTCTGGATGGTCCGCAATCTGCTGATCGCCTTCTTGTGCAAAACGCTTCTTGAGGCGTGGCAATACTCTCTGTGGCATAATTGATAACTATTAATTGATAACTATTAATTGATAGGATGAAAAATTCAATTGCAATGTTTGCTGAGGACAAGGCATGCCTCACCCGATCGCTTGGGCAAGCAATAAGCAGCGGGGTGTGCACGGCATTACGGAGCCGCCTTATTCAAAATGGGTTAGGGGGATCGACGCAAGTCGGAGCGCGCTTGCATCATGAGGCATCTTGTCGGCAGGCGCGCCTAGCGTACAGCACAATCTGCCCCCCAACTGATCCCGGTCAGATCGGTGGCTTGAATGGTGATGCGCACACCGTTCGAAACGATACCAAGCCCGATCGGTTCTTTCCGAATCAAGATTTGTCGTCCGAAAACCGGTATCACCAGTGCCTTTTTGCCTGCGATCTCAAACAGTACGTCATTGTCGCAGGTGCGCATTTTCACGCCCGGATCCCTGATCTCGCAGACATCCATCCAGTTGAAGCGCATATCGGCTGGCGTCGGTACCACAGCGCCTCTAGGCTCGATGAACACCGGTGCCCGAGGGTCGTTGATGGGAAAGCGAATGACCCTCCAATCCGCAGAACCTTTGAATTCCGAAAATATCTTTTCTTTGATCGCACGCTTGGCCCGATTCGTCCAATAACTCAGCTGCGACGCATTGGGATTGTCTCCGATAATCTGATCGATTACCACTGTAATCACCGGGCCATTTAGGTCTCCTAGTCCAGGAGTACAAAGGTCTTTGATCCCACATAATATACGCTGGTTCACCTCAGGCTTGTCTGCAAACATGGAATCGATGTCCAGTGATCGTTGACAAGCTGCTTGCTCCATGATGGCCAGTGACCGCATATCCTTTACTCCAGCATCAAAAACTAGGATGATGCTCTCTGATGATGTCGCCTGTTGCAAGATGACCTTGTCATCTCGGGTGTCCGTGAGCATAAGGGAATTGCCTTTCCAATCCATTCGAGTTGTTGCAGGTGCAAAATCAAAGATTTGCTCCCTTTCGACCAAGGCATCGTGTAGGTCGGCAAGTTCAGGAAACTCACCACTATAGCTGTGATCGTTGAGCGTAGGCGCGACCAGTGAACCTAGTACACAAGTATCTTGCTGCTTGCCGATGAGTACCATGTGCTTGCCGCCGAGCGGCTCACACTGTTTTACGCCATCGGGGCCTATCGCACAGACTGAATTAGCGTCTAGCGCAAGACCCCGCGTGGGATGGCTTGGACCGCAAGCAAGTAGCACCAGTAGCAAAGCAACCAAGGCATAGGGAAAGGATGATTTTTTCATGTTTTTCAGAGTTGGAATACGTTTCACCGAAGATAGAACGGCTTTGCGCCTCGATGAAAATTCAGTACATGCGATTCATACTATCCTATCATCCATTTTTTGAACTCATTATAGTCCAAGGTGCGTATTTTTAGGTCACATTAATAATTTCCTATGCTGAGCAATACCCCTGCCGCCGAACTCATGCAACTGATCTTGGCGCTCAACAAGACCGAAAAACGCTACTTCCGTCTGTATGCCAGCCAGCGCTTGCAAAGAGGTGAATCGATCTATCTACAGCTATATGACCATCTCATTGCGCAGGGTGAGTGGTCCGAAGGCAGTATTCGAGCAGCTTTTGCAGGCAAGCGATTTTTATCTCAATTGGTGGTTGCACGCACACGCCTGCAAGAACTGATCTTGGCCTCGTTGCGCGATTACGACCATGCGTTCAACTACCATTTGGAGTTTTCCAGAAGGATGGATGAGATCGAGCTCCTTTACCGGCGACGCCACTTCGACCTCTGTGAGCGACTCGTCCGGACTGCCTTGCGCAAGGCTGCAGAGCTAGACTTGCCATTGGAGTCCTTGCAATTGATGGAATGGGCGATGCGTTTGGAGCGCCAAAAAGGAGGATTCGGCAGTGAGGGCCGCTTGTCGCAGCTTCATGCACAGCATGCCCAAATGCTGGCCAAAATCACCTTGGAGTCGCATTTGCGCAAATGCTACGATGCCTTGTCTGTCTATCTACCTCAACGGGCAAGCAAAGTCGGCGACCGATCGCAAAAAATTGCCTCCCTCATGCAAGACAGCATATTGCATACACCCATCGCCCAAATGGCTTTCGATGCACAGTTGATCCATACCTACATCCACCAATTTCATGCCCGCATTCTCGGTGATGCCATGGGCATCACCATTGCCAACCTACGAATCGTTGAGATCTGGGAGTCGCGCCCAGCGCGTATCCGATATGGCGAAGAGCAATACTTTGCCGCACTCGTCAACCTCGCAGATAGCACATGGCAATCCGATAGTGCTGCTGTTCGCATTCCCGTAATTGCAAAACTCAAGCGTATCGCCGCCCGCTTCAAGCAAATTCAGCAACAACAGATTGCACGTATTCTACTCCTGGACTTGAGCCAGATGATTTTTGAGGACGCTTGGCTGGAAGCCGATCTGCTCGTTCCCAAAATCAAAGCACAGCTTCAAGATTTCGGACCCCGAATCCCTGCCAGCAATCGCCAAGGTCTCATCGGTAATGTGATCACCGCAAAGTTCTACCTTGAAAAATGGGCAGACGCCCTCTACTGGGCTACCGAACTTGAAACCGAAGTTGGTCCCGATGCCGCAGCCCAATGGAAGAATCTTATTCGCATTGCACGATGGGTGGCATGGTACACACTGGGGGATCATGACAAATTGGAAAAAGCGCTGCAACAACAGAGGAAGACACAGCCCACAGATTTCATCCATTCCTATTTCATCCACCTGCTCCAAGCGCAGCGGGAGCAGCAAGAAATTTCCATCATCGAATCCCTACGCATAGCGGTCGAAGGCCAAATCAAACAGGAGCCAACGACTCATCTCACACTGCTCCACACCTGGACCACCGCCAAAATCCACGGCATCCCCATCACAGCAGCAGAGCACATCCGAAAAAACCGACTCTAAGCCAAAAAGCAATCTATCTCACACTCAAAATTCTTGATCCCGAACCAAGGATGGCCCAAGCTGAATTTACGTTTCTGATCAAGACAAAAACAGCTACCAACTTCATCCCACCAACCCAAAATGAATGACATCGCCAACAAAACCGTCCTATCGCCAGGCGGCTCACCTTGCCAAGACCATCGACAATGATCGCCTGCAATCGATTATCAATACAATGAAGATAATGGTTTTTGGGGAATGCGGTGCCCCTAACCAAACCCTACAATCGTTTACTGTGTCTCATCAGACGCGACCCTACCGCAGCCCTAGTCCGGGTCTAGTCCGGACCTAGTGAGGGTCTAGACCAATCTCGGGGGAATCCCGTAGGTACTCCGTACATACTCCGTATCAGCGTGCTTTAAAGGCCATTTTGGTTTGCTTGCAACACCGTTCCAAACTGCCGCAAATCCCCGTCTCAAAAATCGTTCTCGAACCATCGACTCGTACCGTCCTCTGGTATCTGAACCGTAAACGCACAATTCTGCAACTCCCCAAATTTCAGATTCCGCAACCTTGCCGACATCCCAGCAACCCAAATCCCCTAAGAATTTCCTAACTTACGTTCGGTTTGGATTTTCTTTTCACCAATAGCGTTGATGCAAATGAGACGATTGTACACCTTGCTTTTCCTGCTTGCAATGGCGATTTCCGCCAATGCACAGCAAAATTACACGCTGCTCCTGCGCAATGGCAACGTCGAGCTGCCCGCCAATGCAGCCGACTATGTGGCTGACTTTCAGCTGCGCAACGACCAGCTATTTGCCGGACGCTATTACCGCGTCGTGCAGTTTACGGCCATTCCCACCCAGCCAGAAAAGGAAGCCATGCTGCGCGAAGGCCTACGTTTTGTAGACTACCTGCCCTACAACGCCTACCTCGTCTCCATTCCCCGCAACTATGACTTGCACAAACTGCTCGGCCATGGTGCACGCAGCTTCATGGAACCCAATGAGCGCATTCGCTTCTCCCACGAACTCTACACGGGCCAGTTTCCTACCCACGCCCTGGTCGGCGACAAGATCGAATTGATGGTGGTGCCTTATGCCGACGTTTCCAAGGAAGCCATCGTCACCGAACTCGGCAAATATTTCGAATTGGTCGACGAAGACAAGCACCCCCGCAATGTGCGCCTGCGCGTCGAGACGACCCGCCTCTACCACCTGTTGCAATTTCCCTACATCCAATTTGTGGAGCCCGTCGCCCCGCTGCCCACGCCCGATGACTATGCTGGCCGCAGCCTGCACCGCTCCAACGCCATCAATACCGACTATGGCGCGGGCCGCCACTACGACGGCACGGGCGTGACCGTCGGCCTCGCAGACGATGGCTCGATCGGGCCCCACATCGACCGCGAAGGCCGCCTCACGCAGTTTGCAACCAGCAACAACGGCACCCATGGCGACATGACCAGCGGTATTTTCTTCGGCGCGGGCAACCGCGAACCCAAGGTGCGTGGCCATGCATCTGGCGCATATTGCTACTACTGGGACATCGGCACCTACACCCACATCGTAGATGCACCTGCCCACTTCATCAACTATGGCGTCATCCTCACGTCTACCAGCTACAGCCAAGGCACGGGCGGCGTCTACACCGCCGATGCACAATTCATCGACAACCAGATCTACAACAATCGCCAGTTGGAGCACGTCTTCTCGGCGGGGAATGCGGGCAGCGCAGATCATGGCTATGGTGCTGGTCCGGGTTGGGCAAATATCACGGGCGGATACAAAGCCTCCAAAAGCGTGATCACCTGCGGTGACATGAACAACAGCGGCGTGCTCGAAAGCACTAGCTCACGCGGCCCCGCAGACGACGGCCGCATCAAGCCCGACATCTGCGCAAATGGATTCGGCCAGCTCAGCACCGACGAAAACAACACGACCCAGACAGGTAGCGGTACCTCGGCGGCCGCGCCCAGCATCGCGGGCACAACCACACAGCTCTATCACGCCTACAAGTCGCTCAACGGCGGCAACAATCCAGAATCTGCCCTCATCAAAGCTTGCATCCTGAACACGGGCAATGAAGTGGGCAATGCCGGACCCGATTACAAGCATGGCTGGGGCCACATCAACGCCCTGCGGGCTGTGCGCCTGCTCGAGCAAAACCAATACCGCCTCGACTCTGTCTCGCAAGGACAGATCCGCACCCAGACCATCAATGTGCCTGCGAATACGCTTGAGTTGCGCGTGATGGTCTATTGGACCGATCCCGCAGGTAATCCTGCCGCAGCCAAAGCCCTCGTCAATGACCTCAACATCCAAGTCACTGCCGGCAGTGTCTACAATCCTTGGGACCTCGACCCGACCCCCAATGCCACCAACCTCAACACGCCAGCTGTGCGCGGCATCGACGACCTCAACAACATGGAGCAGGTCACGATCACCAATCCGCCGGCAGGCAATGCGACCTTGACAGTCAATGGTTTTGCCGTGCCCCAAGGTCCGCAACGCTTTTGGGTGGTTTATGAGTTTGTGCAAGCAGGTGTGGAAATGACCTACCCGATCGGCGGTGAAGGCTTCGTGCCCGGCGAAGTCGAGAAGCTCCGCTGGGACGCCAATGGCACCACTGGCAACTTCACGCTAGAATACAGCACCAACAACGGTGGCAGCTGGACCAATATCTCCTCCACCGTGGGCAGCACCCTGCGCTATTTCAACTGGACTGTCCCAGCCAATGTCACGGGACAAGCCTTGATGCGCGTGAGCCAGGGATCATTCACAGACCAAAGCGATGCGCCGTTCACGATCGCCCGCCTGCCCAGTGCCATCAGCATCACTTACATCTGCCCAGACTCCATCGGCATCCAATGGACAGGAGCGACGGGAGCGACGGGCTATGAAGTGAGCATACTGGGCCCCAAATACATGGATTCGGTCGCCACGAGCACAGGTACAACGGGCGTCATCCGCAATCAAAATCCAAACGTGGACCACTGGTACAGCGTGCGGGCATTGCAGGGGAATGGCAAGGGCCGCCGTGCCATTGCAGTCTTTCATGCAGGTGGCACATTCAACTGCACCATCCCCACAGATGTCGAATTGGCGCAAATCTTGGGGCCGGGCGATGGCACTGTGCCGAGCTGTCAGACATCGGCGACCTCACCGGTCGTCATTCGCGTCCTTAATAACGGGACATCTGCAGCCAGCAACATCCCCGTTTCCTACCGCTTCAACGGTGGCGCTGTAAATACCGAAATCTTGGCTGGCCCGCTTGCCAGTGGCGCATCCGCCAACCACACCTTCGCTACGACTGTGAATCTGAGCGTAGCAGGCACATATTCCTTGGATGCTTGGGTCGGATTGTCGGGCGACGGCAACCAGTACAATGACACGCTGCACCAAAGCACCACCATCGTACCAGGCAGCGTTGCCAACCTGCCGCAAACCCAAAACTTTGAAAGCCTCACGGCTTGCGCGACAGGCTCAGACTGTGGTGCGACCGTCTGCGGCCTCAACGGCGGCTGGGTCAACAATACCAATGGCACCATCGACGACATCGACTTCCGAGTAGCCGCAGGTGCCACGCCCTCTGCCGGTACTGGCCCCGATGTGGACCATACGCTGGGAACCGCCCTCGGCAAATATGCCTACCTTGAAGCCTCCGCTTGCTTTGGCGCAGAAGCCCAAATGGTCTCGCCTTGCATCGACCTCAATGGCACGACCGCTCCACAGCTCAGCTTTTGGTACCACATGTCTGGCGTCGACATGGGTGAATTGCATGTGGATGTGCTCTCCAATGGTTCTTGGACCCTCGATGCCATGACCGCGCTCTCGGGCGACAAGGGCAACCTATGGCGTCAAGCCACCGTGAACTTGGCTCCTTTCGCCGGCACCGTGGTAAACGTGCGTTTCCGTGCAATCACTGGCGCCAACTTTGCCAGCGACCTCGCGATCGACGACATTGGTTTGCTCGAGGCCAATACGCCGCCTGTAACGGCATTCATCGGTTCACCCACGACGACTTGCCCAGGCAGCACGGTCACATTTACAGATCAGAGCATCAACAGCCCGACGTCTTGGGCTTGGACGATTACGCCCAATACATTTTCCTACGTGGGTGGCACGACCGCCGGCTCCCAAAACCCGCAGGTGCAGTTCAGTGCCGCAGGCACCTATACCGTGACCCTCGTCGCGACCAATACATTCGGCAGCAGCACGGTCACCCAAAGCAATTACATCTCGGTTTCAAATGGTGCAGTTCCCACAGTTGTCGAGGATTTCCAAGGCATCTTTATCCCTGCCGGATGGAATATCGCAACATCTGCCGGCGCCTACACGTGGACGCAATCGGTGAGCATTACAGGCGCCACCGGCGCACCCACAACAGCCGCTTACGTCGAAAATTTCTCCTACAACAATCCCGGCGCCGAGGACAAGCTCATCACCATGCCCCTCGACTTGACGGCATTGACCGTGGCATCGATGACTTTTGACCTTGCCTACGCACGGTACAGCGCCACGCTATTTGAGTCCCTGCGCGTCGAGGTGAGCACCGATTGCGGCAACACCTGGCCCAATATCGTCTACAGCAAGTCCGACAGCATCCTTGCAACAGTGGCTGATCAAGGTGCCAATTGGTTCCCATCGGCCATGACCGACTGGCGCAAGGAGACGGTGGACCTCAACGCTTATGCAGGTCAGCGCATCGTGATTCGTTTTGTGAATGTGAATGGCTACGGCAACAATCTCTTTGTTGACAATGTGAACATCAGCGGGACCGTGGGCGTGGCCAATGGCCTGGCCCAGCTCGGCCTTCATGTATGGCCCAATCCCAGCAATGGTTTGTTCAACGTGTCGGTGAGTGAGTTGCCGATCGGCCTTGCGCAGCTGCAAGTCTATGACCTCGCAGGCCGCAAGGTCTGGAGCGGCTCCGCCTTTGGCAATGGCGCGGCGTGGCAGGGTCAGGTAGACCTGCGCGGCGTCTCCAAGGGCGTGTATTACATCAAGGTGCAAGCCGAGGCTTACCGAGGCGTGCAAAAACTTGTGATCGAGTAGACCGCTGGATTGCGAACTGGTATCGTAAAAAAGGGAGGCACGCCATGCATGGC
>JANPHP010000165.1:0-7824 GCA_031424495.1 Bacteroidota bacterium | reverse complement strand
GATGATATCCTCCTTTACCCGGCCCACGGACCCGGTTCGTCTTGCGGCAAAGGCATCGGCAAGGAAACATGGAGCACGATCGGTATCCAAAAGGCAACCAATTATGCGCTGCAGCCGATGACACGTGCTGAATTCATAGCCCAAGTCACCGACAATCTGCCTCCACCTCCCGCTTATTTCTTCCAAGACGCCCGCATCAACCAAACGGGATATGACAGCATCGATGCCGTGATGGCCCGCAACTCGCAGGGTCTCGATGCACAAGCAACCGCCGAAGCAATCGCTGCAGGCGCGCTCGTGCTCGACACACGCACGGCCGATGAATTCGAAAAAGCCTTCATTCCTGGCGCCATCAATATCGGCCTCAATGGCGGATTTGCGGTATGGGTGGGCACTTTGCTTCCCATCGACCGCACGATTGTCGTCGTGGCGGAGCCTGGTCGCGAGACGGAGTCGATCATGCGATTGGCCAGAGTAGGATTTGAGAATGTTGCTGGCTATCTCCAAGGTGGCATGGCGACCTGGATTGGTGCTGCAATGCCGATGGATGAAGTGACAAGCATCGCTGCAGATAGCTTGCGAGCTGCGATGCAGGTGGGCCACGCATCCCTCATCGATGTGCGCAAACCCAACGAATTTGCAGATGGTCATGTGATCGGAGCCCGCCATTTGGAGTTGGACAGCTTGGAGCAAAACCTGCACCTGCTAGACTCAGAGGCCTCCTACATCGTGCATTGCCAAGGCGGCTACCGCAGTATGGTGGCTATTTCCATCATGCGTGCACACGGGTTCAAGCATGTGGCCAACGTATCCGGTGGTTATGCGAGCATCGCCAAGACCGATGTCCCAACGGTAAAAGCTGAGAGCCAGCACGCTTGAGCTACTGTTGCATGTTGTAAAAAGCCCCCGCATGCTGGCATGCGGGGGCTTTTTCACTTTTCAAGGAAAATCTATGAATTGCGGCGGAACGTGGTCCGTGAGCCAAACACCATTTTCGGAGACGAAATAGTCGTAGCCGGCACGGTGCATCTCGCCAGCACGCACCTTCAAGATTACAGCGCTTCCTTTGCGCGTGGCAACGTTGGTGGCAGTTTCCAAGTCCTTTGAAAGGTGAACCGCGTGGCGGCTGCCTTTTTGAAGTCCCTGCGCAGTGATGGGTTTCAAAAACTTGCCCACTGTGCCGTGGTAAAGGATTTCAGGTGGCAATACGGGTTCATAGTCCAAATCAACCTTGATCGAATGCCCTTGACTTGCTCGAATTTTCGTTTTGTCTGCGTTGAAGCTAAACCGCTTTTTGTTGTTGGTCGCGACAACCTCTTCTAGACGCGCCATGTTGAACCCTGGAAATTTGGGCCCGACTTTGGCGATCAGCGACAAAACACCTGTCCAGCCATTTTCATCCAATTCTAACCCGATCAAACCTGGCTGATGACGCAATACTAGACTTAGGAATTTTGAGATTTTGATTACCTGTTGTGTTTCATTCATGATTTTTAAGAATTTGTTGGGCCGAAGGTCGCGTTTTTTGCATTCCTGCCAGCAAGCATGGAATGAACCGCATAAAAATGCCCTTGATCGTCCTCAAACATTGATCGAACGGAAAGATCGATCATGAGAAAATTTGAGCCAAGCGAGATTTTATGCAATAGGTTTCGGAGTGGTAACCTTTGGCGGCCAAAAAATCAGTATTCTTGAAGATTATCTCAAAATCCTTGGTCGAAATGCCTTTTTCAATTCCTTATTCTGCCTTATTTTTGCGCCCGATTCGATCATGAAAGAGCTACTCAAAAAAGTCAGAAAACTCGAGATCAAGACCCGTCGCAAGGTCGATGCCACGTTTGCGGGTGAATACCACTCTGCATTCAAGGGGCAAGGCCTTGAGTTTGACGAGGTAAGGCTGTATCAGTTTGGCGACGACATTCGCTCGATTGACTGGAACGTCACCGCCAAAACGGGAGAAGTCTATATCAAGAAATTCAAGGAGGAGCGCGAGCAGACGATGTTTGTGCTCTTTGATATCTCAGGATCGGAAGATTTTGGGCGGTTGGATGAAAACAAGTTGCAGGTCGGGATCGAGATTGCGGCGATCATGGCTTTCAGCGCCATGAAAAACAACGACAAGATCGGCTTGGCCACCTTTACCGATCGCATCGAGCGGTATTTTGCACCACGCAAGGGCCGTGGCCACATTTTGGCGATCATCAAGGGCTTGCTGCAACCCAAAGCACGCAGCACGCAGACCAATATCGCGGCTGCGGTCGAATGGGTAAGCAAGACATTGCAACGCAAGAGTCTCTTTATCATCGTCTCCGACTTTCTTGATGAGGGTTACGAGACAGCCCTCAAGCACCTCTCGCGCAAGCATGAAGTGATCTTGATTCGCCTATTCAACCCCAATGAAGTGATGCCCGCAGGCGCTGGCATGGTGCCCACCTTTGACCGCGAATCGGGCAAGCAGGTTTGGGTCAATAGCGGCGACGGCGGTTTCCGCAAGCATGTCACCAAACGATTTGAAGAGATTGTGAGTGGCCTCACCAAATTGGCCACGCGCAACAGGATCGACTTCTTGTCGATCGATACCTCAGAAGATCACATTTTGAGCCTCGAAACATTTTTTAGGAAAAGGAATGCAAGGCGCAAAATGGCATAAGGGATTTTTTCTCACCCTATTTGTTTTCCTGAGCGTAGCCGTCTACGGTCAGGAACCTAGCGTCACGCTCACATGCCGTGAAAAGCTAGTACAGGTCGGTCGTCCTTTTGAAGTCGAGCTCAGCGTGCGCCATCCCGAGCGCATGATCGTCGTTTTTCCCGATACCAACACAGAATTCAAGCCTTACGAGGTACATTCTGGAAAACCTGTCCCGACTAGCACGAATGAGGGGCTCTCTGAGGATGTCAAAATCTACAAGCTTTACACTTGGGAGATTGATTCATTGCAACACCTACAATTTCCGGTTCATTACATCTCGGCAAAGGGCGATACCGAAACCGTGATGTCCAATGTCGTGGACGTAGAGTTTCAAGGTGTCATCGCCGCATACTCAGATACATTGCAGCTGAAGGCCATCGCTGATCTCGCAGTAATTGAAGAACCGGTGAATTGGTTGGCCTGGAGCATCATCTTTACGGTGCTCGCATTAATCGTCGTGGTTGCGGTTTTGATATTCTCCTCCCCGATTCGCAAAATGCTTCGCCGCGCCAAGATAGAACGCGAATGGCGCAAATACCTTGGACAGCTAGAGGGACTTGCGGATAAAATTGAAGATCAACCAACCTATTTTGCTGGTCTCAACAAGGTTTGGAGAAACTATTTTGACCGCAATTGGACATTGGCTTTGGGTTCCAAGACCACGACAGAGCTTGCTACCGCATTGGAAACCCTTACCACCTTGGATCCCGATGACAAAGCCTCGCTGCTTCAATTGAGTCGGTCTACAGATATGGTGTTGTATGCAGGCATTCAGCAAACGCAGGAACAGGCCGAGCGCCTGAAGGAATTGGTAAGGATCATCATGACTAAGGAATACCAGCGCAGGAAGGAGGCCGTCGAGCTATGATCAAGTATATTGCCGAGCAATTTGAGGCCCTGATCCTCTGGTTTGTAAAGCTTGCATGGTCGGAAGCAGATCAGTTTCGCTCGCCGCTATTCCTGCTGCTTTTGTTGGCAATTCCGGTTTACCTGGTTTGGTATTATTGGTGGTACGATGCACGTCGTCTCATCGTGCCCCTCAGTTACGATCCCGATAAACTGGCTCCGCGCAAATTCAGCTGGGCTTTTTTGCGGGTGGTTCCACAAATATTGAATTTGCTTGCGCTGACATTCATGATTGTCGCATTGGCACGCCCGATCAAAAGCCGCGATTTCAAGCAAACCACCTCCACTGGCATCGACATCATGCTCATCCTGGACGTGTCGGGCTCGATGGAGACAGCCGACTTTAAGCCCAATCGCTTGGAGGTCGCAAAAAACACGGCAATGCGCTTCATCGAGGGTCGCAAATATGACCGCATCGGGATGGTGGTCTTTGCAGAAGACGCATTTTCTTATGCACCACTCACATTGGACTACAACCTGCTGAAACAACAGATCAAATCGATCAGTTCTGATATGATGCCCAAAGAAGGGACGGCAATGGGCTCTGCCATATCTGTGGGAATCAACCGATTGCGCGAAAGCAAGACGCCATCCAAGGTCATGATCTTGATTACCGATGGCGCAAGCAACCGTGGCCAAGTCGACCCAATTACGGCCGCCGAACTTGCAAAACGCTTCAAAATCAAGATCTATGCCATCGGTGTAGGCAAAAAAGAATTCCAACAACAGACGCCATTTGGCTCCCAAACGGTCAAGAGCGATTTGGATGAACCCACCATGAAGGAAATCGCATCGATTACTGGTGGCGACTTTTTCAGATCCACGGATGAGCGCAATTTGGAGTCCATTTTTGACAAAATCTCCGCGATGGAAAAAGTGGAGGTCGAGGAATTCAGCTACAAGGAAGAAAACGATCTCTATATGCCGATCTTATTTGTGGGCATGCTCATCTTTTGCATGAATATGCTGGTCATGATCACATTTGTTCACAACCCGCTAGAAGGCTGATGGGAATCGCTGAAAATCTCAACCGTGTACGCAAAGAGATCGCGCAAGCGACGACAGCCGCCCATCGATTGCCTGACGCTGTGAAATTGATCGCCGTTTCCAAAACCAAACCCATTGCCGATGTGCGAGCAGCCATGGAAGCCGGTCAGGTCGATTTTGGCGAAAACAAAGTGCAGGAAATGGTGGAAAAGCAAGCGGCGATTCCGCAAGCTCAATGGCACATGATCGGAAGCCTGCAACGCAACAAAGTCAAATATATCGTTCCCTTCGTGCATTTGATCCACTCAATTGACGATGAGCGGCTGCTTGCCGAGGTCGATCGCCAAGGGCAATTGCATGGCCGCATCGTAAATTGCCTATTGCAGATCAATATTTCAGACGAAGATCAAAAAGGCGGTTTTACAGAGAGCGAGGCGGAAGTGCTTCTGTCCCAAATTCAAAAATTTCCGAATGTTTGCATCCTCGGACTCATGGGTATGGCTGCATTCACCGATGACCTCACCATTGTCCAAGCACAATTTGAGCGATTGGCGAAGGCCAAGGCAAGCTTTCAAAAGTGGAACGGCCCACAAGTGCAGTTGACAGAATTGAGCATGGGCATGTCGGGTGACTTTGAGACTGCAATCAACGCAGGCTCCACGATGGTGCGCATCGGCGGCAGCATTTTTGGCACCCGCTGATTTTCCCTTACTTCAAGATATCGAGCCTTTAACGCCCTGGTCCCGGCGCAAGCAAGCGTTCCATAAACTTATTGTTCGCTTGATTGACGTCTGCCATGTAGTGATCAGGATCGATTTCAATGCTCAGCACCTTTGCTTTGGGCACAGGCAAGGTAAATACATAACTAGGATGCGTCCAAGGCCATGGGGCATGATCCACGCGTCCAGCATTGTTAGTGGCCTTTTTGCCATACATCAGCGTGAGCGGAATGTAGTGCGTTTCAGTTTTGCCGTCGAGGTAATGCACGACGACCTCGATCGGCATCGGCATATTGCCGACGCGACGCAACTCGACATAGGTCGACCCATTCTCTTCTGAAAGCTGACTGATGCTGTAATCGATCACCTCATTGGTATTGACCCAGTACTCAAAATACCAATCCAATTCCAATCCCGATTCTTTCTCCGCGCAGCGCTTGAAATCGGTCACGGTTGGGTGCTTGAATTTCCATTCCCTGAAATAGCGACGCAAGGCGCGCTCGAGTACCTCGCTCCCGATCACATAGCGCAACTGCGCAAGGGCGAGTTCGCCTTTGGAATAGGCATTGGTGCCATAGGCGCGATTGGTTTTGTAATGATCGGCATGCGTGGTCATTGGCTCTTGAAGACCAGCATTCACAAGCGCGTAATAACTCGCATAGGACGCTGTGTGGGGATCTTCGCCCTCAGCACCGCCCATAACGACAGCCATCACCTCCGATTCGGCATAACTCGTAAAGCCTTCATCCATCCAAGGGAAAAGCGATTCGTCGGTCGCCAGCACACCTTGATACCAGCTGTGGATCATCTCATGCACCGTGACCCCGACGAGGCTTTCCAGATTGCGGTTTCCCGTGACCAACGTTGCCATGGGGTATTCCATGCCACCGTCGCCGCCTTGGATCACACTGAATTTGGGATAGGGATACACACCAAAACGCCGATTCATTTCCCGAAAAGCCTTTTCTGCCAAGGCCGGAAGGTCTACCCAATCAGCAGTCTCGTTACCCGGCTGGAAAAAGAAATGCAGTTCAGGGCCATCTTTCATTTTACGCACAATGTGCTTGTATTCAGGGTCTGCAGCCCAGACAAAGTCATGGACATTTTCGGCACGCCACCGCCACTTGAGCTTGCCGCCAGCTTGCTGCTTGACCTTGCTTCCCTCCTTTTCATAGCCAAATCCGATTTCCTCGGAATTTTGAAGCATGCCAGTGGCAGCGACCATATAGCTCGCATCCAGATTCATATTCACGGTAAAATCGCCCCATACGCCATGAAATTCACGACCTATATAAGGTGTTGCGTGCCAACCGTGTAGGTCATATTCGCAAAGTTTAGGGTACCATTGCGACATGGAGTAGCGCACGCCTTCGCGGTTGTCGCGCCCTGAGCGACGCACCTGCAAAGGCACCTGACCATCAAATTCCAACTCAAACGTCGTGCTGCCGCCGGGAACGATCGCATGGTCGAGGGCCACTTGCAAGATCGTTTCCAACTCTTCTGGACGTGCAGACTTGCCGTCTTGCTTCAAATTGCGCACGTGCAAATATCCACGGTCAGCCTCTGCCAAGCCCAAAATACGATCTCCCACCCGACGATCGGGGTCGACAATCGTGCGCGACCGCATGTCCATCATCGAGTTGGGCTGAAAGGCGTTGGGATAAAGGTGAAAAAACACTTGGCTCAGCGTATCTGGCGAATTGTTTTTGTACACCAATTTGAGTTTCCCTGTGTAACGACTTGTCTGTACATCCAAGTCCACGTCGATGTTGTAATCTACGTGCTGCTGCCAATAGCAGGTTTGGGCGGAAACACTGCTCGTAAGCAGCATGGCCAAAATGCCGATAACCAAATAGGATTTCATTTTCATGCTTTGAAGCGCAAATTTAAGGAAAGCTGGGAAACCATAGCCGCTTTGCCATTCATGGATTTGTCTTTTGGAATGGTGGGAATGCGGGCAAACTCAAGGCTGTTATTTGCCTGTGAGGGGTTGATAATCTCCGCTCAGCTTTTGCCACTTCCAGGATTTGCCATTTTGGGTCACCTGCAACAGTACACTGCCGCCTGTTTCCTTGAATTGGAGCCGCACTTTTGCTTGCTGATCCTGCCATTCGCCGGAAGTGAGCCTCGAAAATCGAATGGTTTCACCGCCCGTGGTTTTCACAGAGAGGCTTCCCTCCTGTTCATTGACCGTCACGATATCGGCAGCAAAGGGTGTCTCCTTTGCTGGACCAGCATTTTCCATGACCTCATAGCGGCCAGCGAGGCGACGGTCGGTAAAATATTCCGGTTCATCGATCTTGTTGGCGTAGAGGATGCGGCTGATGTTGCCACACATATCCAATGGATTGGCATGCTCGACATTGCTCAGCACGACGATGCTCAAGGTGTCTTCAGGATAGTAGAAAATGTAGCTGTTCCAGCCCGGCAAATAGCCTCCATGCGAAAACTGCATGTGTCCAAAAACGTCGTAGACGTGCCAACCGTAGGCGTAGTTATTCTTTTCGGGGCTGAACATTTTGT
>JANPHP010000164.1:0-5965 GCA_031424495.1 Bacteroidota bacterium | reverse complement strand
CCTTGATTTTTGCAAGACGAGCCGCAATTCCAAACCAGAATTGAAGCGCAATTTCATTCACTTTCCGACTGCCCCTCAAAAATCCCCATAATCCACTTGTAGGCAAGTGAGTCCCAGCCCGCGCCACATATCTACCACTTGGTTGCGGTCGTCGAGCACAAAATCGACGTACCAGTGCGGCATGATCTCCCGCTCGAGCAATTCGCGCTTGATCACCGCGTCTTTGCGCATGTCGGCGGTTGTGCGCATAATGAGCTGATAGGGAAAACCTTCGCCCAAGTGCTGCTGCAAAAAGCGCACTGTCGGTTCGCGAAACTTGTCTTCCCGGCCCGAAAGGAAAATAATCTGATGCCCCACAGCCTGAAATCGCCGCACAATGTCGGCCACCGGAGCATTGAGCAGGTCTTGGTCGCTGTGGGTGGCGTCATAGGGGCTGCGGCCATTGAGCAGCGCGATCGTACCGTCGAGATCGCAAATAATGCAACGTGGCAGGTCCGCGTTTTGGCTGAGTTTAGGCTGCGTCCAGTCCAAATATTCCTTCCACATGCGCCTGATCACGCGTTCACCCACAGAGTTGGCGCGCGCGAGGTCGCGCGTGATGCAGGTTTCCACATCCACATGCATAAAGTCGATCACTTCGACTTCAGCCTCACCCTTGACCAATTCGCCAATGCGCTGCGCATGTTTGGGATGAATATTGGTATCGTCGATGATCACATGCTTGCCCTCGGCAAGCGCCTGCATGATGAGCAAATCCCTGACCTTGAGCACAAACTTCTCATTTCCGCGAGAGAAATGATTATTGTCCAGCATCGCGCGCAAGTCATCCTTGTTGATGCGCTTGTATTTGCCGGGGTTTTCATCCACCAGCTTGCGCGCCGCAGTAGATTTTCCAGAAGCGGGAAGCCCGCGATAAACCAAAACCTTTTTCATAATCAATAATTTGTCCTGCCATCAAAATACACCAACAATCCCCAAACCCAACTCAGAACTGCAACAACTACTACCTACTACCTACTACCTACTACCTACTACCTCAATTCAAATCTCATCATTCAACGCAAACGCCTTCTGATGTTCCGGCCGAATCATTTGCCAAATGATTTCACCATAAGTCTTGCCATCGAGCATGCGAAAGAGGATCGCCGGATGTGTACACTGTTGCAAATAGTACTCCGCGGCCTCTTTGCGGTTGTCAAAATACCGGAATTCAGCCTTGCACAGGTCTTCAATAGCCTTGTATTGCGCACGCAAGTCCTGCTCGACGCCGCGCACCCATTTGTAAAATTCGTCGGGGACGCTCTCCAGAAAGCTCTCCAAAGAATCTCCCTGCATCAGCGCCTCCCAAACCGTGCGCGCATTCACTCCCGTGAGGATGCGGTGTAGGCGCACATATTCTGCAAACTTCACCTTCACGCGCAGCCCGTTTTTGAACCGAACCACAAAGCCCTCCTTGTTGGACTCTTGGATAGCCTGCAGCGCACCGAGGTCGCGCACGCCATCGTAGCGCTTCACGACAGGCAGTCCCACGTCGGCGAGCGCCAATTCCTCGCCCGTCGCCGTATGAATCATGCCGAGGAGCACCAAATCTTCCAAGCCGTCATAGTCCACGACAATGCGGTTTTCCGGATAGATGATTTCTACAAGGTAGGTGACCGTCGGGTCGAGGCTTACGTGGGCGTATTTGGTGCGCAAGATTTGGTTGGCCCGAATGGCTTGATCACTCTCAAACGAGCCGCGCGTAGCGACGCGGGGCACGCCTTCCCAATGAAAAATGATGCCGAGGCTGCCATCCATCTTTTCAAACACCTCAAAAGGCTCCTCTGGCACAGGACCCATCAGGCCGATGTGCTCATCGAGGTTGAAAAACTTGCCAAATGGACGGGCCACGATCTTACCGTCGAGCTCCGTGATGAGGCCACGGCTCATCAAGGTTTCAGCAACCCAATGGCGCTCGTACTG
The DNA here is from genome assembly GCA_031424495.1 of Bacteroidota bacterium. GTDB lineage: Bacteria > Bacteroidota > Bacteroidia > J057 > JADKCL01 > JADKCL01. The sequence continues at coordinate 4,003 of JANPHP010000164.1, read as the reverse complement.
AGCTGACTGGGAATAGTTGTGAATGAGCAAGGGCGCCGTGGGATGGCGTCCGATTTGCAAATAACCTGCAGCCTCAAGGGCGATGTGTGCGTCGATGTCGATGTGAGACATGGTGATGTAAATGTTGTGTTGGTGCAAAGCTAGACAGATCCGACATCCGACAGCAGACGAGCTACCCAACTGTGCAATATCATGTTTGGAATCCAATTATTCAATGTCCAATGGGAATCAATTCAATGCCATTAGCCAGATTTTGGCAGCCATCAGTCGTGTTTTATCAGCTGCAATCCTAGGCCACTGACGCAAATCACGAGGCTAATGTCCAGATTTATTGTAATTTGGGACGAATTGCTTACATTGGTGTTTTGAAATAAAGTGTAGGCATTTTTGGGTTTGGTAATCGTCTTTTGCGTGTTGGTCCTAATCGGTGATTCATTGTGAAGCAATTTCTCCTCATTCCTTGCATGTTCTTGCTCATGGTCTTGGTAGTCAATGCCCAAAGCTATGATCCCAATTCGACACCGCCTGGCGCTCCAATTTACCAGGGCGACCCCAATGGTGCTGGCAACCGCATCATGCGCAACCACCCCGGCAACGCAAGCGACCGCGTTGCGGCGATCAATGTGACGATCATCGAAAGTCAAACGGGCGGCCACACGATGGACAATGTCTGGAGCGGCGTGGTGTCTGGCATGGGCCACACGCCCACGATTGCGCCGCAGACGACCCTCAACAGCAATGCTTTTTTTGCGGGCACCGACCTTTTGATCGTTTCATCAGGGATCCTCAGCATCTCGGCCACCGCCGTCACCAATATCCGGCTGTTCATGCAAACGGGCAAGCCCGTCTACATCCAAGGCGAATATCAGTCCACCTACCAAACCAATATCGCCTTCAGGGACATTATCAATGCGACCGGAGGCACATTTGCATTGGGCTCCACAGTCGCTGGCGACCTGAGTCCCTGCCTGATTCTCAATGCCTATGCCACCTCGCCCAATGCGGTTCCCTCGATTGGCTACCATTGGTATGGCAACACCGGATCGGGTTGCAACAACATTGAATATTTCATGCGCTACAACGGCAACAACTTGGGTTTTGTCTATTGCCCCACCAATGCCGCATGGGGTGATATGGTCCAAAGCACAGACCAAGATTGGGTACAGCAAAGCACGAGCTTGCCGCTGATGCAAAACATCATCGCGCGACTCATGAGCGGCAACGCTTGCTCCATCGTCTGCGGTGTCCCTCTTGGTGCATCGGCTTTGGATTTGCAAGCTACAGCGCAACCCGATGGAAAAGTACTGTTGGACTGGTTGGTAGATGGAGAATTGCCCGCAGGGCGATTTGAAATCCTCGCCAATGATGCGGTCTTGCATTCAATTGCCATAGGAGAGACTGCTGCGATGCATTACCAATGGCAGGATCCACGGTTTGAAGGCGGCGTGCAGCACTATACTGTCCGCTTTTTGGATCCGAACGGGCAAGTTTCGCTGGTCGGTGAGACTACGATCGACCTAGGACGGCCCGCACCGCGCTTGCAGGTGGCCACAGAAGCCACTGGCATTCGCCTCTGGCTCAACGGGGGCCATGATTGCAGCAACTTGTTCTTGGTGGACATGGCAGGACGGCGCACGCCAATCGCGACCGATCAGCTGCACAGCATTGAAGGTCAATGGATCAGCATGCAAGGCCATGCCGCTGGCGTCTATTGTATTGAGGGACAAACCCTCAGTCAACTGCCGGTCCATGCCAAGCTCGTTTGGATGAATTGACGGCCGATGTAACCGATCGTCAGGTTTTGCGTTATTTAGCTGGGTTTGTCGCTACAACGCATCCATGATGAAAAGTCACCTGTACCGGTGGATTCTATTGCTATTCGCCGCCATGCCCATGGCGGCCCAGGCCCAAATTCTCGTCGATACCAGTATTTCTCCATCGCAGATGGTCGCCGACGTATTGTTGGGCAAGCGTGTGGCTGTGAGCAATGTGCGTTATGTCGGCTCCAAGCTCTCCAAAGCCGTTTTCCAAGATACATCCGCAACACCACTCATCCCCGAAGGCATCATCCTCACCACCGGCAAGGTTTTTGATGCCATCGGCCCCAACCGCCGCTCCAACACTACATTTGCCTTGGGGACAAAAGGCGATCGTTCGTTGGAAGACATTGCAAAAGGCGTCACCTACGACGCCGTTTGGCTGGAATTTGACTTCAAACCCGAGATGGAGACGGTGGTTTTCAATTTCTTTTTTGGATCTGAAGAATACACAGAGTACGTCAATTCCCAGTTCAACGACGTTTTTGCCTTTTACATCAGCGGCCCGGGCTACAAGGGCGTGAAAAATCTCGCGGTCGTGCGCCAAAACAATGCGCCCATCACAGTGAATACCGTCAATCACCTGAGCAACCGCATCAATTACATCGACAACAATCCTTATGACCGCTTGGGACATTTGAAGAAGGAAAAGCTCGACTACCTTTACCCAGATCTGCTGCGCAATTACGAATACGACGGCTTCACGACGCTGCTCAGCGCGGAGGCGCGTGTGAAGCCGGGTGAGGTCTACCACATCAAGATTTCCATCGCAGACGTCGGCGATTCCCGCTACGACAGTGCTGTGTTTTTGGAGGCGAATTCATTTACCAGTCTGCCCCAAGATCCAATCAAGCGTGCAGCGATTTTGGCAGACGAATATGGCACGGTAAAGCGAAAATTCAGGCCCGTAAGGGTAGGGGAGGACCCGACCGGGAAAACGGCGGCAAGCGACACGCTCGCCACGGGCACCGATACCGACCTCAAGGGCTGGCGCTTCACCGTGAATTTTGATTTTGATCTGTCGGCGCTGTCGCGCGACGAGGAGAAGCGCTTGGATTCGCTCTGGACCAATATCCTCTCCAAATCATCGCGTAAAGTGATCGTGCAGGGCCACACCGACAACGTCGGCGACGAAGGCTACAACGATCAGCTCTCCCAGCGCCGTGCGCAAACCGTTCTCAATTACCTGAAAACGAAGGGCCTGCCACAATCGCGTATCTCCATGAAAGGATTCGGCTTTCACCAACCCGCCACAAGCAACGCCACCGACAACGGCCGAGCAGTAAACCGAAGGGTAGAAATCGGCTGGGAAATGCCTTGAATATTGTGCCTACTGCCGATTCCAACCGGCAAACCCAATATGCAAATTCACAAAAATCCCATTCGGTGAGAGCGAAGGGCCGCCATTCAAAGCGGTACCATACGCCTCCCAGGACTTCTCAGTGATGCCCAAATTGTACCCCGCATCAAAACCGAATACAATGCCAGATCCAGCGGTCTCATCAAACCCGGGCATCCAATCCAAACCCGCGCCAAAGCTGACAAAAGCGCCATTACGCTGCAAACTCGTTCCCGTATAGCCGCCAGCGAACACCGTATCTACATTCGCCAAAGCATTCGTTTTTTGCATCGTCAAACTGTTTTTGTAGCCGCCGATACCCACTTTGGGGTAAATGAGCAGCCCTTTGCGGCCATAGACCACGTAACCCAAGGTGAATTTGCCCCAGCCAGATTCCATCGTCAACGCGAGATTGCCATTGTCGACTTTGTCTTTGAGGAAACTGCCGCCCTCGCCGCCGAGCATCACCGATTTGATCATCAAAACGCCGCCGCCACCGAGGGAAAAACCTGTTGATGACACAAGATCTTGATTCAAATAAGAGTTGAGCGCCGCGCCGTCGCGCAACGTCACGCCCGGACTGAAAAAGCCAAAGCCGCCAGAGATGCGCTTGCCTTTTTCCTTTTCCACCGGAGTGGCCTCATTCGTGCCTTCCTCGGTTTCGTCTTGAGCCTGCGCCGCCGCAAAGCTGAAAATCAGCAAAAACGCCAGCAAAAAAGTCTTGAGGGTAATATGTAGCTGCTTCAAAGTCTTCAAAATTTGATTCTGGGTGAAGTTATCAAAAATTGCGCCAATATGCCGAATCGCCGTCAGGTATTTCGTTTGATCGGTCGGGTTTGGTTGGGAC
>JANPHP010000163.1:0-2680 GCA_031424495.1 Bacteroidota bacterium | reverse complement strand
CATCTTCATCAAAGGGAGTATTGATCAGGTCACCCATATTCGCGCCGACACCCCATTCGCCGTTGGCTTCTTTTTTGGACACATACATGTCCTTGAGCCCCTTGCCTCCGGGCTTGTCACTCACCCAATAGAGGGTTTCGCCGCCATCGGCGATGAAGACAGACGGCTCATTGTATTCCTTGGTATTGATGTTGGCGCCGATGCTCACACGCTTGCTCCATTCGCCGTTTTCAAGCTTGGAGACATAGACGTCGCCACGGTTGCGGTTGTCGACATAGTACACAAGTGTGTTACCACCCTGAGCAAGCTTGATGGATGCATCATGTGTCCACTTAGGAATTGGCTTGATGAACAATTTGCTTTTTCTCCAGATGTTGTTGACGTAATGCGCCTCGTACACCTCCTCGTTGATGTCCTCAACATGGTATTTGCGGCGGGCCATCTGACTCACCTTGCGCGGGCGGCGCGTGGTGTAGATCATGTATTGGTAATCATCTGAAAACGTTGAGGAATATTCCGGATAGCTGGAATTCACGTATTCGCCCAAATTCTCGACCTTGTAATTTACCAGTTTCTTGATTGTTTTGGGACCGTTTTGGCACTGTAGAATGCGCATCTGGGTATCCATATACTTCCAACTATCTGGCTCATACCGGTTGAGATCGGCTTTGTAGTAGGTCGCCGCTTCAGCAAACACGAGGTTTTGGTGCATGGTGCGTGCGAGATAGTAGTTGATGTCCTCGCTGATGCTTTGGTCCATGTTGTAGGCTGCCACCAAGTAAGGCATGGCACCTGCTGGATCGCCGGATTCATAGACCGATTTTCCAAGAGCATAAGCATATTGGGCGTTGTCTGGGTCTAGGTTGTAAGCTTCTTTGAGGTAGGGCAATGCTTTGATGTAGTCAGCGCGCTGATAGTATTTCTTTGCATGGCGGAAGGCGGATTTCGGACTACCTTCTTTGGCAAACAAACCTTGCGGCGGCAGAATAAGGATCAACACAAACAATCCCAAAAGGGCGTATAGCTTTTTCATTTTTACTTATCGTCGAAACTAGTGCGATGCAGAATGACACGAAAAATACGAAAAAAGCCTTGTATCACAAAAAAAGCAAAGCAAAAAAGCGGTTCTCGCAAAAGAACCGCTTTGATATTGTTGAGAAAACGACCGATTATCGGCGTTCTCTGATTCTAGCAGACTTGCCAGTGAGCTGTCGCAGATAGAAAATACGCTTGCGACGCACGACGCCACGCTTCACGAGTTCCACTTTATCGATGTTGGGGGAGTTCACCGGGAAGATACGCTCCACGCCAATATCGTTGGAAATTTTACGCACGGTAAAGGTTGCAGTTGCACCCTTGCCAGCACGCTGAATACACACGCCTTGGAATTGCTGGATACGCTCCTTATTGCCTTCCTTGATACGTACGTGTACGTTTACAGTGTCGCCTGCGCCAAACTTAGGATAGTCATCCCTGCGAAATTCAGCCTCGACCAATTTGATAAGATCGTCCATCTTATTTTGAGCTTTTGATGCTTCAGATTTTTTAAAGAATGCAAATGTAAACGAATTTTTCGGTTCACGAAAATAATGTTGCATTTATTTCCGTTTTTCTACTCCCCGAGCAAATCAGGGCGCCGATCGCGCGTCTTTTGATACGCCTGTTCATCTCGCCACTGATCGATCAGTGTGTGATTTCCGCCCAATAGGATCGATGGGACTACGTTTCCTTCAAAGTTGGAAGGGCGGGTGTACATGGGTGCATCGAGCAGGTTGCTCTGAAAAGAATCTGACAATGCCGAGGTCTCATCGCCCAGCACGCCAGGGATCAGGCGCACGATCGCGTCTGTGAGCACAATCGCAGCGATCTCACCACCTGTGAGCACGTAGTCACCAATCGAGATGTCGCGCGTAACAAATAGGTCACGCGCCCGCTGATCTACTCCCTTGTAGTGTCCACACAACAAGATGATGTTTTTGTAGAGGCTCATGCCATTAACTATCTTTTGATCAAGCACTTGTCCATCTGGCGTGAGATAGATGACCTCATCATACGTTCGCTCAGCAAGCAGCTTGCGCATGATGGCCGCAATGGGGGCTACCATGAGCACCATGCCCGAGCCACCGCCATAAGGCGTGTCGTCGATGCTGCGGTGCTTGTCGGTGCTGTAGTCGCGCAGGTCGTGCACGTGGATCTCCACGATGCCCTTGTCGACCGCCCGTTTGAGGATGCTGGTCTTGAGTGGGCTTTCCAGTTGGCCAGGTACGCCAGAGATGATGTCGATGCGCATGATCCTGCAAAATTAGTTGCTGAAAACAGAAGAGCCGGCGATTGCCGGCTCATTCCTATGTTGACTGCCTGCTCAGTTGGCGTCTTCGCCGCCTGATGCACGCTCCACCAAAACAATAATCGTGTCGTTGAGGACCTCGACCACGCCGCCTTCGGCTAGGTACGATTGATCTCCCTCGGCGGTCTTCACGCTGATCGTCCCATTTTCCAGTGTGGAAATGATCGGTGCGTGGCCTTTCAATACTTGAAATTGACCGTTGAGGCCCGGAACGGTCACCGAGGTGACTTCGCCCGAGAAGACTTTTCTATCTGGTGTGATGATGTCGAGTTGCATAAGCATCAATTATTGAAAGATGCCAATTCCTTTTCGCCAGCCTCGATGGCTTCTTCG
>JANPHP010000162.1:0-7001 GCA_031424495.1 Bacteroidota bacterium | reverse complement strand
TATAGCCCGGGCTGTCTCCGATCTTTGAAAGCCCAATCCACTCAACATCGTCGCGAAGGTGGCTTGGCAGGACATTGCTTGTCCGCAACCAAAAACCTTCGACAAAGAGCAATGTGGATAATCCAAAGCCAGACCATTGCGGTTGCAAAATTATCAACACCCATCAGTTATGCCAAGGACAACTATTGAGACCTTAACTTGATGACATTGTGCGGCAGCGTCCGGCTAGGATGCACCCCAAAATACGCGCACCGTAGGTGCCGCCTTTACAGCGCCATCACTTGGCCACAATACAGTTCGGAACTCCGGTCAGGTTTGATTTACAATCGCTCGATCAAAGACGGCCCCTACGGGGCGTGAAAATAAACGCCGACCACAACCGGGAGCTATCCCGCTGCTCAGCGGGACTAGCCAAAGACGGCCCCGCTGGGGCGTAGGAACAACCAATAGACCGAATGTAGATTCTCACAGTTATCTGCCCTGAAGTTGAATCGCAAGATGCCGACGATGCTGCCTCATCGTTGTCCACGGTTCCAAACCTACGATTCCTCAGACAAAGTCGCGCGCCATGATGGTCGCCAAATCAGCATCTGCTGTGCAGTCGCTGCGCCGCAATATTATCTGTCCCTTGCTGTCGCGGTGAAAGATGATGCGCTCCGCTGGATCAAAGGCCGCAGCCACCATCGGGTGGTGTGTGCTCACAAAGAGTTGGCTGCCTTGGATCATTTCCAGATATTGTGGGATGATACCCGCCACCATCGTCGGGTGCAAGCCGGTTTCAGGCTCCTCCAAGATGCAAAATCCATGATGGATATTGCGCCCAAAATACAAGGCCCAGCTGTACCCCAAGCTGAACAATTTGCGTCGCAATCCTGTGCCCAAGTCGCCATACTCGACACGGGCTCCGGTGTGCCGATGCTTGAGTTGCAAGGTGAGCTTGTCTTTGATGCTCTGCGGCATCACGGCATTCTCCAGATCCAGCTCCAAACCAAGTTGGTTCAGGATCGGCGTCCACAAAGCCGCAAGGCTAGGCAATACCTCCGGATTCGCCTGCGTAAACGCCGCCTTCACACTCGCCTCCGGCTTGCCGCGATTTTCTAGCTTGTCTGCAAATTCACGGTACTGTCGCTCGCGGCGGTGAATGAGGAAGATGAGCAGCGCCCAAAACTCGGTGGTCTTCTCGGGCGTGACCTCGCCATACAGCGGAAAAGTATCCAGCAAGCTCTCAGCCTCGTGGCTCTTGGTCAGCGGCGAGTCCGTGAGTCCGATTGTGCGGTCACGTCCGTAGTCGGCGGGTTGATGGACGATGAGGTCATTGCCATTGTTGTCAAACCACAGCTCGTCATACAAGGCAGGCTCCTCTTCATGGCCGATGCAGTATTTTTCATAGTTGCGGTTGAATGCCATGTTGAAGGACTGGTCGCGAATGAGCTCAAACATCCACATCGGCTCCTGCTCGATCGTGTCCAAAAACAGCAGCGCATTGTTGTTGATGTGCACGGAGTAGATTGCTCGCTCGTCCAATTGCAGCTTCACCAAAAAAAGTCCTTTGCTCTTGTAGCGCAATGTGTTGCGCAGGTATTCGGCGATGACTTTGAGCAAGCTAGACTTGCCGCTGCCGTTGGGGCCGATGAGACAGACCTTGTCGAGCGCCTGCCCCGCACGCGCATGCCCTTCAGGGTAAGTGAGATCGATCTGAAAATCGCTGAACGGCGCTTGAGATTGGATCAGGACTTGGGCTATCTTCATCATCAAAATTTCCAATTTAGGAGTGCAAAGGTATCGATGATTTTGGGAAATGAGCGATTCAGGCCGCATCCAAATGCGACATTACAAACGTGCAAGCCTCTACCGAACCCAGCTCGACGCTTTAATTGATACCGACAGTTTCCGATATTGAATGATTGCTGCGGCCATTTGGCCACGCAATGCTGCACGAAAACTGCCAGCTCCTCAGCAATGACGCGCAATCAGGCACCCGATATTCTTCGCTAGGCCACATGGCTCCACAGCCTACTGCACTTACCTGGCATTATTGGGAGAGCAAGACTTTCGACAGCAATGTTGTCAGGGCAAGGTGAACGTGGCTCAGGCAACGGCTGCGAATGAAAATTCCCCAATTGCTGTCGTAGGCATCGGAATCGTTACAGCGCCTCATTCGCTTCACATATATAAGGAGTAGCAGCATCACCAACGCGCTACTGCCGGACCAAAGGGGCATCAAGCACCGAGGCATCAGCGCCGTTGATGGCAGATGGCAGTGCTGCATCCGCCAATGATTGCAGGATTATTACCATCGAGCCTAGCGGTTCACTTGCAACCTGACCATTGAACTGTAGCGACTTGACGCCCCTTCAACTGGGAAAATGTCAAGTACCTGAGCTGCCTTCACACCTTGCATCGGGAAGTCGAAGATGCCCGTGCCAAACCTCGCTCAATGCGGTTTCGCGGCGAGATTTCCACAGGCGTGGGTAACTGCGACAAGAGAAAATTGTTCCACTTTTTTTGGATATTCTAATAATAATTCCGAATGTGGAGATATGATTGCCAAATGTTGCAAGGAGGCAGTCTCAAATTTATCATGGAAAGACGAGGAACTCGAAAATCACACCCGCTATGCCTTGCACTTTTTGCGCGTAGGCTGTACTTGCGTGGGGTTGTCGATGACTGAAAACTTCATACCAAGTGGAGACTAGCAACCACCCAAAAACGGGGCGAAACCGAAAAGCCAAACGAGTAGGAAAAATCTAAACGAAAACATTATGAAGTATTACATGTTTGTTTTGAAGAACTACGTGAACTTTGATGGTCGCGCTAGAAGGTCTGAGTACTGGTACTTTATCCTCTTCAACTTTTTGATCTCTATCGGTATCGGCATCATCGCCGGCATCATCAAAGTTCCAATTATTGGCACCATTTATTCCATCGCGGTATTGTTGCCATCAATCGCTGTTGCTGTTCGTAGGATGCATGACGTCGGCAAAAGTGGCTGGTACATGTTGATTCCGATCTACAACATCATCTTGGCTTTCACAGAAGGCACCAAGGGCAACAATGAGTACGGTCCAGATCCTAAGGAAAACCCAGTGATCTGATCCTCAAAACCTGACCACTTATACAGGTTACAGAATTGGCGCTGCCGAGCTCGATGCTCGGCAGCGCTTTTTGTTGGTGGCAGCATAGACGCGATACGCGCGGCCATCATGGCAAGGAAAGGAATCACCCTTCAAATCAAACCACGATGGACACAGACGGTGATGAGATACCATTGCGAGAGCCAGTACTACTCGCAGATGCAGTTGTGGCTATCCTTCAAAATGCGACTTGGTAGGTGAATCATGGATTTGGTTTCGTAGCACGCCAAGCATGGCGTGCCTACGAAACCAAATCCTAACATCCAACCAATCCTACTCATCACCCAGAATTCAAAGCAGGCACTGATTCTAAAAATTCAGCACGCTGAGTAGGCAAGCCAAGCATGGCGTGCCTACTCAGCGCTCAGAATTCAACACAAGCATTGATTCTATAAATTCTGCAAATTCTGCTCTAAATTGCACCCCCGTTATGGCCCAAATCGGAACCGACATCGTCCACGCTGCCCGCCTGCTCACGCAGGGCGAGGTCGTCGCCATCCCGACCGAGACGGTCTATGGCCTCGCTGGCAATGCCCTGGACGATGCCGCCATCCAAAAAATCTACGCCGCCAAGGGCCGCCCCGCCAACAATCCCCTGATCGTGCACATCGCCGACACGGCGGCGATGGATGCCGTGGCGCAAGACATCCCCGACATTGCCCGCCAATTGGCGACCGCTTTCTGGCCGGGTCCGCTCACGCTCGTGCTTCCCAAGCGGGGGCACATCCCTGCGAGCGTGACCGCAGGCTTGCCGACCGTGGGTGTGCGCGTGCCCGACCACGCGCTTACCCGCACATTGCTCCAAAGCCTGAGCTTCCCATTGGCGGCGCCGAGCGCCAATCCATTTGGCTACATCAGCCCGACGACTGCTGCACACGTGCAGCTCCAGCTTGGCGACAAGATTCCCTACATCCTCGACGGAGGCCCCTGCACGGCCGGCATCGAATCAACGATCGTCGGATTTGAGGATGGACTCGCGGTCATCTATCGCCTCGGTGCCATCCCGCCCGATGCGATTTTGAAAGTGATCAGTTCGCTGCGTGTGCATACCCACGAGCCGAATAAGCCGCTGAGTCCGGGCATGTTGCCTTACCACTATTCGCCGCAGACGCGGTTTGTTTTGTGTGAGGATATCGCTGCGATCTTGGGGAATTATGAGGCTGCGAAGGTGGGCATACTCTCCTTGCAACAGCAGTTTGCGACCATTCCTGCCGCACATCAATTTCAGTTGAGCCCTTCAGGAGACTTGGCCGAAGCCGCGCAAAACCTGTATCGGTATTTGCATCAGTTGGATGCATTGAATCTATCGGTCATCGTGGCCGAGCGCATGCCGCAGACGGGTTTGGGCATGAGCATCAACGACCGCTTGCAGCGTGCTGCGGCGGCGAAGCCCAATTAAACTTAAGTTTCCTGAACGCCATGAATCCCGACGAACTCCGCCTCAAATACGACAAGCTCAGCGATTCCGATCTGTTGCGCGCATACCAGAGTCCAGCCGACTATACGCCCGACGCCTTCAAAATCCTATCCGAAGTTGTTGCCGAACGTGGTGGCGAAGCTGCCATCCATGACCGGATCGCGCTGTCATCTGCCCTACAATCGCAGCTCTCCCAACTTCGGCAACGCATCCAAAGCCAATTCAGGGCTGGCCAATTTTCCCCTTCGGAGGACATCGCAGAGGATTTGGATCAGATCAGCGCCGAACGGTTCCAAATCGTTTTGGCCGAAGAAAAAGGAGCTTGGGAGCACGAAAAGAAGCATCAAACGGTTACGAATCGCAGCCTCATCCTGGGCATACTGGGTGCGCTGCTGGGTGCTGCTGTCGGAGGCCCGATTTTTGCGGCCATGCAAATCGGCCCTGGGAAATTTTCCGGCTTTTTCATCTTGGGAATTGGTAGCATCTGCTACGGTTTTGTGCGAGGCTTTTCAGGCAAGGGAATACGCAACACAGCCACCTTAATGCTCACAATCCTATCATTTGCATTGGCTATGTACTTCGGGGCTTGGATCTATTTGCACTTTGATCTGGAGCAATTTCGACCAAAAGGCAATTTGCATTGATGACAAGGATCATCGAGATAGCCACGGATATGCGCTACATTTGCGGCCGTTTAATTTAGAAATTTGATGAAGAGAATATTCATCTTGCTAGGGTTCATTTGCTGTGGCTTATTGGCAATCGCCCAATCATCCCCCTTCCAAATCGCCCTGGAGCCACTCGAAATCAAGGGAATGCCCGGCATGCAGAGCTTTGCATTCGGGCAGCACGGTGACGAATGGCTGCTTGTAGGCGGTCGCGTGGACGGCATGCACCGTCGACAGCCCTTTGCGGCCTTTGACAGCGCGGGCCACAATTACCAATTGGTGGTCGTCTCCCCTACCCGGTCGATGGTTTGGACTGCCGGAATGGGAGACCTGCCCATCAGCATCCAAGAACAACTGAGCGCCACCAACCCCGAATTTTTTCAAGACGGCAACACCCTCTATGTCATCGGCGGCTATGGCTACAGCCCCTCGCTCGGCGACCACAAGACTTACGAATTCCTGACGGCAATCGACATCACGGGTGCCATCCAAGCCATCCAAACCGGCGGGAAACTTGCGCCATACTTCCGCCAAATCAGCGACCCCAAATTTGCTGTTGCGGGCGGACAATTGGCCAAGATCCAAGATACTTTTTACCTGATCGGTGGGCACAATTTTGGTGGCCGCTACAATCCCATGGGACCTGATCGTGGCCCCGGCTTTGTGCAGCATTACAACCACTACCCGCGCACATTTCAGATCGATGAAAAGGCTACCGCGCTCGAAGTCACCTTTGGCGAAAGCGTCGCCGACAGCGTGCTGCTCCATCGCCGCGATTACAATCTATTGCCGCAGATCTTGCCCGACGGGCGCCAAGGTTTGATGGCCTATTCGGGCGTGTTTCAGTACAAGGCCGACATCCCCTACCTGAATTGCCTCCTTTTTGATGAGCGTGGTTATGCGCCCGTTGCTGGATTTCAGCAGCATTATCAGCAATACCATTGCGCCAAATTGCCCTTGTTTTCCAAGGCCACACGGGAGATGCATGCCTTGTTTCTGGGTGGCATCAGCGAATATTATGACAGCGCGGGAATGCATGTACTCGATTGTAATGTGCCCTTTGTGAAGACCATCGCGCGCGTGACACGTGATGCAAGTGGGCAGATGCGCGAATACAAGTTGCCCGTGGAAATGCCCGCTTACCTGGGCGCAAGTGCAGAATTCATCCCCATAGCAGCGCTGCCGCAATATCCCAATGGCGTCATCAAACTCGATGATTTGCCTGCCGAGAAAACCCTGATCGGTTATGTGGTCGGTGGTATCCACAGCAGCGACGACAATATCTTTTGGGTGAATGAAGGCGAACATAGCAGCGCGAGCACGCAGCTATTCAAGGTTTTCCTGAGCAAATCGCCCACAGCCCCCGCCGACTTCGAACAATTGCAGAGCACAAGTCCACTGCAATTGGAAGTCATACCCGATCCGTTCAAAGCTATCCTCTTTGTCGATTTCCTGAACCCCACAGTGGGTGATGTGAACCTTGTTTTCACGAATGCAAAAGGCAAAGACATCCTGAAAAAAACCTATTCGGCCATGGGCAGTGGCGCGCAACACCTCGCCTTGGAATGCAAACAATTGAAGAAAGGCGGTCGTTTTTTCTTGACGGTGACCACGCCTGCGGCGTCGCTGCACCTGAAGGTGGTTGTGGAGTTGTAGTGGAACCTTGTAATAGTCGCATTTGTGGCGGGTAAATACCGGAATTGATCTCGTAGGTACGCCATGCATGGCGTACCTACGAGATCAATTCCGGTATTTACCCGCCACAAATGCGACTATTACAAG
>JANPHP010000161.1:0-2390 GCA_031424495.1 Bacteroidota bacterium | reverse complement strand
TGTACCCCACCCTTAAATCCAGGTGCCCAGCGCTGTGGCAGATAGATAAAAAGCACATCGAATCTTGTTCGGCGTGAGGAGATATCATGAATCGCCCTACTAAGCTGTTCGGCCAAAACAACGTGTGGGGTTTGTGATTTTTCAAACTCCAAATCTATCGATTTATCCAATTCGAGGTGACAATCCTTCGCTGCTCCAACCATTCGGACATTGAAGAGCTCTTTGAAACCAGGCCAAGCAGGAAGGTAGCTTTTTCTTTCAGCTGGCGCATGCGACATCGCCAACTTCTTCATAAAGTCAAAAAGCCGATTACTGTCGCCACTTGGGGATATAGTTGCAATATTGATCGGATCAGGTACGAGTCCGGCGGAGTACGGTCCGAATCGGCGTAAACCGAGAAGAGGATGAATCGCTTGATCGGTGGGGCGATCTGGATGAAAACTCAATTTCGGCTCTGGAAAGCAAATGTGTGAGGTGATCTCGGTAGTCATGTGGTCGCCCTCCGCGAATAAGCGTTTTGACTTGACAGTCGGTACACTGCATCGATTCCGTCACCGATTCCCAGAGCCCTTATTTCCCTCCCGTCACCAGCAAGATACCGTGACCAGAAATCAAAGAGTCGATTCAACTTTGGGTTGTACCTCTTTACCGTACGTTCGCGGCAAAAGTCAGCAACAATCGTTTTGTCGCGATCCTCGAAAGGCTCAAACACCGTTGTGGGTTCAAACAACAGCCAAAGCTTTCCACATGCCCATTCAAGCCGAACCCCAACTCCCTCACGCCAATGCAGGTGTGGACTGTCTTTGACAGAGCCGCTGAGACTCCCAACGATGCTTTTGAGTTCCGATAGCGCTGAGTTCTGCACGTCCCTAGGAGCAAGAAGGTTTAGCCCTCGCTTGTGAAATACATCCAAGTGACGTTCACGCGCAATCGCAGATACAATCGCGTCGCTCACAAGGCAATGTTCACCTGTGTCGTCATACCAAAGTCGATTAGATTCTATCGGATGAATATCGAAGTCTTGGATTCCATAGTCTTCGAATGCCTTTCGGACTTCGGAGTCCGATCCGAAGCAAAGAACTCCAGCTCTAGTCCTTGAAACGATTAGCTGAGCGTTTACTTTTGCGACAGCATCACGTGCATCCTTGAGGCCACCTACACCACAAACAACTCGACGGCAGATAGTCGGTGCTTGTGTCACGGCGATTGCGTTGAATCGCAAAACCGGCCATCCTTTGTTGCCGGCAGGTTTCGGCGCTGCACTCCATCGAGAACGAGCTGTAGCGAAAGAGTCTAGCTTTGTAGTATCCAACCCGCTCTTCAGTCGAATGAGGTCGCGTAGAATCTCGTCGAAATTGTCAATCGTCACGAGGTGGGCTTCGACGCCAATTGAGTTAGCTTTTGAAAGAAGTTGACAGACGCGTGGCATTGGAGCCCAATCGCCTCTGTGCAACCAAAAAAGGCCTGCGGGAAATGCATTTTTATCCTTGATTGCCTCTTCGAGGGCATCCATCACCGAATCATCTCGCCCACTATATCCGCCGACAACGAAACCAAATCTGCGACAGGAATCTACAAGAATACTTCTCAGTCGTGAGTCTTGATGACGCAGCTCATCATTCGTGTTCTTCAGTCGACGCGAACGGAAGTCGCCATGAAGTTTAACTTCAATCGGCCATCGGCCATCCCCGATCAATTGTTCGGCAAGCTCGGGTGCATCTAAAGCGACTACAGACAGTGGTTCTGTGGATTCGTGTATGGTGGCTGATGCGTCGGCAATCAAGCAATCAAAGTTTGTTGTCCAGACTATTCTCGTTAATTGCGACTTCATTAGGGTTGCGAGCGCCATGTGACCATACGATGGTTTCGCTCCTTTGATTTTTGAGTCAATGTAAAGTCGGCGATCCGATTCGGATGGGTATGCGGTCTCGAATAGAACCGCATATTCTTCGGGTGTATCTAATGCTGGAAATGTTCCTGACGAATCGATGTGGGCTTGTATTTGGTTGCGAATGATTGGATTCGCAAGATCCGCAACTGCTTTTGGCGAGACTTTTCTCTGACTCACGAAAAGACGCTGCTTAAACTCCCATATCATTTGTCCAGCTGTCGGGATGCCGGCGGCCGCAGATGCGCCTGCACCAAGCAACCACATGAGATTGCTTGTTCGCATAGCAAACCGACGAGCGAAGTCATCTGCGGTAATCTTTAAGTGATCGATCGATTGGTCCATGAAATCCTTTAGACTGAAATAGACCTTATTCTACAGCAGGATTGACACAAAAGGGTTAATTCCCGATGAGCGCCCGTTCATCACACTCAATCTTCGGCACATCCAATCCTTCGATGGTTGGCAGCGAAGTTCCAATGAAGCCTTGGAGGTCGCCGTA
>JANPHP010000160.1:0-5242 GCA_031424495.1 Bacteroidota bacterium | reverse complement strand
ACCAACTGAGCTAACAGCCCATTCTAAGAACGGGACTGCAAAGTTAATGGGGCTTTTGGGAAAGTCAAGGGCTGACACCAAGGTTTTGAAAAAAAATCTTGTTCGGGCGCGCATTCTTCATTTTCCCTTGCTTTATCCAAGGCAATAGCCTATTTTCATATTCTGCCTTGTTGGGGGTTGTATCCAGCTTGTGCATGTGAATGGAATCTAGAACTGAAAATCCTCCCCCGGCAGAGGGAGAGCTTGCGCCGTCTGAGGCCCGAAAGATCATCGCCCGCTACGCGCTGCTCGACGATCTCGTGCCTGAAATCATCTATGTGCCCCTTTGGTCCGCTTGGGTCAGCAAAGGCGACATCCCTCCCACCCAATTTGCCTCACTCGACGCTTATTTGGATGAATTCCCGCTGCTCGTCACCGTGACCGAGGACTGCATCGTGGTCACCGATCCCGGATTTGGCATGGGTGCCATGGAGTGGATCTTTAGGCTGCTGCACCTCGAGGATGGCAGCGAACTCGTGGCCCTGACCGAGACCGACGCGCATGCCGAGAACCACGAATGCAAAATCTGGATCGGCCGCTACGCGCACGATGAATGGGAAGATGTCACCGAGGAGACGCTCCTGGCGGTCACGCGCGCCGACTTCTTTGGAGCTGCCGCCGATGCTGCGATCTTGGAGGATTTTGAGCTGGTCACGCTGCAATACAGCCTGCCACGGCAAGGCCTGAGCCTGCAGATCATCCCCATTCCCAACCAAACGCTGGAATGCATTGATGGACGCGTGTCGCAAGACGATCTCGACCCAGCGGATGAGGCCCGCATCTGTGCCGCTTGGCAAGCATTTGAGCCACAGGCGATCGATTGCAGCTTTGATCCGCGCCTGGGCAGGTTTGTGCGCAGCTGATCGATATCTGAACGGCCTTAGAAAATTTCAACATTCGAAACATTTTCTTGCGGCTGAGGTTGCACTTGCTCAATTTCGCCCCACAAGAAGGTTTTAAGAAGAATGAAATCATTGAATTTGCACGTCCTCGCGCGCTTGCTGCTGCTATTGATGGCTTGCAGCCCCCTACCCTTGCTCGCACAAATCGATCCGCTCACGGTCACCATCAGCCGCGATGCCTGGGGGGTGCCCCACATACATGCCCCCACCGATGCGGGCACTGCCTACGGGCTCGCCTGGGCGAATGCCGAGGACAATTTTCATGACATGCAGCTCAATCTGCTCATGGCGCGCCACCGCCAAGGCGAAGTGCTCGGCAAGGATGGCGCAATCGTCGATTTTGCCGTGCAAATGCTGCGCGTGCCACAGCTCGTGCGCGAGCACTACGAGGCCGATGTCTCCCCGAAATTCAAGCTGCACCTCGAAGCTTATGCACAGGGTGTCAATGACTTCGCTGCTACCCATCCCAAGGAAATACTCGCCAAAAAGATCTTCCCGATCGACACCAAAGACGTGCTTACGGGCTATGTGATGTCGCTCGTGCTCATGGAGGGCGTGCATTTCCACTTTCTCAACATCCTCGGCGGCAGGGCGGGCGCGCCGACGCCCTACTCCTTGCGCGGCTCCAATGGCTTCGCCTTCAACTCCAAACGCACCGCCGACGGGCAGGTCTACTTAGTAAACAATTCACATCAGCCCCTCGACGGCCCCACGGCTTGGTATGAAGCCCACCTCATGAGCGACGAGGGCCTCAACGTGCTGGGCGGCCTATTCCCCGGCGGCGTCTCGGTTTTTGCGGGTTGCAATCCCGACATGGGATGGATGCATACCGTGAATCAGCCCGATCTTGTCGACGTGTACCACTTGGTAATGGATCCCAAAAACAAGCTGCAATACAGATATGACGGGGAATGGAAGACGCTTGAAACGGTGAAGGAAAAGATGAAGGCCAAAGTCGGACCGTTCAAGATACCTGTGCGCAAAAAGACCTATTGGAGCGTCCACGGACCAGTTTTACGCTACAAAAAGGACTTTTATGCACTACGATTCCCGGCAATCATGACCATCAAGGCCGCCGAGCAATGGTTTGAGATGGGCAAGGCACACAACTACACCGAGTTTTATGAAGCCATCCAAATGGGAGGCCTGCCGAGCCTGAACATCGTGTATGCAGACCGCCGCGACACGATTCTCTACATCGACAACGGCCTCTACCCGATGCGCAAGCCCGGATACGACTGGCTGGGCTTGTTGCCCGGCGACACCTCGGCTGTGGTCTGGACGGAATTTCATCCGACCGAAGACCTGGTGCAAAGTTTGAATCCAGCCGCTGGTTATGTTTTTAATACAAACAATACACCGTTCACCTGTACTGCGCCAGCCGACAATCCTCGCCACGAAGATTTTGACAGCCTTTTATTTGCCTACCCGATCGAAAACAACCGCAGTCTGCGGGTGCAGGAGATCATGGCGGGCAT
The DNA here is from genome assembly GCA_031424495.1 of Bacteroidota bacterium. GTDB lineage: Bacteria > Bacteroidota > Bacteroidia > J057 > JADKCL01 > JADKCL01. The sequence continues at coordinate 2,823 of JANPHP010000160.1, read as the reverse complement.
GCCAAGCGTGAGCTGGGAGGATATGTTGCGCCTCAAGTATGACCAGCAATTTCCAGATACATTCTCGATCTACTTCTTGAGCAATATCAACTGTATCAATGCATTGGATCCCGCAAAATACCCTGAGGTGGCCGAGGAATTGGCAGTCTTCAAGGCTTGGGACCGCAAGGCGAATGTCGACAACACCAACGCTGCCTTGTTTCTGAAGACCTACGACTACCTTTTTGCGGATGCGCGTGAAAAGAACCTATTTGCCATCGCCACTTGCTACCCAGCCGAGCATTATGTGGATGCAATGCAAAAGGCGGGCAAATACCTGCGCAAGCACTTCGGCAGCATTACCCCACCGCTTGGACAGTTTCAGCGCCACGTGCGCGGCGACCAGGACTTCCCGATCGGCGGCGCACCCGATGTGATCTCCGCAATGTACAGCCACGACTGGAAAGACGGCCGCAAGCGCAGTTACCTGGGAGACAGCTACATCCAATTGATGCGTTTCTCAGAGCAAGGCGTCAAAATCCAATCCGTACAACCCTACGGCAACTCCAACCATCCTGATTCGCCCCATTTTTCAGACCAGATGGACATGTACCTGCACCAAAAGACAAAAGAAGAGAGTTTGGATCCCGCATGGGTGAAGGCGCATGCGGTGGAGGTTTATCATCCCGGGGAGGTGCATGGCGAGGGGAAATAGAGCTAGATGGGCCGAGGCACAAAAAAAGCCCCCATTTACGGGAGCTTCACTTTGGAGCCTCTCAGGGGAGTCGAACCCCCGACCTGCTGATTACGAATCAGGAGAAATAGGCCTATCGTTTCTTATCCCCCTTCTCAAAATAGCCATTTTTGAGACCAAAAGCCACTTCTCAAAAAATTACTATCTCGACTTTGATTGTTTCTAATCGATATTTCATAGATTTGTATGTACTTTGTATGTACTGAAAATCGAAGGTAAAAGGTCGAATATGAAACATGCTGCATCTGTTGTCATCATTTTGGATACGAGAAAACCACTCAAGGATGGCACCTTTTCTGTGAAGCTGCGGGTGACTTGGAACCGCGAGCAACGCTACTACCCTACTGGAAAGCACATGTCACAGGCTGACTTTGATAAGGTCATGGGAGAGCGGCCACGGAATGAAGCGAAGGAAACGAGGATGTTTCTGGACTCCTACTACGCCAAGGCAAAGTCCGTTGCAGACAGCTTGCCCGACTTTAGCTTTGAAGCCTTTGACAAGGCTATGGGCAGCAACCAGAGAGTGAAGTCGTCTGTCTTCGATACCTTTGAAGAATACATCGAGCGTTTGAATGGGGAGAGTCGCATTTCCACAGCATTGAGCTACGGCAATGCGATGAAGGCAATCCGAGCATTCACCAAAAAACCATTGCTGGAATTTGCCGCCATTACCCCTGATTGGCTTGTACGATTTGAAAGGTGGATCACTGAGGTAGAAGAGCGCGACAAGTCAGGCAAGGTCATCAAACGGCGCGGAACATCGACCACGGCAGGAATTTACCTGCGTAGCCTTCGCACCATCTACAACCAAGCCATCGCCAACAAGGCGATTCCAAGTGAGTCCTACCCCTTTGGCCGAAACCAATACATCATCCCCAGCGGGCGCAATGTAAAAAAGGCAGTGCCCAAGGCCGACATTCGCAAGCTATTTGAATATCAGGCGGCCTCTGACACCGAGAGTTACCACAAGGACTTGTGGGTGTTCAGTTACCTTTGCAACGGCGCAAATATGAAAGACATCGCTCGGTTGCGGTATGCGAACCTAGATGGATACCGTGTGATATTTGTCCGATCCAAAACAGCGCGTTCCACGAAACAGGATTTGAAACCCATTGTAGCCTCCCTCGCTCCTGCTGCAAAGGCGATCATTGAAAAATGGGGACAAAAGCCAGCACTGCCCCAAACCTACGTTTTCCCCATCCTCGATGCAGATTGCACCCCACAACGAGAGCGAAGCCAAGTGCAGGGCATCGTGAAGCAGGTCAATAAGTACATCCGTCGCATCGGAAAGGCAGTCGGTATTGAGCAACACTTGACCACCTACAATGCCCGGCACAGCTTCGCCACCGTCTTGAAGCTGTCCAATGCGCCAATATCCTTCATTTCCGAGGCATTGGGACACAAAGACCTCAAAACCACGGAAAACTATTTGAGTAGCTTTGACGATGCGACACGCGATCAGTACGCAGCCGCATTGACCGATTTCTAAATTGCCCACTGATCGATCAAGACATGGATTTTGACATCGACATCGAGAAAATCGCCGACCTCAAAAAGCGGGAGCTATACCGGGAAGCCTTCGCCCGCCTTGAAAGCCATGAGGCTGAGGTCATAGCAGAGGCGGATATTTACATTTCGCAAGAGGGCAAAATCGGCTTCCTCACGAAGCTCCGAAACTCTAGGATGCAAGACCTAGCCAACATTTCCGCCCTTCACAACATCGACAGCGATTTCGGGAGCGGCTGGTTTTCTGACCGCATCGGCATCCAGGCTGGAACACAGTTCACGAGGCCACTCAGCATTTTGATCTGCGAACTCACCATCGAATGGCTGCGCAAGAAGATCGAGGAAATCAAGGCAGGAGATACTCAAAAGGCCATCGCAGTGAGCGGCCACAACAATTCCGAGACCGTTCTCATCTTCTACTTTGGGATGCTCGCCCTCGGGTATGCCCCACGCAAAGCCGAGAGCGTCGCCAATTTTGCGCGATTCCTCCATGCACTCACGGGAAAGCCGATCAAAAGCCTGGACAACTCCGACTTTTATGATAAGATGAAGGTCGCGCCCTTGGTTACCAAAGACCCCAAGCG
>JANPHP010000159.1:0-3811 GCA_031424495.1 Bacteroidota bacterium | reverse complement strand
TGTTCAGCGACCTTTTCGATTGGGCGAAGCTTGTAATACAAACCCTGATCGTGAGCGCAGTTGACTTCCACAAAACAATCGAGTTGGTCATCTGGACCTGAAAATGGAGCCAATGCTTCGAGTGCCGTCAGGGCAGCATCGAGCTCCAGTAATGTCATTTCCAGCAATGGCACTGCCTCCAGGTCGTCAATCGCAAGGATAGACCATTCTTCGCAGGACCCTATGAGGCGCGTCAATCGGCTTCAGTGGTCGATCCAGAATGTTTCTAGTGAGATGCGGTGCAGCGTGTCTCTGGCGCTAGCTGGATTTTTCCAGAAATTGGCCGAGCAGCTTGTGGATTGTAAATGGGAGAGGAGAGCCTGCCTTTGATCGACGTCAAAGGCACCTCCTCAGCGCGTCCAAGCGCGCTGTCAAATTCTCTAATTGTTCAGTAGTCATCACATATTGAATATGTTACAAATATAAAAGGATGAATGCCAAATTCGTTCAAAAGGCTATAAATTAGTTGAAAAATAAATCTCAATGAATTTCAAAACCCACATCTCCTTTTCAGTTGCGAGGCTCATTGTATTTGTGTTTTGTCTTGGAATAGACATCCAGCAACTTCGTGGACAGTCATACCAAGAAATGATGCTGCACATGGAAATTGGCACCCAAAGCTTTGATGCGAATGACAATTGGAAAGAAATTATCAATCATCAAGGCCCTATCAGTTACAGCAATGTTTCGGGCGGTTATGTCGATATCTTTAACGATGGCAAATTCATTCCTAAAACAGCCCAACCTTTTTCCTTGGATTCACTCCGCATGGTCTCGGACTTAAGATCCCTTCATATCGATTTGCCAGAGGAAGCGGTTTTGGATTTGTCTGGTTTCAAACAGCTTGAAATCCTTTTTATCGATCAGCTTGAATTTAGAAAAAGGCCTGTTCAAGTGATCTTTCCGCCCAATGTGAAAGTGCTTGAGTTGCATTCAGAAGCAGGGAATGGCTTCGCAGATTTGTCACAAGCGATCATACGTTGCCCCAAACTCCAAGCGTTAATCCTTTCCATTCCTATACAGGAACTCTCTTTTGATCCGCGGGCATGTGATCATGTTGAATACATGAAAATCACGCGTTCTGATTTGACCAGCCTTCCAGGAAATCTCCATCAAATGCCGAATCTCGAGGAACTCGTCTTAAGCGACAATCTCTGTCTGAGGATTTTGCCAAAAGATTTGTTTCCCCAATCGCTCTCCACGCTCATTCTGGGTGGCAATGCGGAAGTGAACATTGGGCCACACATTTGGGGTTTGCAACATTTGAGCGTGCTTTTTTTCTTGCCTACAGACGCGAAGAAGATCAGTAAAGCACAACTTACTTCGGAAACTTTGTATGATCTGCTCATAGAGGGAGAGAACTTGGAGGAAATAAAGGATCTTTCTGGTCTGCCAGCCTTAGGACAACTTCGGATTCGTGCCCCCAAAATGAAAACTCTTCCAAAGGGGTTGACCTCGCTGAGGGAATTGGGGTCATTTACAGTCGAGACTGCAATTCCATTTGATGTCAGCTTTTGGAAGACAATCGCTCAAATTCCTACGCTGGAATTCTTGTATTTATTCTCGGACAAGCCCAATGACATCTTGGAAGTGGAAGGAAAGCCCTGTCATGTGAAACATCTAGAAGTAGCTTTTCCATTGTCCAATCAAGCGGCTACGTTCAATGCAATCGGGAAAATGCCCGATTTGGAGGACGTACATTTTAGGGAAAAGGCCCATGTGACAAACCTCTCCCCTGAAATTCTGCAAAGCAAAACATTGCAAGAGGTGGTAGCTTGGGATATCGTAGATTTTCCAGACGAAATAGGCGATTGGAAAAGCATTCGCGGATTGATCTTTGCAAAGACAGATAGAAACGCAGAACGTTTGAAAAGGATTTTCAAAAACCGCCCAGAAGTATGGTACGACCTAGTGGATTGAGGATAGAAGATTGAGGATAGACGATTGAGGATGAAAGTGCTATTGGCTTCATCAATCGTTCATCGATGTTATTTCTTTTTCTCCGCCTATACAAGGGCATCTACATTTACGCAGCCTTTGAGGAATCTTGCTGCGCCGCCTTACTGAGCTTCGCCTGAAATTTCGTTGGTTTTGGGGTCAAAGATGCGGTGACCCACGTAAGCACTACTTCCTTTTGGCCGCCACGGAAGGTCTCCCAATTTTCGCCTATGACTTCATAGGCCATGCCGTCTGGCGCTCTTAGCTACGTGATTTTCGGCAACAAACCCACTCCGCTCTCTGCTCTGGACTCAGTCGGCGTAGGAATCTTCGATCACAAAGTTACCCTTGGCATCCACTTCCAGCGTCGTCACCGCAAGCTCATCTTTGGAGGTGCACTCCGCAGTTTGTTTGGTCGCATCGCACGTACAAGTGTAGGTGTTGTCGGGCCCAGCCTGCAAGTCAGACATTGCTAGTAAGTAAGCCTCTTGATAGGAAAACAAGGCTTTAGGAAGAATGAGGGTTGATGTTGCCCCGCCTTCGTAGCCTGAATTTTCATATTCGATGCCGTTTTCCCAGCTCGCTTTGGTGTACACATAGTAATTCATGTCATTTTTGGGTGGCTTGTCGGTCCTGCTTTTCAGCTTGGACATGCTTGACCAGTAGTCCACGGTGCTTTCTTCGGCGTCCAAGAACCGTTGCTTGAGCAAATAACCGTCAAAGATATAGCCTTCCTTGCCGCCAAAGCTGGCTTTTACCCAGTAGCCTTTGATTTCAAGGCCGCAGGCTTCCTTGACACTGAATGCCTTAGTGAATGGTTCGGCATCCTTGATCTGGACTTCGCCTGTAAGCGGCACAGAAGCCAGTTTTGAGCCCGATGGGTCGGGCTTGTCGCGCAGGACGAGGCCAGATTTTGCGTAGCAATAAAGGAGATCGCCTGCCTTGTAGCGGCCTGGGGAGGCAACTTCACTTGCCGGGCTGTCTTCTTTGACAGTCGTTTCGCCAGTGGTGGTGGTGGATCCTGCATCGGTTTTGGAACCGCATGCGATTACTGCAAAGCAGCAAAGGGCCATCAAAAAGGTCTTGGTTTTCATTTCAATTGATTTTGAAACGCGAAAGTCGGTGTTTTTCACGAGATTCCATTCGCTGCCCCAAGTTTCCTTGTGCACATTGAGGGTACAAGGTATTGAGGGGAATATCGAATTCTGTCATTCATTCCCGATGGGCGCCTAAACCGATCGCGTATCGAAAAGCAAATCTCAATAGCGCGTTTCCGGTCTCCAAAAATCTTCAAAATGCTTGATCACAGGATTTTCCATATCATCCAAAGCGACCGAGATGATATCAAAAACGCAAGGAATGTTGTGCAATTGCCGCTCAAAACAATAGAACTGGGCGACTTTGGCCATGTTTTTCATCTTGGCGGCATCCACGGCGTCTTCGGGCTGGGAAAAGCGCGTGTCTTTCAGCGTTTTCACCTCCACAAAATGCAACTCCACCAAGGCAGGGTTGCTGGGATTCGTCCACAAAGCGACGATATCGACCTCCGTACCTTCGCAGCGATAGTTGCGGTCAAAGACCACAAATCCCTCAGATTCAATCCATTTTGTAGCGATATCTTCGCCCAGTTTACCGATCTCGTTGTGTGCAGCCATAGGTAAGCAAAGTTAGTTGATAATTGACAATGTATAAGTCGCGCATCCAGCAGACTTCGAGACAAGTGATTGAAAAACAGATACTTGAAAGAACTCTTGGGAGGGGCCAAATACCCGCTTCTTAAACCAGCCCCAAACTTTTAGGGGGAATGGTTGAGCCAAGTAAGGGATTCTTTTGG
>JANPHP010000158.1:0-21173 GCA_031424495.1 Bacteroidota bacterium | reverse complement strand
CGCATACGCTGAATCATTCAACTCCAAGATCAAGGCATTCAGGGCCAATCTCAGGGGCGTAACTGATGTCAAATTCTTCCTCTTCAGACTCGAAAAATTATTCGCTTGACAGAACTACCCCCCAGAAAATGTGGTTGATCCGGATCATAGTCTTTTAGCTTGCTGAGCCGATGTTGCGACTCGCAATCAAGCCACATTCACCTTGGTATTCTCCGAATCAGCATTACGCGTTTGCTGGGTCGATCAAGTTGTTTCTCCAGACAATCTCACCGTAGGGACATCGGGCAGGTCATACGTTCAAGGGTAAGTTTTTGGGGCTTTGCTATTGTATCGGATTCTCCTTAGATATTATTGCAAGCAACAATTGTGACCTTCGTTGCAGACTAAAGAAATTTTCAATTCGATGAACAGCTTGTATTCTTGCCTCTTCTGGAAACTGGAGTCCCTTTTCTACGGCCTTTGTAAGGCAGTCAATATTAAAGGAATCTGCAACCACCCCCGAAAATTCATCAACGATCTCAACGGCACCTATTCCTGAAACGGTTACGGCTATACATCCGCATAGCATACCTTCTGCTAGAGCCATTCCGAACGATTCGTACCTTGAAAATTGGCAAACAATTTTTGATTTTCGAAAAATGTTCTCCAATGATTCCCGACTAACTCTCCCAATAAGAGTGACATTGGGCAATTTTTGCTCCGAAAGCTCTGCCATAGCATCTCCATGTACGCCAATTATTGTAAATGACTCATTCGGCAAGTTTCGCGCAACGGCCATAAGCAAATCCAACCCTTTCACTTTAAGTCGATCTATTGATTCCGCAGATGACACACAAACGATTCCCGATCGAAATTCTTTGGTGACTTCTTCGTGCTGAAACAAGTCTACATCAATGCCATTGTACACAACTATTCTTTTTGACAGATTTATTGTTCCTATATTTTTTGAAAGTTCATTATTGACAAAATCAGATACGGGGAGCACCTTGGTTGCCCATTCGCAACTTTTACGTATCAACCAACTCCTAAGCGGCTTTAAGTGTCCTCCATAATTGTAAATTTGGAGTTTTGCAGCATCATACCCTCCAACAATCAAGAAGGAATCTATTCCAATAATTTTTGATAACAAGATTGGTAAAAAACTATGGTAGTCGGCAAACCAGATAAAAATAAGTTCTGATCTTCGAATGTTCGCGATGATCCAGAATAGCAACCTCAACTGGAATGCGATCATAGCCATCCCCTTCTTTGCACCAAATTCGAATCGCTCCACTTTGTAGTGCTTTTCTAATGTTTCTGCATCTTGTTTAACAAAACTAGAATAGTTGGTCGAAATGAAAAGAATCTTGCGCTCATTCCCCCGATCCCTCATAATCAACGCCCCAGCAAGCTCAACAAATAGATCCCATACCCACTCTTCAGGAGGCCGGCGGCTGATTGCTCTAGGCCGGCGTCGGTCAGGAAGCCTGCTTCCCAAGCTGCTTCTTCGATGCATCCCACTTTCAAACCCTGGCGCTTTTCGATGATTTGAACGAACTGACCTGCGTCTTGCAGGCTGTCGTGTGTGCCTGTGTCTAGCCACGCTGTGCCGCGACTCAGGATCGAGACGCGCAATTGCTTCTTTTCCAGATAGAGTTTGTTGATGTCGGTGATTTCCAATTCACCGCGCGGACTGGGCTTGAGGTTTTGGGCCATTGCTATGACTTGGTTGTCGTAGAAGTAGATGCCCGGTACTGCATAGGAACTTTTGGGATGGGTCGGTTTTTCCTCGATCGAAAGTGCCTCGCCATTGGGGGCGAAGTCTACGACGCCATATCGCTCTGGATCAGATACGTGGTAAGCAAAGACCATGCCCCCTCCCTCTGTCCGCACCAATCGTGCTGCTTCTTGCAGGGTGTTATTGAGTTCGGTGCCGTAGAAGATGTTGTCGCCCAAGATCAGTGCGACATCGTCGTCTCCGACAAAGTCTGCGCCGATGATGAATGCTTGTGCCAAGCCTTCGGGATTCTCCTGCACGGCGTATTCAAATCGCATCCCTAGGCGACTACCGTCGCCGAGGAGGTTGCGAAACAAGGGAAGGTCGACGGGCGTGGAAATGATCAATATCTCCCGTATGCCGGCCGTGATCATGGTGGACAAGGGATAATAAATCATCGGCTTGTCGTACACTGGCATGAGCTGCTTGCTCACAGAAATGGTCAATGGATAGAGCCTAGTCCCTGATCCGCCTGCCAAAATGATCCCTTTCATTGTTCTTGCTTTTTAAAATGGACTCACAAATTCTGTAAACGGCACATAGTTGCCGTCTTTTCCGGAGATAATCGGTGCCGAAGCCTGCCAATCAATGCCCAATGTTGGGTCATTCCACATGAGACCGCCCTCTGATTCTGGATGGTAGGTATTGGTACACTTGTAGACAAAGTGGCATACCTCGGATATCACCAAAAAACCGTGGGCGAACCCAGGCGGCACGTACAACATTTTGTGGTTTTCTTCGCTCAGGTGTACCATGACATGCTTGCCGTAAGTCGGCGATGCTTTGCGAATGTCGACCGCCACATCCAGCACATGACCGTTCAACACGCTTACCAATTTTCCTTGGGCGTGTGGCGGTGCTTGAAAATGCAGGCCCCTCAAAATCCCTTTGCTGCTGAATGAAACGTTGTCTTGGACGAAACGCTCTTTCAATCCGAGCTCCTCAAATGCTGCTGCATTGTAGGACTCCATGAAATAGCCCCGAGCATCACCAAAGACATCGGGTTCCAAGATGACCAGCCCTTCGATTTCGGTCTTTTGAAGTTTAAATCCCATTGCTCACTTTCTGCTTAAAAAAGTCGATCGTGGTCTTGAGTCCCTCGTGGCGTGGCACGCGTGGTTCCCAACCCAGTAGTTTCTTCGCAAGCTCAATATTGGGCTGACGCACTTTGGGATCATCCTCTGGCAGCGCCTCAAAGACGATCTTGCTTTGTGTTCCGGTAAGGGCGATGATTTCCTGGGCGAATTCCAAAATCGTCACTTCGTCGGGGTTGCCGATATTGACGGGGAATGCGTAGTCGCTGTGCAGAAGCCGGAAAATGCCTTCGACTTCGTCTGCAACATAGCAGAAGCTCCGTGTCTGACTACCATCTCCGAAGACCGTGATGTCTTCTCCGCGCAATGCCTGACCAACAAATGCTGGCAACGCACGGCCATCGTCGAGCCGCATGCGAGGGCCATAGGTGTTGAAGATGCGCACAATGCGCGTCTCTACACCGTGGTAGCGGTGGTAGGCCATGGTGATGGCCTCCATGAATCGCTTGGCTTCGTCATACACGCCGCGGTAGCCGATCGGGTTCACATTGCCCCAGTACTCTTCATCCTGCGGATGAACCATGGGATCGCCGTAAACTTCAGAGGTACTTGCAATGAGCATGCGCGCACCTTTGGCCTTGGCCAAGCCGAGGACTTTGTGCGTGCCGAGCGATCCTACCTTCAGGGTTTGGATCGGCAGATTCAGGTAGTCCTTGGGGCTGGCAGGCGAGGCAAAGTGGAGAATGTAATCCAATTCACCAGCTACGTGGATGTATTCGGTAACGTCGTGCAACACAAATTGGAAGTCTGGGTTGCCGAAGTGATGCTCGATATTGGACATGGCACCTGTGAGCAGGTTGTCCATGACGATGACCTGATAGCCCTCTTTCAAGGCGCGATCGGTCAAATGCGAACCCAGAAAGCCTGCGCCGCCGGTGATGAGAATGCGTTTTTTCCGGGGGGTTGCCATGCTTAGGAATTCACGGTGTTGGACTGCAATGCGTTCACGACGCCACGGCCGATGGAGTTGTAATAAAAACCCAGCTCTGCCATCTGGTCCATGTCAAAAATGTTGCGACCGTCAAAGACGACTGGCTTTTTGAGCAAGCCCTTAATCTTGTCGAAATCTGGCGTGCGGAATTCGCTCCACTCTGTGACCACACAGAGTGCATCGGCGCCTTCCAAAGCGGCATAACGGTGTTCGACCATCTCGATGTCGAGATCGGTGTAGTTTTTTACCTGCCACATGGCCTCGGGGTCATAAGCTTTGACCTTGGCGCCACGCTTGAGCATCTCAGCGATGATGGTGAGCGCGGGCGCTTCGCGGATGTCGTCTGTATTCGGCTTGAAAGCCAATCCCCATACGGCAAAAGTGAGCTTACTGAAGTCACTGCCATAGTAGGTTTCCAGCTTGTCGACCATGACATGCTTTTGCTTGTCATTCACCGTCATCACGGCATCAAGGATCTTGAAGTCGTAGCCGTAGGCTTTGCTCGTTTTGTAAAGCGCCGAGACGTCTTTGGGGAAGCAAGATCCGCCATAACCCACGCCTGCGCGCACGCGGTCCACGTCGGCACCCACGCGCTCGCACAAGTTGGCGATCTCGTTCATGAACGAGATCTTGGTGGCCAACAGGGAGTTGGCGGCATATTTTGTGAGCTCGGAGCTGCGCTCATCCATGAAGATGATCGGATTGCCCGACATCACAAATGGCTTGTACAGCTTTTCCATGAGCTTGCGGGCGCGCTCGCTACGGGTACCCACGACGACGCGGTCGGGTTTCATGAAGTCGTTCACCGCAGCACCTTCCCTCAAAAACTCGGGATTGGAGACCACGTCAAATTCGACATTGGTGAATTCATTGATCTTGTCGCGGACCTTGTCGGCAGTGCCGACGGGTACCGTGCTTTTGTTCACGATCACGCGGTAGTCCTTGATGCATTTGCCGATTTGCTCAGCAACTGCCAGCACATACTGGAGGTCGGCAGAGCCATCTTCCATCGGAGGGGTTGGCAGGGCCAAAAAGATGATCTCGGCATAAGCAACGGCCTCTTCCACGGAGTCGGTAAACGACAGGCGACCTTCTTTGTTGTTGCGCTCAAACAAGACTTCCAAGCCGGGCTCGTAAATCGTGATGGCACCTGCACGTAGCTTGGCGAGTTTCTCCTGATTGTTGTCTACGCAAAGCACGTCGTTGCCTGACTCGGCAAAGCATGTGCCACCGACCAAACCAACGTATCCTGTACCGATAACTGCGATTTTCATGTTCTCTTTCTTGAGCTTTTTAGGATTGATGATAGCAGGCAAGGAATTGCTCCACGATATATGTCACTTGGGTGCGGTCCAACTCAGTATGCATCGGGAGGGAAAGTACCTCGTCGCTGCATTCTTCAGAGATGGGGTAGTCGCCCCGCTTGAATCCATAAGATGCATAGGCCGGCTGCACATGCAGTGGCGCCGGGTAATAGATCATCGTGGGCACGCCTGCCTCAGCCAATAGGCTTTGCATCCTGTCGCGTTTGGCGCGGCCTGCTTGGATGCGCAGGGTGTATTGATGGAATACATGTGTACTGCTGGCCGTGCGGCCGGGGATTGCGACGCCTTCAACATCGCCGAGCAGCTCATCATACCATGCCGCGACTTGTTGGCGTGCGGCATTGTATTCGTTGAGGTGCTTTAGCTTCACGTCCAAGACGGCTGCTTGGAATGAGTCCAAGCGGCTATTGACGCCGATGCGCTCGTGGTGGTATTTTTTGCGGCTTCCATGATTGCAGATCATGAGCATTTTCTCAGCGAGATTGGCGTCGTTGCTGAAGTTGGCCCCTGCATCCCCATAAGCGCCCAGGTTTTTGCTGGGGTAGAATGATGTGCATCCGATGTCACCGATCAGGCCCGCTTTTACGCTGTGGCCATCCTTGAAGGTGTAGTCTGCTCCGATCGCCTGTGCATTGTCCTCGACGACATAGATGCCATGGCGGCGGGCGATCTCCATGATCGGTTCCATGTCACAGATCAGGCCAAATAGGTGCACGGGAATGATGCAGCGTGTCTTGGGGGTGATGGCCGCCTCCAATTTGCGCACATCCATGTTGAAGGTCGATGCCTCGATATCGACAAAGACCGGCACGAGACCTAGCAATGCGATGACCTCAGCCGTTGCAAAAAAGGTGTAGGGTGATGTAATTACCTCGTCACCCGGCTGCAAGTCGAGCGCCATGAGGGCGATCTGCAGGCCGTCTGTCCCATTTGCGCAGGGAATCACCGATTTTGCGCCCAAATAGCTGGCGAGATTCGCGGTAAAGCGTTTCACGATGGGTCCATTGATATAGGCGCCCGTTTCCAGCACCTCGCGGATACCCGCATCAATCTCTGCTTGGATGTGGCGGTATTGGCCGACGGTGTCGACCATCTTGATGTTGTCTACTTTCGTCATCATTCGATTTTCCTTACCGTTTGACCTACTTTTTCATAGCGCGCCCCGCTGCCTTCGCAGGTGGCCCATCCCTCTGCATCAAAGATGAGCTTGTGTCCATGCTCGCTCATCCATCCTGCAATGCGTCCTGGCACGCCCGTCACGAGCGCATAGGCGGGAACATCCTTGGTCACGACCGTGCCCGCACCCACAAATGCAAATTTGCCGAGGCGAATGCCACACACGATGGTGGCGTTGGCGCCGACGGTCACACCTCGCTCGAGGTAGGTGATTTTGTACTCGTCTTTGCGGTTGACGTTGCTGCGGGGGTTGATCACGTTGGTGAAGACCATCGAGGGGCCCAAGAATACATCGTCTTCACAGGTGACGCCTGTGTAGATGGATACATTGTTTTGAGCTTTGACATTGTTGCCGAGCTTGACCCCACTGCTGATAAAGCAGTTTTGGCCGAAATTGCAGCCCTCGCCGATCTCGACATTTGCGCTGATGTGCGAAAAGTGCCAAATCTTCGTGCCCTTGCCAATTTTGACAGGCTCGTCGATCACGGCCGTCTCATGTGCGAAATATTCCGCGTTCTGTGTCATCGACGCCCGATTGTGATCTTTCCGAATTGTGCGGCAAATTGATAATTTTACCCAATGAGGCTCAAAAGTACAGAAATCGAATGACATTCATTAAAAGGTATCTCTTATTTTTTGTTATCGCTGGCTGCTTTGTGCACGTGAGTGCTCAGAAGAGTATCCGCGATAGCTCCATCACAATGGGCTTTTTGAGCCTGAGCTACAGCGGGGGGCAGCCTAGCGGCGACCTGTATGACCGCTTTGGATTCACCAATCAAATGGGTGCCGAGGGTGGCATGAAACTCGCGAGCAACTTCTATGGCTATACAGGACTTAAATTATTCTTTGGAAACAATGTCAAGGAACCCGTGGCACGCAACGTGGTCCAAGTCATTGGTTCACCATCATCGGGCTACCAAACCAAGGCCATCGGGGCGGATGGGCGCTACTATGTGGTGCGCTTTTTTGAGCGTGGCTTTGTCGTGCCGATCGTCGTGGGCAAGATTTTTGTGCTCAATCACCAGAAGAACCTCAACTCCGGAATTTACTTGGAGGTCGGCACCCAATTCATTCAGCACAAGATCAGCATCAATGCCATCGGTGACAACGTGCCCTACCTGAGCAAACCTTATTTAAAGGGATATGATCGCCTCACCAACGGTTTCGGGCTCGTCGAGGGTCTCGGGTACCGCTACTTTGGCAACAATCGCTTTACAAATTTCTTTGTGGGCGTAGAGATGAGTCAGAGCTTCACCAAAAATCGTCGGCTCATCAACGTGGATACAGGGCTACGCGATGACCGCCTGCGCCAAGACTTGCTCTACAATTTCAAAGTCGGTTGGACTTTTCCTATCTATATTTCCGCTCCTGAGCATGAATACTATTATTGACCGCTGTTCGTTCGGCTGCGCCTAAAATGACTTTTTTTTACAACCTCGGCATCCTGTTATATGGCTGGGCGATCAGACTGGCGTCGCCCTTCAATCGCAAGGCCAAGTTGTGGGTCGACGGGCGCAAGGGTTGGGAGAAAAAACTGGCGCGGGCATTGGGTGATCGCAAGGATTGGATCTGGATGCATTGCTCATCTCTCGGCGAGTTTGAGCAAGGTCGGCCGCTCATCGAAGCCATCAAACAGCAATATCCGCAGCAAAAGATCCTGCTCAGCTTTTTCAGTCCCTCGGGCTACGAGATTCGCAAAAACTTCGCGCATGTCGACCATGTCTGCTACCTGCCATTGGATACCCGGCGTAATGCGCGCACCTTTTTCGACATAGTACAACCCAAGCTGGTCATCTATGTGAAATATGACCTCTGGCTCAATTTCATCGCCGAGGCAGAGGTGCGCAAGATTCATCAAATCCTCGTGAGCGCTATCTTGCGCAAGGACAGCAAATTTCTCAAAAGCGGCCTCCGCAAGCAATACCAGCGCGCCTTCCACGCATTCAGCTGGATTTTTACCCAAGATCAGGACACCCACAGGCTGCTTACCGAGCTCGTGCAGATCGATCGCATTTCCGTCGCTGGCGATACGCGCTTTGACCGCGTAGCAGAGTTGCCCGCCAAGTATGAGGCCGTGCTGGGCGTTGAAGCGTTCATTGCTGGGCGTCGCTGCATCGTCGCCGGCAGCCCTTGGCCCAAAGACGAGGCGATCCTGCTACCCGTGATCAACAAAATGCGGCGCCCCGACCTCTGTTGGATACTGGCCCCCCACGAGATTCATCCGCAGCAAATCGATCACCATATCGACCACAGTGGAGGAAAAATGATCAAATACAGCCAAATTTCTGGCGCAAGCCCTGCAGCCGATGTACTTTGGATCGACAACGTGGGCATGCTCTCCCGCCTCTACCACGATGCTGCCCTCGTCTACATCGGAGGCGGATTTGGTTTGGGCATCCACAACACCCAAGAGGCTGCTGTCTACGGCAATCCCATCATCTTCGGGCCCAATTACCAGAAATTTCAAGAGGCCGTCGACATGATCGCGGCCGGCGGTGCCATATCAGTCACAACGGCAGATGAATTGGAAAAGGCGATCCTACATTGGTTGGAAGACGCTTCCCTCATGCTTCAGACCCGCAACGCCAATCAGGAATACATCCAAAGCAAGACCGGGGCAACTGCTGCCATCATGGTGAAAATGCATTTACTAGGCTTTTTTCCTGGGGACTTCAGTCGCTCAGTTTCTGAATGAGTAGTCAAAAAGGTAACGCAGCGCTTCTCGCCCGCCGATCTTGATGCGCAGCTCGCGCAACAATTTCCAATCTACCCAATGCTCGACAACAAAGGCTTGCCCCATCATGCCAAAGGCGCCCAAGGTATTTTCGGCTGAGATGTCGCTCCCGCCAACCTCGACGGTCACGAGTCCATTGCGTCCATACACAATGTCGACCCAAGCCTTGAGCACTTTGCCCACGCCATCGAGCCACTCCATGCGAATGGGCTTGCCGGTGCGGTCGTAAGTGAGCAGGACAGTAAGCGCGATCGTGCCGGTGGAGTCATACACGACGCGACGCACCGCGTGACCCTCGTCGTCAAGGTATTCCAGACTGCATTGGCAGCGAGCCATATCTTGGGGCGAGAGTGAAGTGGCGTTGAAGCTATGGTTGTCATGGATGAAAAACACCCAAACACATTCATCGCTCAGGCCTTCGCCGAGGCGAGAACGGTTGGTATTGATTTTTTGCAGCCGGCCCTTGGCGTCGTAGAGGTACTGTTTTTGTATGCAGACCAGGTTGGTGTCGGGCAGAAACATCAAATCCTCGGCTGCACTGCCGACTGCATTGCGTTTGAAATGCCATTCGCTTGCGCGCCCAAATGCCGTGCTGTCATGCCGATGGCTCTCAAGTCCATTTTCACTGTAATCAAAGCGCGACAAGAGGTGCGGTGCTGGCGTACCCTGCTTGCGAATGTTCACATCCGTAGCCTCATACAAATTGGGGCGCCCTTGCTCATCATAAAAGAAACGCTCCGTGAAGTCGGGTTCGCGTTGCAGTAACTGCGTCGAATCCAATCCCTCAGCGCCTGCATAGAGATCGATCCGCATGAAACGCATCTTATATTTTGCAGCCGTTTTTGGTGCATAAAGCTCCTGAAAACGCTCCTGAGACCAAATTTCTTGGGGGATGAGCATGCCTGTAAGCACGATCACCAACACGAGCCATACGTTTTGGAGGCGGTTTTTCCCCATACGTTTTACATATCTATTTTCCATCAGCAAGGCGATTGCTGTGAAATTACGCTGTTTTTTTGATGCATTTGCGAGGATTGCGCTTTTTTTCAATGCTGATCGCATTCCGTTTGGTTTTGCGACGCCATTTTGGGTAGCCTTGCCGGCGCACAACTATCAAGCGGTTTCATGGGCTCATTGCAGGGTCCCATGCCGTGGCCGCAGCAAGCTCCAAAGAGTTTTTCTTTGGCGTCGAAAATGGCTCCGACGTCTCCCGCTTCACGGTCCGTCACCTTGATTTTGGGGTCGCGATCTTCTTTTTCTTCGACCACCTCTTTTTGGAGCAAAGCCTTGAGGTCAGGCTGTCCGGCATCGACCCAGGCAGAGTACCATACACTGCCGACCCGCATGATGGAGGTGCGCATGCGCCGCTCGACCATACCCGAAAGCATTTCGTGGTAGGCTGTGCAAAAAGCCTTAGAATAGGCTTTCACCAAGGCATTGTTGCGGTTTTCAAAGCTGTATTTTTGGTCGGATGGCATTTTCTCGGTCAGCTTCTTTTCAAAGGTCAGCACCGAGTCCAATGCTAAATGCGACTCCAGCACCCATACCCAAGCCTGCGCATTCAGGTCGGTGAAGTACTGACTGTGGCCAATGAAAAAATCGTAGTCGTTTGCAAACAACTCGACCAATCGCGATTCCCAGAGCCCGTGGATGCCTTTTTGCCCGGTAAACTGCCCGTTGTAGTTTTCTGTGGTATGCAGGGGAACGTTGGAGTCGGCAATGTAGTGCCCGATATCGGCCGATGCCTTCAAAATCTTCGCAGGATCCTGTGACCGAAATGCATCCACCAGCCAAAAATAATGTCGGTAAATGTGCCAGGGCACGATGCCATAGGACATCAAAGAGTCTTCGGTGAATTTGTCGACGGCGTCTTGCCACTTGCGGGGCACCATGTCAAATGGATATTCGCCGTAATGGTCCACGTCGATGTAGTGCCGGGCTGCCTCGCCCTCTACAGCATAGCGCCGCATGTCAGGATCGACCGCATGGTCGGTGAGGTACTCGATATTTTTCTTGTAAAACATCAGCATCTCCGTCGGCAAGGTAAACACTGCCATGCGGTTGATGCGCTGATGTGCCCAAAAGCCCCAAGCCTTGGCGCTAGATGTACTTGCCGAGATGAAGCAGCAGACCAGAAAGACCGGCAAAAGCCGGGTGCGGAGCGACAATATTCTTCCACGCATATCCATAACCAAATTTACAGCGTTTCTCGCGAGATCGAAAACGTTTTGCGCCGTGAATCACAAAGCTTTACATCCTGTACACATTTCGGGCCACTTCTCACCGCCGAGCTCCAACGCCACACCTTATATATGTTTACAGCTCAAAGTGCGAAACCCAGCTCGACCGCCTTGGCTTTAAGGCTGTCGGTAATCTCATCCAAATCAAAGCGCTCAAACTTCAAATGGTGCACTTTGCCCCCCGGCTTTGCAGATAACGAATTTTGATAAAGCTTGTCGTAATAGGCGAGCAACATGCGCACGAGCACCTCCGCATCGTTGCGCTCCAGTGCATCCAGCGCTTGTTGCGTGCGCAAGCCGCCCAAGCTTTGGCTGATTTTGCGGATCGAGGCCGCCACGCCCTCGTGGTTCAGTTCGCCATAGTCTTCGAGCAACATGCGCACACGGTCCTCGTCAGGTATCTCGACATAAAAGACGGGCGCTAGCTGTTTTTGGTCCCAGAGGCTTTGGGGTAGCGTGAGGCTACCCAAGACGCGACTTTCATCCTCCAGCCAGATCGTCTTGCCAGACAGCTGCGCCAGGTCCTCGGCCATGCCATTTTCAAATTGCTGAGGCGATACATAACCGATCTGTCCTAGTCGGCCGAAGGCCGACCCACGGTGAGCAGCACGATCTTCGATATCCAAGATCGCCTGCCCTTGCTCCCGCAAGGCATGGAGGATGCGCGTCTTACCAGTTCCAGTGAGTCCACCGACCACGACGAAGGATTCTTTGCATTTGAACTGATCAAGCACCCAATTGCGGTAGGACTTGTATCCACCCTGCAGCAAAAAGACCTCCAATCCGGCGACAGAAAGCAAATTGGCTACAGATTCGCTCCTTTTGCCCCCTCGCCAGCAGTGCACCATCACCTTGCCGCCGCGTGCATGGCCCAGGCCCTGCACAAACATTTCCTTCATTTTGCCGCCCACAATCTCCAATCCGCGCTCTACCGCAGGCAACTGACCCATCTGTTTGTACAAGGTGCCGATCTCGGCGCGCTCACCATCGTCAAACAATGGAAAGGTGAGGGCCGAGCTGATATGCCCCATCCGAAACTCGCCTGGAGAGCGCACATCCAGCACGGGGAGCTCCCACGACAAGCGCACAAATTCATCAGCCAAGATCGTTTTTACCATTGTCGGGCCACTTTTGGGTGTTTTTCGTTTTCCACAATTCAGTTTTTACAAATTATAAAGCCTTGATCAGTAGCCCCAAGCTGTCCACACATTTTCTGGAAAAGTCTGGATAAACCTGTGGGTGACTTCTGATAAGTCGATTTGGATATTCAAACTCGCCGACATGTGCCGTTTTTGAAAATGCGCTATCCACAGGGGTGTGGACGACGGTCAATTTACCAACATTCTTTGAACGGTCTCCACAGGAAAAACTTATCCTGTTCATATTGTTGAAGACTTCATGTGGGTATGTGGATGACCGCTGCATAACCGTTGATTTTGAACAAACTAAAAATGAAGGAAATGTGAACAAGAAAACTCAATTGTGATTAGTGAGAAATTCAAGCACTGAAAACATTACTTTTGAACACAATCCACAGGACAATAACTACTACTACATTTTTTTAAAGATATTTAAACATGATAATAATAGAAGATCAAATCAAGGCCGTGCAGCGCATCGGTTTTTTGGATGTCGAGGTTGATCCTCGATTGGATCTCTTTGCTGAGATTGCCCAGCTCAAGAAAGAGAAAAATGCGGTCATCTTGGCGCATTATTACCAAGAGTCGGATATTCAGGACATCGCTGACTTTGTCGGCGACAGTTTGGGCCTCGCGCAACAGGCAGAGAAAACCACCGCGGACCTGATTCTGTTTGCGGGAGTCCATTTCATGGCCGAGACCGCAAAAATCATCAACCCGAGTAAAAAGGTCTTGCTGCCCGATCTCAATGCGGGCTGTTCGCTGAGCGACAGCTGCCCACCCGAGGAATTTGCAAAATTCAAAATGCAATACCCAGATCACAAGGTGATTACGTACATCAACTGTTCTGCGGGGCTCAAGGCGCTGAGCGATGTCGTGGTCACAAGCACCAATGCGGTCGGCATTGTCGAGAGTTTCCCCAAAGATCAGCCCCTCATTTTTGCACCGGACAAGAATCTGGGTGCCTACATCAACAAGCTCACAGGCCGCAACATGATCCTTTGGGATGGCGCTTGCATGGTCCACGAGATTTTTTCGCGGAAGAAACTTGCTGAACTCAAAATGCGCCACCCCGACGCCAAGATCATTGCTCACCCGGAATGCGAGGCACCGGTCTTGGAAGTTGCGGACTATATCGGGAGCACGAGCGGCTTGTTGAGCTTCACGAAAAAGGACGATGCGACGACTTTCATCGTCGTCACGGAGGCTGGTATCATCCACCAAATGGAAAAAGCTAGTCCACACAAACGCTTCATCGCCGCGCCAAATGAGGGTTCATGTGCGTGCAATGATTGTCCTCACATGAAACTGAATACACTCGAGAAGCTCTACATTTCCTTGAAGTACGAGATGCCAGCGATCGATGTACCAGAGCCTCTGCGTTCGCAGGCATTGGCTCCAATTCAGAGAATGCTGGAAATCAGCGCACAACTTGGCTTGTAAGCTGCTGTGGCTTGGTAGGGTTTTTGGCTTATCTTTGCGGCTATGTTTGAAGAAAGCGGCGAAGACCTCACGCCCATCTCACGATTGGGCGAGTTTGGTCTCATAGAGCACATGACCAAGGAATTTGTAGTTCACAATCCAGCTGTTTTGATGGGGATTGGGGATGATGCTGCTGTGTATGCGGTCAGTGACACGACTGCACACGTGGTCACCACAGATTTGTTGGTCGAGGGAGTGCATTTTGATTTGCGCTATGTGCCCATGAAGCACCTGGGCTACAAAGCTGTGGTTGTGAATCTTAGCGACATTTACGCAATGAACGCAAAGCCATTCGGCATCACAGTGTCGGTTGCGCTCAGCAGTCGCTTCACTGTCGAGGCCATGGACGAGTTTTATGCCGGCGTGCAAATCGCCTGCGATCACTACGATGTGGATTTGCTGGGCGGTGATACTTCGAGCAGCCGAACCGGCATGCTCGTAAGCGTGACCGCCATCGGCAGCGCCAATAAATCGGATATCGTGTACCGATCAGGTGCAAATGAGCATGATCTCCTCTGTGTTTCGGGTGACTTGGGAGCAGCTTATGCCGGTCTGCAAGTTTTGGAGCGCGAAAAGGAAGTGTACCTGAAAAATCCAGCCTTACAGCCAGATTTGGTAGGTCGCGACTATGTTGTCGGGCGTCAACTCAAGCCTGAGGCGCGCGGCGACATCATTCGCATTTTGCGGGAGCACGGCGTGAAACCTTCAGCGATGATCGATGTAAGTGACGGGCTCGCGAGCGACTTGTTGCACATTTGCAAGAAGAGCAAAAAGGGCGCTACGATCTATGAGGACAAATTGCCGATCGATCACGAGGTGCTGCTCGTCGCCGAGGACATGAAGATTGCATCCCTGGCGATGGCGCTGAATGGCGGTGAAGACTATGAGTTGCTGTTTACGGTGCCTTTGGAGTTTTACGACAAAGTGAAGGCGCTCAAAGGGATCACGATCATCGGGCATATCGTCGAGGAGATCGCTGGTGTAAATCTCATTACTGCAAACGGCAGCATGGTTGCCGTGCAGGCTCAAGGTTGGAATCACTTCAAGGATTGACCTATGAATTATTCGATCATCAGTTACAATGTCAACGGTATTCGTTCCGCCACGAGCAAGGGGCTCTTGGATTGGAAACGGTCTGTCGATCCAGATATCATTTGTTTTCAGGAATTGAAAGCAAACCAGGAGGATCTTGATGCGACGCTGAGAAATCCTGAGGGCTATTTTACCTATTTCAATTCCGCCGAGAAGAAGGGCTACAGCGGTGTTGCGGTGTTCACGAAGATCAATCCGCTCCACGTGGAGATTGGTTGTGGCATCGAGAAGTATGACCGTGAGGGTCGTATGATTCGGTTGGATTTTCCTGAATTTTCTTTGTTGAACGTGTACTTGCCATCGGGATCGAGTGGCGATGAGCGTCAAGGGTTCAAGGAAGAATTCATGGCCGACTTCTATGGCTACATCCAAGGCCTGCTAGTGACCCATCCAAAATTGGTGATTTGCGGCGACATCAATATTTGTCATCAACCCATCGACATCCACAACCCGGTGAGCAACAAGAATTCCTCTGGTTTCTTGCCACACGAGCGGGCTTGGTTGAGCAGCTTTATTGAATTGGGTTTTGTGGATACATTCCGCATGTTCCATCCTGAACCAGATCGTTACAGTTGGTGGTCTTTCCGGGGCGGCAGCCGCGAGCGCAACAAGGGTTGGCGCATCGATTACCATTTTGCATCCCACGCCATCCAACAATTTGTCAAAGACGCCAACATCTTTGAGGATGCAAAGCACAGTGACCATGCACCGATTTATGTAAAATTGGAATTCTGACGAGCATGAATGGGTCACGCGTCCTTCTGGAAATCTCGAAATGCGTGTATGCGATGCTCGTTGCGACGATGGTATGTTTGTTTTTCTGCTTGTTGTTGGATTTACTCGGGTATGTTGTAGGTGGCGGATGGAATGTCTTGCTGGGTGCGTGGCCGATTTTCAGTGGTACGGTATCCGCAGTCGTCTACGGATCATGGGGTACCGTACTGTGTTTGTTGCTGGGCCTGGGCCTGATTGCGCGCATCATCTTATGGGATAGCACTCCGAGTTTGCTCACGTTGTTTTGGCAACAAGATGGAGAGGAATCCGTTTGATCACATGTGTATCAAGCAGATAGCTTGATTTTGTGAGCTTTTTTGTGAAATTTGAGAGTTCGGCGGTAATGCAATGCTTGGGGCTATTGCGGATTGCTTGTTTCTGGATCAGATTTGTAAGCTAAAGGAGAAAGCGTGAATACTTCAGAAGATATTTTGTGGGGGCACATCAAGGAATTTCGCCGGAAATTTTACGTGAATCGCATCATGCGCGGCAGCATAGCCTTGCTGTTGCTCATGAGTTCTGTTGTTTTTTTGTCGGTCACCGGTGAGGGCTTGTTGGGATTTTCTAGTGGGGTGAGGACCGGATTGTTCTACCTGCTTTCTTTGAGTTTTGTTGGTGTGGCGCTCTACACTGTGGTGTGGCCACTGAGTAAGCTGCTCAATTTGAGCAAACCGTTGAGCGATACCGACGTTGCCTCGCTTGTGCGTCGGCATTTCCCTGAGATTGACGACAAGCTGCTGAATCTTTTGGAGCTGCGCACATTTGCTAGCGGTGCAGACAATGCTTTGCTAGCAGCGGCGATTCAGAAGAAGACCGAAGACCTCGCGCCGATTCCTTTTGCGCGTGCCATCAATCTCAACGTCAATTGGAAGTTTGCACGTTACCTGGCGATCCCTTTGCTCCTTTTTCTGCTCCTGGGTTTCGTGATGCCTGACGTCTTGAGCAACGGTACCACCCGTTTGTTGAACTACAACCAAGATTTCATCCCTCCTCCCCCATTTGCAATTGTTGTGGAGAATCATCCTGAGGAGTTGATCGCTGGCCAAGATTTCAAGCTGCAAGCCAAGGTTGATGGTGACGAGTTGCCACAAGACCTTTACCTCTACATCAAAAAAGCCTCCGAGACAGAATTTATCCATTATCCCATGGATCAATTGCGCTCTGATGAGTTTGCCTACGAATTCAACGACATCAAGGAAAATTTCAACTACAGAATTGGTAATGAAGAGGTTATGTCTGATATCTATGGTGTCGAGGTACTTACGCGCCCTGCTATCAAGACCTTCAAGGTGGTCGTCGATTACCCTTCTTACACCGGCATGACCGACGATACGCTGGCGGATAACATCGGCGATCTCAAGGTGCTACGTGGAACAACGGTCAAATGGCTTGTGGATGTGAACGGCAGTATCAAAGACGCGACTTACGTCGGCGCTGATACAGTTGCTTTCAAACAGAGCATGGTTCCTGGCCGTTTTGTCCGGGAAAAGCAGGTGCTTGATACAGAGGCCTACTACATCAGTTTGCTGAGCAAGCGTGAAATCCGCAATGTGGATACCGTGCGCTACCACATCGACGTGGTGCAGGACCGCTTCCCATCGATCTACGTGAGCAGCGAGGTTCAAGAGTTCAAGGCCGATTTCACGATGTTCATGCCCCTTGACTTCGAGATTTCAGATGACTACGGTTTCAGTAAGCTCTCGCTCAATTATCGTTTTTCCAAAAGCGAGGACATCGACAAGGTGGATCCACTGTACAAGGTGATGGATCTGAATGTGAATCCACGTGAATTGTTGCAGCATAAAGGTTTGGAACTCGACTTGCAAGTATTGGGTATGCAAGAGGGTGACGTCGTCGAGTACTTTGTCAAAGTCTGGGACAACGATTTTGTTTCAGGACCTAAGTCAAGCGTGAGTTCAGTATTTCGCATCAACCTGCCTAGCCTCACCAAAAAATTTGAGGAGGTCGAGGAGAGTCAAGAAAAGTTGGAAAAGGATGTCGCTGAACTGGCCAAGGAATCCAAGGAAATCAAAGAAGCCTTGCAAAAGTTTCAGGACAAAATGCTGAGCCAAAAAGGTCTCAGCTACGATGACAAAAAGGAACTCCAAAAACTCCTGGAAAAGAATAAAGAGGTGCAAAACCGCATTGAGAAAGCACAAAAGGAGTTCAAGCAAAACAAGGAGAATCTGCAAAACAATGAGATGGTCACTGAGAAGACCATGGAGAAGTATGAACTCCTCAACAAGCTGCTCGACAAGCTCAAGGACGACAAGCTCCAAGAGTATATGAAGAAGTTGCAGGAGCAGATGGACAAGATGGATCCCAAGGACATGAAGAAGATGATGGAGGAGATGGAAAAGAAGGAAGAGGATATGGAGAAGGCCTTGGAACGCACTTTGGAGTTGTTGAAGCAATTGGAGGTAGAGCAAAAGGCTGAGCAGATCATACAGAAGCTCGATAACCTCAAGAAGAAAGAAGACATGCTCAACGAAAAGCTCGAGGATACCAAAAAGGGCGAAGAGGAGCAGATGAAGGATATTGCTGAGAAGCAAGAGAAGCTTGCGGAGGAAATGAAGGATGTGCAGAAGGACCTCAAGGAATTGAGTGAAATGAAAAAAGACACGAAGACTCCTGACGGTGAGAAGATGGATGAACTGCAAAAGGATGGTGAAGACGCGAAAGAGGAGATGGAAGATGCCGGTGAGCAGATCCAGAAAGAGGACAAGAAATCGGGTTCCGAATCTCAAAAAAGCAGCTCCAAAAAGATGGACAAAATGAAGGCCGATATGCAGGCCATGATGGAATCAGGTCAGGAGCAGCAAGACGAAGAGAATATGAAGGACCTGCGTGCGCTTTTGGAAAACCTTTTGCGTCTTTCATTTCGGCAGGAAGACTTGCGCAATGAGCTCAAAGAAATCAGAAGCAGTGATCCCCTATTGGTGAAGAAAGAGGTCGAGCAAAAGCAATTGCTCGATGATATGTACATGATCAAAGACAGCCTCGATGCACTCGCCAAGCGCGTGTTTCAGATCGAGAAGTTTGTGACGGATGAGAGCCGCACGATTGTGAAGGGCATGGAAGCCGCCGGCGAGGCGATGGAGAATAAGTACATTCCACGTGTGACGGAAAATCAGCATGCAGCGATGACCAGTATCAACAACCTCGCCAATATGCTTACCGACGTCATGCAGCAAATGCAACAGCAGATGCAGCAAAAACCAGGTGGCATGGGGATGTGCAAAAAGCCAGGCGGGAAGAATTCTAGTATGCAAAGCATCAGCAAGCAGCAAGGTGAGCTGAACAAAATGATGCAGCAGATGATGAAGGAGGGCAAAGGCACCGATCCCAAGAAGCTCGGTGAGATGGGCAAAATGCAAGAATCGCTTCGTCAGCAACTCAAGGAGGCACATGAGCAACTTGGGAAGAATGGCCAGAAGATGATGGGTGATATGGGCAAGATCATGGGTGATATGAAAGACACCGAGGATGAGCTCAACAACCAGATATTGACCGAACGCACCTTGAAGCGGCAAGAGCAGATTTTGAACAGGTTGCTCGATTCATTCAAGGCTGTACGTGAAAAGGAGGAATTTGAGCAGCAACGCGAGTCACGCCAAGGTGATGCCAAGGACCGTGTATCTCCAGATCAATTGGAGCTGGAGGCTTACAAAAACAAGATTCGGCAGGAATTGCTCAAAAGCAATCAGCTTGAGTATTCCACGGATTTTATCAACTTAATTGAAAAATACTTTAAATTGCTGGAGCAGTCCAACGATTGAAAAATGCATGCAGAGGCGCAAATGGTGAAAGATCTAGAAATTACGAGCAACCCCGAGCGGATTCACGAGGTGGAGCAATTCATCGAGGTGATCTGTGAAAGTTTGGGTTTTAAGGACGATGTGCTTGGAAAGGTAATGCTGGCCATCACAGAGGCAGTGAACAATTCGATCTATCATGGAAACCAATGCGATGAGACCAAGTTGGTGTTTATCCATTGCTCCGCTTTGAGTCCATACCGCATTCTGATTGCGGTCGAGGATCAAGGAAATGGATTTGACCCGGAGGGTTTGCCAGATCCTACAGCGCCAGAAAACCTTACCAATTACGGTGGTCGAGGTGTGTTCATTATGCGTTCCTATGCAGACGAGATTCGTTTCGACAAAGGCGGTCGTCGTGTCGAGATGGTCTTCAATATCTGAGGCATGAAAAGGCGCATTTTTTTTACGGTGAGCGAGATCCCTTTCAAGCTCAAAGACCAGCAGATCACGAGAGATTGGCTTGACCGTGTTGCACAAGTACACCATGGATCGATCGTATCACTCAATTACATCTTCGTTTCCGATGCACATCTATTGGAGATGAACGAAGAATTTCTGCAACATGATACCCTGACTGATATCCTCACCTTCCCAGATGAAGTCTCGAACCCCGCTGGCGTGGTTGGTGAGGTTTACATCAGTGTAGATCGCGTGCGCGACAATGCCTCAGAGTTTGGCGCTGACTTTCTCACGGAGTTGCGCCGCGTCATGGCACATGGACTTCTGCATTTGCTTGGATTCAAAGACAAATCCGCCAAGGATGTCAAAGCAATGCGTACGGCTGAAGATAGTGCTTTGGCGCTTTATTCGTCCCCTCCCTCCCACTTGTGAAATTGTCGTTTTGTGTTCCACGTGGAACTGCTGATCAGCACCACGGTTTCCTATTTGTTATTTCATTTGTTGGTAGCCATGGTTCGTCTCTCACTTGCGTGAGTTTTGTAGCTAGTTGTTCCACGTGGAACCCGACTCCTTACCTCGCCTTGTGAAACGTCTTATCGCGGATCTACGGGACGTCCCTTCCTTAAGCGAAATCGCCAATCGATATACTGAGGTTGTCAATGGGTTGGCTGAAATGATTGATGCGAGATCTTATGGTGATGAGTGTTCCACGTGGAACAGGCACAAAAAACAAGCACGCCCATTTCTATTGCCCATAGTCCGCTTCCTATTGTTAATTTTGCGTCTAGTTCGAATAGAATACAATGTTTCCAAATTACGATGTCATAGTGGTAGGTGCTGGGCACGCGGGCTGTGAAGCCGCTGCCGCTGCCGCAAACATGGGCCAGAAGACCTTGCTCATTACCATGAACATGGGGACGATTGCGCAAATGTCCTGCAACCCAGCCATGGGCGGTGTGGCCAAGGGACAATTGGTGAGAGAGATCGATGCCCTCGGTGGATACTCGGGGATCGTCACCGACAAGACCATGATCCAATTCAGGATGCTCAATCGCTCCAAGGGTCCAGCCATGTGGAGTCCGAGGGCGCAGAGTGACCGTGCTCGTTTCGCAGAGGATTGGAGACTCCACCTAGAACAACTCCCCAATCTCGATTTTTGGCAAGAGATGGTCGGTGCATTACTCATCAAAGACGGTCGCGTCTTTGGGGTGCG
>JANPHP010000157.1:0-3859 GCA_031424495.1 Bacteroidota bacterium | reverse complement strand
CTACAATCATGATTGGGGCCTTGCAATCCACGGCATTCTGTAAAATCTGCTGCGCATCGGCGGGCCTGAAGTGGTGAAAGGACAGAAACTGCGTGCGCAATCCGACCATGGATGGCGGGATGTTGCGGGCGTCGACCGACTCGGTGCTGTAACTAAACAAGTCTGCATCCTGCCTGCTCAGCGCCTGAAAAGCCTCGACATGCGGAAAGAAGTCAGTGAGTATGACCTTAGCCCCGGGTACTGCCGCTTTGAGCCGAGGACCGAGCTTCGACCATCCGCCGCCGCCGCCAGAGGCGATGTCGATCACCACATTCGCCTTGGATTTCGAGAGCCCCTTTTGCAAGATCGGTGCAAGGTCCTTGTAAGCATCTGCAGCGTTCATGATCCACTGCAGGTAATCGGTACCCATGTCGCGGATGTAGGCAGGAAACCAAGTTTCGTCTTCGAGTTCGGGGAGGTGGCGGCGTTTCATGGATATGAAGATATGCAAATATTGAATACGATGAAGCTGCTCAAGACCAAAACAAACATGGCCGCATCCTTCATGAAGAGAGGCAATTAAAGGTCTTACATGCCTTGCATCCGCGACCGCCAACCGCGCTTTTCGACACGGCGCACATTCTCCATATCTTTGAACCTCAGTAAATAGTCACCTAACACCTCAAGTTCATTGTCGGCCGGATCGCCATTGAATTCCGTCACGTAGATCGCATTTCCATAAGCATTCTTGACCTTGGCGGGGGTGTCGTCCACAATCAAAACCCGGTCCAAGTCATAACCCTTGTGCTTGACTTTCTTGAGTAGCTTGGTGTATTCATACTGCGGCATGCCTCGTCCGCTGTAATAGCCATATTCATCCAATTGATGCATCGATCGCGGGGTGCAGCGAGACCGCCCCCAAACAAATTCCAGTTGGATGTCTTTGGGGAATATTTCATCCACGATAGCCTGCACATAATCATCACTTGCAGAGCTCCAAACTGCCAACCTGAAGTGGAGGGCACAAGCGTGCAAAAAAGCCTCCAAATGCGGCCGCTTGAACACCCTATAGTCTGCCACTAGAAAATGATGGACAAATGTCAAATTTTTTGAAGTAGCGTGGATCAGGGTCTCATCGAGATCCAAAATCAGTAGGAGCGGAGGCATTTCTCCAGAATGGGTTGTTACCATGGCTTTCTCAAAACCATCGTTGGAATTGGCCATCCCTCGATCTTGAAACCCAAGTGGGGGACCATTGCTGATCGATCAGCCCTCATTCCGGCCACTTGAACTCGTTGGACCAATCGTAAAAGGCTTGAATCTTGTCGTCGTTGGCCTTGATCCATTTGCTGACCGCAGCGTCTTCAGCGCTCGCAAACACCACGTAGGAAAACGTTTCGATCATCTTGGATTGCTCCATGTCGATGAAGTAGGGAGCATAAAACTCCCAGTAAAAGCCAGTATTCTTCGCTTGCGTCTCACTCAATCCCACGCAAATCGTCTCTAGCTTACGGAGAAACTTCTCGCGTTCGGTGTCTTTTTTGTGCTCCTTGTCGGTATCCAATGCGGATGTGAAGCTCAGTAGCAACTCGATGGTACCGAAGTTATTGGCTTTGTGCGAGCCGTCGGGCAGTGTGTCGCCGAGCATTTTGGGATCGATATTGATCGAGATTTTGTTTTTACCAGTGACTTCCACGCCCTGATTCATGAGCCGCTGCACGGCGCTCAGGTTTTGGGAGGCTCTAGACGAATTGGGCTCGACAACAAAAAACCTGAAATAGGCTAGGAGGGCAAGCACGCGCTTGTCTTGCAGCATCAAAATGCGGGCAATTGCATTGTGTATTCCTGGATAGCGTGGATTCAGCTTTGCAGCTGTTTGCAGGCTGAGCAGCGCATCATCCTGTCGCCCCATGTTCACGAGGGTAATGCCCTTGTTGAAATAGAGCATAAAAGCCTCAGGAAATTCGCGGATGGCCTCATTGTACAATTCGAGGGCATCTTTGGGGCGCTTGAGTTCGTCGAGCGCGCTGCCGTAGGTCACATAAACCGTTTCCAGCGTTGGGCTGCCGGGGTACTTTTTGACGGCCCTTTCGCTGAACTCGATCACTTCTTCAAAACGGTGCGCAGAGTACAATGAGAGGCCGATTTCAGCCAAGGCTACCTCATTGTCCACGTCTGCTTCCAAAGCCTTTTTGTAGAGCCCGACCGCGCCCTCAAAATCGCCCTTGTCGTGGAGCTTGATGCCTTTATCGACCAATTCGGCGGCCTTATCTGGGTTTTGAGCTGTAAGCCATACGCCACTAAGCAAGAGTGCGAGGCTGAGGAGGACTTGTTTCATCGTCAGGTAAATTATTGGTTTTGATGGCAAAGCCGAGACAGCTTGCTAACTGCATCGTGAATCCAAGATACTTTGATTTCCAATACAATTACAAGCTGCGACGCGATTTTTCAAATCAAAACATCACTTTCCCTGATTTAGGTCCCGATCGAGCACAGCAGAATCTGCCTCAGGTGCATCGTTGAAACTCCACTATTGTGGGATCGCATGCGCATGCAGCAGGGCCTCCAACACATGCTCCTCAGCCAAAAAAGGAATTCCATAAGTGCGCTCTGCCAATTGCGTTTCGATATTGATGATGATCGCAGCCTCTGCCGCCGCGCGGTGCCTCAGCAGCGGATCCTTGAGGTAAGGCAGCGCAGACAGGCATTGATTCACAACCCAGGCATAGGGGAGGATGCCGGAACGCGCGAGATCATCTTGCAGGCTCGCAGCCTCGCGCATCGGCGTGGTCTCGGGCAGGCTCACAAGGATGATTTTGGCAAAGTCATGATCCTGCAAATACATATAGGGCGTCTTGATGCGGTCAGGGGCCAATGCAGTATGTTTCATGATCTCGGCATGGTAGGCGCCTGTGGTGTCGAGCAGGAGCAGGGTATGCCCTGTCGGCGCGGTATCGATCACCACAAATTGGCGCTTGGCGAGGGAGATGGCCTTGGAAAATGCACCAAATACAGCGACCTCCTCCGTGCAGGGCGACTTCAGGTCCTCGGCCAGCAAGCGCTTGCCTTCGGCATCCAAGCTCTTGCCTTTTTGGGCAATGATCTTGTCCATATAGGCTTGCGTTTCCACTTTGGGATCGATATGGTCGATGGTCAGACTCGGCGGCAGTACGCTCAGCTGCCCCATGAAGGACTCGATATGCGCCGCAGGATCGGTCGTCGTGAGGTGAACCTTAAAGCCCTTTTGCGCCAGCAGCGTCGCAATGGCTGCAGCCGTCAGCGTCTTGCCGACTCCCCCCTTGCCCATGGTCATGATCAGCCCGCGGTCGCCACCCGCTATCAAATCCTCGACCAAAGCCGCCAAGCTAGGCAATGCGTGCAAATGCTGTGTCGGCGCATCGTGATAGTCGGCAA
Source organism: Bacteroidota bacterium (assembly GCA_031424495.1). Taxonomy (GTDB): domain Bacteria; phylum Bacteroidota; class Bacteroidia; order J057; family JADKCL01; genus JADKCL01. The sequence goes on along the minus strand of JANPHP010000157.1, from coordinate 466 downwards.
GCAATTGCGAACGCAGCTTGCTGTCGAGCAAAGAGCGAATGTGTTCCAGCCCCAAGATATTGTAGGGCAATAGCGGAAAGGTCTGCCGAGGCAGATCGGCCAAGGCTGTCGGCAAAGCAGCGAGGCGATCGACGGCCATTTGGCCGAGCTTGGCGGCGATGGGATCGTCGCTGCCGGCGTTTTCAAATACACCGTTGATGAGGAGCACTTGGTGCGCCATGCCGAGCTCTTTGAGTTCTTGCGTGGTGCGGGCAGCCTCCGCGAGCGCGTAGGCGTCGGCGCGGGAGACGATGCAAAAGGTCGTCATGGCCGCGTCGCGCAAGCGGTCCACGACCGTTTGGTAGCGTTGTTGGCTGTTGTTCAGGGCGGATGCAGGACCCAAGCAGGAGGCCCCCGCCGGATTGGTCTTGGCATAGCTGCTCCAAGCGGCTGGCAATTCCAGCAGGCGCAAGGTGTGGCCCGTCGG
>JANPHP010000156.1:0-10103 GCA_031424495.1 Bacteroidota bacterium | reverse complement strand
CGACATCATTTTGGTCGATGCACAAGCCGCAGGCGATTCGACGGCTAGTTATGGATTCATTTGGTCGCCAGCAGGAAACATCAGCGCAACGAATGTGGAAGATCCCACGGTTTGGCCTGTGAGTACCACCCTGTATTATGTCGAGGCGCGCTCCAATTACGGCTGTGGCAGTTCGTATGACAGTGTTTTGGTTACCTTGCTGCCCAGCCCGGTCGCCAATGCGGGCCCCAATGCTACGATCTGCCTCGGGCAGGAGTTCCAATTCCAAGGTAGCTACGCCTACACGACCACCAACCCCGCCAACCCCAACGACGTCTTCCAGTATTGGACGCCGGCGGCTGGCATGAGCGACCCCAATTCTTTGACGCCAATCGCTGCGCCGATCGCATCTGGCTTGTACACGCTCACGGTCTACACGGGCCTGTGTAGCACGCAAGACAGCATGCTGCTCACGGTGTTACCCGAATTGGGGCTCACTGCTGCCGCAGACACGAGCGTGATCTGCGCGGGTGACAGTGTGTGGCTGCAAGCGGGCGCGGCTGTGTCGAGTGCGACATTTACCTGGACGCCCGCCCTTGGGCTCGGTGACGCCAACGCAGCAGGCACGATGGCTGCTCCTGGCGACACGGTCAACTATGTCGTGGTCGCCTCCGCTGGCGGCTGCACCGACAGCGCCGTGGTTTCAATTGCGGTGATCGCAAGGCCGCAAGCAAATTACCTCCAATCCCAGCCTTTGGGTTGTCTGCCTTTGACAGTGAGTTTCTTGGAAAGCACACCCGACGCGGTTGCCTACACTTGGAATTTTGGCGATGGGTCACCTGTCTCCAATTTGGCCTCCCCGATCCATGTCTTTGGTCAGCCGGGCACCTACAATGTCTCTTTGACAGCGGTCAATGTCGGTGGTTGCGCTTCGACATTCGCTGGCCTACCCGTGGAGGTGCATGACACGCTTATCGCGGCCTTCCATTCCTCGCCTTCCTTCCCCGTCGTGCTTTCCTTCCCCAATACCGAGGTTCAATTTTTCAACGACGTGCCCGGCGCAGCTTCCTACACCTGGAATTTTGGCGATGGCATTCAATCCTCCGACCCCAATCCCGTGCATTCTTTTGGCGATGTGGGCAGCTATTTTGTGACGCTCTCCATCGGCAATAGCGACGGCTGTGCCACCAACGTTGTCGGTGGTCCGTTTGTCGTGAGTCTGCCCGATTTGTTCATCCCCAACGTCTTCAGTCCCAACGGCGACGGCGTCAACGATGAGTATCTCGTGAATTATGCGGGCAGCCAACCCTTCAAGTTGCAGATATTCGACCGCTGGGGCGTCAAGGTGTATGACGGCAACAACAAAACCAAGGGCTGGAAAGGCAATGACATGAAGGAAAATGCCGTCGTCGAAGGCGTGTATTTCTACCGTTTGCGGATCGGGGAGCGCGACTTTGCTGGGCAGGTGACTTTGGTGCGTTGAAAGTTAATCTCAAGGATGATCATTCCGTCCGCGCCCAACAGGCAGTCCGGCCTTGAGGTTCAAAAGGGCTTGTGGAGGGGAATGGTTGGTTTGCGTGATAGCCTCGGTGGATGTAAGTTGCATGGTTCGCCAAAACAATTGCATGGTGCACTGGTTTTCCCGTTTCATTTGAATAAATAAGTATGGCAGCTTCAAAAACAGCATTGATCACTGGCGCCAACTCTGGCATCGGTCTGGCAACGACGCAGATTTTAGCTGGTGAAGGCTGGAATGTCATTTTGTTTTGCCGCAAAAAAGCTGCCGGCGACAATGTCGCTGCGGACTTGATGAAGGCTTATCCGGCGATTACTGCCAAGTGCTATTCGGGGGATTTGTCTGACTTTGCATCGCTCCAAAAGGCGGCCGCCGAGATCCTGGCCGAGGTGCCGCAGATCGATGTGCTCCTCAACAATGCGGGCTATTACCCCGATAAAATCGAATACATCGACGGTGTGGAGAAGGCATTTTATGCCTCCCACCTCGGTCACATGCTGTTCACACACCTGCTCATGCCTGCGCTCGAGCGCTCGCCCGAGGCGCGTGTCATCAATGTTTCCTCCGCCATCCACCCGGCAGGAATGTTTGAGCGGTTTTTCACACAACCCGCCGACCATACTTCCTTCAAAGCCTACGCCGACGCCAAGCTCGCCAACATCCTCTACACGATAGGACTCTCCAAGCGCCTTCCTGCAACCATCACAACCTATTCGCTGCACCCCGGCGTGGTGAGTACGGGTTTTGCCAGCGATGGCACCGGCTTCATGGGCTTTATGGTCAGGCTTTTTGGCGGGTTGTTGATGTCACCTGCAAAGGGCGCGGCCACAAGCATCTTTTTGGCCACGGAGCCCATTGAGCGGCTTCGCCCTGAGGCGGGTATGTATTTCGACAAGAAAAAAGCCATTGGCGGCAAAAACCAAGACATTTCTGTCGCCAACGCAACCCTGCTTTGGGACAAAAGCTTGGAGGTTTTGAAGCCTTATTGGTGAGATAGGTCGGTGAAGACTGGGATTAACCTCAATTCTGGATTAGGATTGTGGCCGTCCTTGCAAAAATCAGGGTTGTGCTGGCCAAATATCATTACCCCCAAAAAAACGACACAAATCCTAAATTATCAGGAGCACCTGATCTCCCAATTACTGCTCCTTGCGCACCCAAATCTCTGCTCGTTGGATATTCTTGGGCGTACCCGGCGCAGCAAAGCTGAAGCCATTTCGGAAAATCTGATGGGTTTTTGCGCCTGCCTTCAAGAGCTCAAAACGCATCATGTCATAGCGCATATTGAGCACGTCGATGGGCTCGCCTTGCGGCAGATAGATGCCTGCACGCAACTCGGGTTGCTTTGCAAGCAGCTGCCCCAATTCATGCAACCTGCCTTCGCCAGTCGACGGCACAAAATAGCTTGTCGCCTCAAACAGGATCGTTTCCTTCATTTCCGAGGCAGCCGCAGCGGCGGGAGTACTTACATCAACCACCTTGGGAGCCGGCGGCAACTGCTGTTTTGTCTTCGCCAAGCTGTCGTCGTGGGCTTGGCGCGCCATCGCAAGTCGCGCTTGCTGCTGCTTGGCGGCATTCAGGCTGTCTTGCCGCTGCTGCGCAACAAGTGCGCTGTAGTTGGCCACGGTCTTGGCGTTCTCGAGGCTGTCTTGTATGCGTAATTGTGCCGTTTTCAGCCGAGATTCCTCGGCTTGCGCCTTCCTCAAGCTGTCTTGGCGCTGAGCCTCCTTGATCTGCTCTTCGCGTGCGCGATCTTCCTTTTCCTTGGCTTCGCGCAGCATCAAATCATTGTTGGCGATGCTGTCCAAGCGGGCCAGGTTGCGTATGCGCATTTCATCTTTCGCGAGCTCTGCTTGACGAAATCTGTTCACGCTTTCAATGCTGTCGGCGATCGCTGCAGCTTCGGCGAGCGAGTCAATGGTCACTTGCACACGTGCCAAGCTGTCTGCGCGGCGCTGCTCCGCGATTTGCTGCCGGCGCAAGGCATGTTTTTGCTGCTCCAGACTCTTGAATGAGCCGCCTTCGAGCAAGACGGCCGAGTCCACGGTGCCGTCGCCAGCATCTGATACTACGATTTCAAAGTGGTAAACTGTCTTGGGAACAACCCTGAAGCCGACCGAGAAAACCTTGGTCATGCCGTCGTATTCAAAATTGGCAAAGGTTGTCGGATTGAGATTGGCCTTGGCGGTTTCGTTGATGCGGCCGACCAGTGTATAGGGGTTGTTGTCGACAAAATATTGCCGATTTTGATTGGGATTGATGGAGTTGACGGTGATCGGGGTGGTCGTTCCTGGCAAGACGGCGAGGTTTTTGCCATTGCCAAATCCCGGGCCAGTCACCACGAGTGCAAACACATCGTTGAAGGTCGAGCCGACATAATCGTTGTACTCTTCACTGGCGAAGAAAAAGTTGAACGCGACGCTGTCCTTGTCGGCTTTGAAGTCAAAGGCCAGCTTGGCACCGTCAAATGTGCGTCCTCCTGCCAAGGGATACAGGTTTTTGTCGCCCGGGCTGCCATTCACGGTCGATGTTTTAGGATTGTCATTTGGCCCCGCCATATCCATCGCCGCACCAGTGCTCAACACAATGCCGCTGCTAAAAAAGGGCTGTGCAGATGGATTGGTAAATTCTCCAAGCGCGGCGATCATGCCCATGAAGTGGACATTGTCGACGAGCACGCCGTTGCCGATTAGGACTTCTTTGACCAGCTGAGTGGGTTGCCGATCTTGCTTCACGGTCATTTGCGCCTGCAAGGTTGCTTGGCCCACCAGCACGATCATCACCCCAAATAGGCTTCTCAATTTCGTCATTGCACTCATTCCACGATCAATTTCTCAGAAAACTGCGCCGTGCCGAGCTGCACTTGCAGCATGTACACACCCTTGGCCAGTCCAGCAAGCGAAACTTGCGTTTGCGCGAGCCCGCGGGCCACGGGCATTGTACGGATTTGTTGACCATTCAGGTTCCACAGGCTCATCGTTCCTTCGGGATGGGCTGCCATTGCAAATTCGATCGTGACATAATCCCTTGCTGGCTGCGGATAAATCTTCAAATATTCTTTGGCCTTGGGATCAGCAGCACTTACAAATGTGCTGCTGCCGAGTAACTGCACGGTGCGGGTCGCTGTGGCGGGTGCATCGGTGTTGAAGCTCAGTTGTGCGGTAAAATTCTGATTGGGAGCCGAGGGCGTGAACCGCACCCAGATTTCTGCGAGGCTGTCTTTGGGGATGCGGAGGTTGGGTGAGCCGATGAAGGTGAATTCCGAGCTACTCAGGCTCAGGTTGCTGAGGTGTAGGCTATCTTCGCCTTGGTTCACAATCGCATAGTAGCCGTCGAGCGTGCTTCCTGAGGCGACGTAGCCATATTGCAGCGTGTCAGCAATCCAGTCGGCGATGGGAGCGGGGTCTCCATTGTCGACCCCACACAAGCTCGCAATTCGATCCATGAACTCTGGATGATCGACAAAAGGATTGCGGTTGCGCTGGAAGGAAAAGATATCGGCGTTGCGTTTTTTCTCCACGGCATCTGGCGGATAGTTCTTGTTCCATTCGCGCAAGACAGGGGCCATATTGCAAATGAAGGCCTGGTAATCTTGGTAGCGAAACAAAAAATACAACAGTGCACGCACCGAGGGGCCTTTTTGCTCATCGCGGGGCTCAAATAGGTTTCCGTTGGATTTGGAACCACCTACCGACCAGTTGGGATTGGCGACGATGCCAAAAGGACTGTTGCCGCGCTCAGAGTTGGAAGCATCCGTAGTGATGAAGAGGTGATGCAGGTCGCTGAGTTCAGGCAGTGTGGAACCAAACAAGGATTGTGGCATCGTGTGCTCGGTGTTCAAGCCATAATTGGTTTGGGCATCGGTCCGCGAGCCGTAACCCACCGCCAAGAAACCTGTATAAATGCACTCGATGGTATTGGAGGCCGCCCCTTGGCCATTCACGCGCTCGTTGTCGATCACCATGTACATTTGGTCGCGGCTCGCATTGTAGGTATGGGAAATCATGCCCGTGGAGATGATGGTCGAGAGGCTACTTTTAAGTGCCTCATTCCACAGGTTTTGCGTCGCGTCGTAATAGGGATCGGAATATTTGCCCATGGCATAGAGCCTTGCATGCGCGATTTCGGGATGGCTGGAACTTTTGACCAGCAGCCAATCGGCATAATTTACATTTTGGCCCGGATCGCAGACGACGGGGATGACACGGTTGCCGCCCGGAGCGATCACAAATGCTGTATCGGCAAGCGTGAAGGCATCACCGTGGTAGGCATTGATGTCCTCGACCCAGAGGTTGGTGGCGCTGTTGTTGTTGAGCGTGACGTTCACGGTCACCGGAGCGCCCTGGTACACAGCCGCAAAATCCACAACAGCAGGAGAAAATGAAATTTGGCCCCAAGCAATAGAGGCACCGCAGCAAGCAAAACAAGCAATCAGGAAGGTTCTTAGCTTCATGATGCTAAGGTAGGGAAAATTTGGAAGGGAAATGTGGGGTGGGGGAAGGGGGGCGATTGTCGCTGAGTCATGCCGACCAAGTCGAAGACCTAGCGGAGGCATCTTCGGTATAGATACACCTGCCGCTCAACAATCTTTATGTCCATTTACCAACTCATTTCGTCAATTATTCAAGTCATTGATTACCTGTGGCTTTTCTAGCAAATCGGGCAACAAGCGCATTTGCAGTAAAAAAGCCACCTCAAGTCGATCCGTTCTACCTTGGAGCTCACTCCAAAACCTCAAATTTCCCCACAAAATCCTCTAATCCATCGGCCTCCACACGAAATAGATACACCCCAGGAGAGATGCGCTTGCCCCATACATCGATCATATTCCATTGCAGGCCGCCGTCGCCGTTGCTTTCTGTGAGCGTGATCACCTTGCGGCCGCTTGCGCTGTACACATGCACCGTTGCGTTTTGGCTCAGGTTCGCGAAGCGTATCCCGTCAAATTCGGTATGCTTGCGGTAGGGATTGGGGTAGACATAAGCAAATTGCAAGTCGTCTTGAAACTTGGAAAAGGTCGCCACATTCCCTGATTTTTGCTTCATTGGCGCTCCGTTTTGGGCGGCGCCACCGTGCAAGATGATCGACACTGGATAGCCCAATGCCCCAAATGCTGCATCAACCACATTTACCTGGATCACGCTGTGCGCTGCATCGGCAAATGCAATTTGCGTCACCCTGCCCGATGGTTCCATCGTGTACAAACTTGGCTCCAAAACGCTATCGATCATCGGGTAATTGAAGGCGATCTCAACTTGGTTTTGAGATACAATGCGCCATTCGGTAAAGAAGGCATAATCACTGCTATCAGGTTGGTACTGGAACGTGACTTGGCGGAATGCAGGATCCAAAGGTGCGCGATCCGCATCTAAAAACAGCGAGTCGATGCTAAGTGTATTGCTGCCGATGGCCAATGCATCCGCAAAACTCAGTAAGATACTGCGGTTATTGTCACCCGACGTATTGAGTGTATTACTTGCCGTGGTATCGTTGAGCACGCAAGATTGCGCAGCCTCAGGGCGCGAAGCGACTGGCACTGAGAAATAGGCCTTGGCCTGTTGCGGGCCTGTCGCGACCACCGAGTCCAACCGGCCGAGGGCATGCGGGCGCAATACAATGGCGTAGGAAAATGGGCTGTATTGCGGCGTGAGTCCACTGTTTTTGCTCTCTAGGACATACAGGTAATTCGTGCCCGAGACCAATCCGACGCTATCGACATATCCTAAGCTGGAAGTACTGTCGATCAGGTTGATAAGAATGCTGCCATTGCCCGAGATCGGGCCGCGCCAGATGCGGTAACTGCTTGCATTTGCACTTGCTGACCAGCGCAATATATCCTTTGCAGGGCCAGCAACATATCCATCCAAAAATGCAACAGGTTGTGGCCCTTGATAGTTAAAGTTTTGCTCCCAAAACACAGCCTTGTCCCCTCGGCCGATCGCCACCTCATTCACGCCATTCCCATTAAAATCGCCCACAAGGTGATGCGTCGCCAAGTCGCCATAATGAAACCACGACATGCCATAATTTCCAGCAGCAAAATCGAGGATATAGGTCCGCGGGAAGGTGGTGAAAATCAATTCATCAGCCGCATCGGTATCGATATTGCCAGCGGTCACTGCATTGTATTCCTCGGTGTCGATGTCAAAGAGAAAATCCTCCCACACGACGGCATATTGATCATTGCCCGTGGCTTTGAATATGCGCAACCACCAGTACAGCGGCTCGTACTCGAAGTCTATCTCATTGCGATTCAGGGAAGTATGCACTGCAACAAAAATCTCCTGTATGCCGTCTCCGTCAAAGTCGCCAGACGCAAGGGAACTCCCTGATTTCGTGAGGTTGGTGGTGTCCAAAAAGGTGCGCACATAGCTGCTGCCGTTGAACTCATAGATCAGTAAATCCCCGTCAAAGTCACCAAAAACGGTTTCTGCAAGTCCATCGCCATCAAAATCCTCCACCAATGCACGCGGCGCAACCGACCCAATGTAATTGCCGCTGTTGTCGGCCAAGGTTTGCGTCACATCATAGCCGCCACCGCCGTTGCGATTCAGGACTTTATAGTCTTCAAAATCCTTGGCCAGCAATTCCAATTCGCTGTCGGCATCCACGTTTGCGAAGCGGGCTGCGAATAAATCATTGTTCAGATTGCTGTAAATGATGTTTTGCGGATAGGCGCCGACCGTGGCTTGCTCGACGATGTAGAGCGAGTCATTCACTGAGCATAACAATTCCTGCAACCCATCGCCATCTGCGTCTGCGACATCTTTGGGAATGAGGATGTTTTTGAAATTGAGCGAATCTGCCGCAGTGAATTGTGTGGCATTGTATTCATAATATTTCAGCTTCCCAAAGCCCAGATTGTCAGTGTATTCGCTCATGACGACCTCTTGGAGGCCGTCGTTGTCAAAATCTGTTGTCTTGCCCGCGTAGAAGCCCATCGGGACCGAATAGGTGAGGGTATCAAAACCTGAAAGCGGCACAAATTGCGGATCAAAAATAAAGGTATCCAAGGCCGTCACGGACTCTAATCCAGCCTCATTTTTGGCACTCAGGTAGTAGGCAAATGGCCCGGCGCTCAGGTCCTCAATGCCCAGCAAAAAGCTGCCATGGCGGGTGATGCGGTCATTGACTTGCGCGCGAAATGTGCTGCTTGTCAGTGGTTTGTAATGCAGCGTCACCGTGCTGCGATCGCCTGCGCGGTACACCCACAAGACCTTGCGCTGCTCATTGTCCCAGGCATGGGCCACTTGCCGCAGCTCGAGCGTGGGGGGGCTGTGATCGACCACAAAACGAATGCGGTCCTCGGCGGTGCTGCCATTGGATTTTTGCATGTGCAGACGCAGGGTGTAATCCCCGTCGTTCAGCGAGGCAATATTCCAGATTGCGACCGTGTCGCGCAGGTTTTGCTGGAAGATATCCGTGCCGATGGGCAGCCAAGTGTCATCGCCTGCCGTACCTGCTTGGTATTCCAATCGATCGCTCACAAACTGCGGATCCAAGGCCGTCACCACGATCGGAACGGTGTTGTCAGCACTACCCGCATCATTTTGCGGCCACAATATTTGCACATCCGATGCGCCCACAGTCTGCAATGCCTTGCGAATATTGAGCCTTCCTGCACCTGTGAAGTGGTCCCAACCCGCCTCGCCGATGTCGTCGGCGCTGCTCGTGAGAATGCCCCTGACCTCCTGCGGACTGCAAGCACCCCGCTGCGAAAACAGCAGGGCCACCGCAGCAGAGACCATCGGTGCCGATGTACTCGTGCCGCTGAAATAGTCAAAATCCTCCTCGTTGGAGGTATCGCGCACGATGGGCGCGTAGATGCCACTCCCGGGTGCGCAGAGGCTTACCGCATGCCCGTAGCTGCTTAGCGGCCACAATATTTCGGTGTCGTCACCAAAGCCGAGGGCCGAGGCACTCACGGCGATCACTTCGTCAAAGTTGCTGGGATAGTGCAGGTTGTCACCTGTGCCATTGCCCGCGCTTGCGATCATCACCACGCCCTTTTGGGAGGCATAACGGATCGCTTCATGCATCATTTGGCTCGGGTAAATATCCCCAAAGCTGAAATTCAGAATTTTGATCCCGTTGTCGGCGGCATAGACGATGGCCCGCGCAATATCGTCGTCTTCGCCAGCTCCACTGCCGCTGAATGCCCTCAGGATCTTGAGCTTGCAAGCCGGCGCGATGCCTGCGCCTCCATAATTGTTGTCGGCGCGCGCGGCGACGATGCCCGCGACCAGCGTGCCATGGTTGTTGTCGTCATTCGGATTGGCATCCTCAAAAAGGTAATCCCCGCCAAAAGGGCTGCGCGGCTGATCGGTAAAATCCCAGCCGATCACATCGTCGGTGTACCCATTGCCGTCTTGATCGATCCGGTCAAAATCTCCCGTCAATCCGCTCACGCTCAGCGTGTCGGGCCAGGGTTCGAAGGTGCCATTGCCATTGCGGTCCTCGGCGGGATTCACCGCGATTTGCCCTTGAAACTCAGGGTGCCCATAGTCGATTCCCGTGTCGATGATGCCCACGACGACGGTGTGATCGCCGCGCGTGCTGTCCCAAGCCGCAAAGGTCTCAATATAAGGATGGTACCATTGATCGCTGA
>JANPHP010000155.1:0-20796 GCA_031424495.1 Bacteroidota bacterium | reverse complement strand
GTGGAGTTCATTTTTCATCTCGGGGCCCGCACCGATACCACCGAAATGGATAGACGCATTTTCGATCACCTCAATTTGAGCTATTCGCAGCAGCTGTGGCGGCTATGTGCGGCACAGCAGATCCCGCTTGTCTATGCGAGCAGCGCAGCGACTTATGGCGAGGGCGAATTGGGATTTGTGGATGACCATGCGCTCATCCCGGATTTGCATCCGCTCAATCCCTATGGCGAGAGCAAAAATGAGTTTGACAAATGGGCATTGCTGCAACCCGAGGCGCCTACTTTTTGGGCTGGGCTCAAATTTTTCAATGTTTATGGCCCCAATGAGTACCACAAGGGGCGCATGGGAAGTGTGATCTTGCACGCCTATCGACAGATTCAGGCAAATGGCAGCCTCAAACTGTTTCGTTCCCATCGCCCGGAATACCGAGATGGGGAGCAATTGCGGGACTTTGTCTATGTGAAGGATCTGATTCGGGTGATTCAATTTTTACTCACGCAAAAGCCCGCTTCGGCGATTTACAACCTTGGAACGGGGCATGCACGCACCTTTTTGGACTTGGGACTTGCGGTTTTCAAGGCCCTTGGGCGTGATCCACAGATCGAATTCATCGACACACCGGCCGATATTCGTGACAAATACCAATATTTTACCGAAGCCGACATGCATAAATTGCTGGCGGCTGGTTACACGGGCGGCTTTGCGACCTTGGAAGAAGGTGTGGACGATTATGTGCGGAATTATTTGGTGAAAAACGCGTACTTGTCCTGATTGATGCATTGATATTGAGGCTGCTAGGAAAGCCGTCACATTCCCAGCCTTATTGAAATATTGTCGTCAAGGATTCGTTTTTTGATAGGAATTGTATAATTTTAGTGAGGCAATAGCATATCTGTAGAGCACATGGCTGCTGATCTGATCGATTTGATGCTCAATTTGAGCTTGGTGTTTGCGGTTCTCATCGCACCTAGTATGCTTGTGCTTTCCTTTTGGTACAAAAAAAGCCTAGGGAAACCCGTTTTCACTTGGCCCAAATCTGAGATGGTATTGCTCACGATTATCTTTTTTGTCGTGGCCTTGGTGCTGTTTATCGTGGGCGTATCCTGCATCTTCACCTATTTTGGTTACCTAGATCCGATTCGTTTTCCCGGCATCAACGTGCGGCAATTTCTCAATTTGGGGCTTTGCTGCAATTTTACCGTTTTGGGATTGGCGATGGTTTACTTGGGTATGCGCAACATGCTGGTGCAGATGGTGATGGAGACTGGCGTGATCCTGAGCAAAGGTATTTTGCCCTTGCGCAGCAATGTGCGGCTATTGGCTTGGAGCGATATCGTGGACTATTATGTGGTGCCCGACTACCCCAACATCAGCGTGACATTTATCGTGGCAGAGGAGCACTTGCAATTTGAGCGGCATTCGATCCGGGTTCCGGTTTATTTGAAGGATGAGTTTCAATCCTTTTTGGACAAGGGCCTGAGTGGGATGCGTTCGCCCTACAGCGAGACGGGCATCTCCAGCAATCGGTATTTTTCAGAAAACTAGGTCATCGCAAATAATCCGTAAATTGACCGCATGAGACGGTTTTCCTTCAGGCGCGGCCTCATTTTGCTAGCGACAGCCCTTCTCATGGGCGTCGTAGGCGCAGCGATGACGCTCTGGGATATGCAGCGCACGGAAAGTACGCGCATCCGAGACCTGGAAAAAGACCTTCAAGCTGATTTTGCTACGCTGGTCCAAGAAACGGCCGATGCATCTGAAAAAATTGCCAGTGCCTACAATGAGCAACGCAGCCTAGGGCCGGGTACGGAGGTCGTGCGCATGGCGCTCGACCGTGATTGTCAGTTGATTGACTGGAACAATTCGGAGCTGATGCCTTCGCCACGCATCATCAAGGACCTCTGCAGCTACCCCAATCGCCGCACACTGCAAGACAAAAACAAGATCTACTACCTGCTGCGCAACGAGGCGGCCGCTCATCAGATCATTACATTAATCCCCGTCGTCGTCGACTACAAGGTTGAAAATACCTTTTTGCCGCACCGTATTTTTTTGGGACGCTACGGGCAATTGGCAGCCGTGGCTGCTGCCATCAGCAAGTTTGAAGTACACATGCGGCAGGTGCCGGGGGGCGTGCGACTGTTTGATGCGGGCGAAAATTTTGTCTTTTGCCTCAAGGTTCCCGACCTCATGGTCTTCACGCAAGGCATGCGCTTGGAAACCCTGCTGCTTTTTGCTGGCATGATCGTCTTGTGTTTCATTTGGCTCTACTTGGCACTTGCGCACCGCTGGTTTCAGCTGGGAAGGTTGCGCGTCTCGGGAATATGGCCATTTTTGATTGTTTTGGGGCTCTTTCGAGTGCTCATTTTCCAACTGGGCTGGCCAAATGCCTATTTAAACACCGAGCTTTTTTCGCCAGTGGTTTTGGCGATCGGTGATTATGCGCCATCACTCGGCGATTTGCTCATCAACGTGCTGGTGCTACTGCTTACAACTTGGCTAGTCTTGCGCACCTACCGCCGCTGGATCTCCAAGTTGTACAACAAGGCACTCGCCAACGAAATGGTTGCCTGGACGCTGCAATGCGGCATTTTGACGCTTTGCGTGCTCTTCACGCGTTGGTTTTTCTCATTTGTGGAAAATGTCATTGAGCACTCGGTGATCAATTTTGAGTTTGAAAATGTCTTCCAACTGGACATATACAGCTACGTAGCATTTGGGATGCTGGGCGCCGCGCTTGTGGCTTGGTTGCTGATTTTGCTGGAATTGATGCGGTTTTGCTTCCATTTCTTGAGGCGCAACCGGCCATGGGGCAAGGTGGCGCTTTCGCTGGCATGGCTGCTCTCATTTTCCTATTTCTGGATGGGGTGGGACTTGCCCTATTTGATCTCAGTCCCGGTCGTGTTTGGAATCTGCTTGCTCATCTATGCACGCACCACGCGCACCCACCTGTTCACGCTCGACCTGCCCAATTTTTTACTCGTGATTTTGATGTTCAGCTTGCTCACGATGGTGGGCATCGTGAAAGGCAACGACAATCGGGAAAACTTGGAGATGCAACGCGTTGCCGATCAGCAAAGTGATGACCATGACCTCATCACAGAGTTTGTCTTTGAACGCGTGGTGGGCGAGGTGGAGTCAGAGGCATTTTTGCTGGACTACACCGAGATGAAAGGGCTGAGCCGCAGGCTCAAAGAGCAGTTTTTTGAATCGAGCTTCAAAGGATACGAGGTGCGCATCTTCATCTACCGCGACGACACGATTGTCGATCAGACCGATGACCACCGACCCTACCTGGCACCCAACTCAGATCCTAGTCTGGCCCAGCTAGGCACAACGACCATGACGGATGGTTTGTATTTGGTGAAGTATTACAAAGGGCTTTTTGAGAATATTTACATTGGGCAATTTGACTTGCTGCTGCGCAGTCTCGGTAGCATGGTGGTCTGGGTAGAGTTGCTGCCGACCGAGATTCTCCCCAATCGCCTCTACCCGCAATTGCTGCTCGATGACCACGTGCGCAACAAGGCCCTGATTGCCAACGAGTATGACTTTGCCGTGTACAAGGAAAATCGCCTGTTTCGCAAGCGAGCCGTGGATCCTTTTCCGATTTTTTATGCTGGCCCCGCCTTGGACGGCACCAATACCTACACCTACGTTCGCCAAAATCAATATCAGCACCTCTACGAAAAGGTCGCCAATGACAAGATTGTCGACATCAGGCGGCATGTTTTGAGCGCATTTGATGTCGTCAACGTCTTTTCCTACATCTTTTACTTCTTTATCCTATCCTCGATCGCCCTCATGTTGCCGATTTGGTTGGTGAAGATGGTAAAACAACCGATGAGCTTCCGAAACTTGAGTCTCAAGTCCCGAATCCAAGCATTTTTTCTCGTATTGTCTGTCTTGCCGCTGTTCATCGTTGTGTTTTTCCTGTCTCCCTATATCAAAGAGCATATTTTCACGGATATTCGGAATGATTTGCAAACCCAAACCCAGCAAATAGCGGGTTATGTGCGTGAGGACTACCTGAAACTGCGGCGCTACTCGACATCCTACTCGGCGATGCACGGCGGATTGCTTCAGAACCTGCGCGAGACGCTCGACGAGCGTCTCGGATCCATCGAAAAAGCATTCGGCAACGACATCAACATCTATTACAGCAATGGCAAGCTGCACCTCACGACGCAGCCCTCGATCTTTGAGCTCGGCCTCACGAGCCGCTACATGAACCCAGAAGTCTATCGCGCCATCCGCACCGGCGCCGTTTCAGATGTCGTGATCGAGGACCGCATCGGCAACGTGAGTTATTTCAGCGGATTTTATCCCATCATGAGCGACGATCGCAAGATTGTGGGCTTCCTGAACATTCCGTATTACAAGAATCAAGAGAAGGTCAATGAGCAAAGCTTGCGCCTGCTCACGCTGCTCGTGAACATCTACGTCTTCATTTTCCTAGCGATCGGCATCGTGGCCGTCGTGATTTCCAACAGCATCGTGCGGCCACTGGGCTTGCTGAGCAAGAAACTGCACGATACCAATCTGGGGCGGCAAAATGAGCCGATCGAGTGGGGGAGCAGCGATGAGATCGGTGAGATCATCGAGGCCTACAACGAGATGCTCAAAAAGCTCGCGCAGTCAGAAGAGAAACTCGCGCGCAGTGAGCGCGAGATGGCTTGGCAGGAAATGGCGCGCCAAGTAGCCCATGAAATCAAAAATCCGCTCACGCCGATGCGCCTGAGCGTGCAGCACCTCGTGCGTACTTGGTCTGGCGACAAGCCCGCGAATGAGAAACTCAATACCCTCTTTCAGAAGGTGACCCACACCATTCTCGTGCAGATCGAGTCGCTCGTGAACATCGCCAACTCATTCTCCCAATTTGCAAACATGCCCGAACCGCAGCGCACAAAATTTGATTTGCAGGGCGTGTTGCAAGAAGTTTATGACCTCTACGCCCACGAGGGGGACGTGCAATTGGAATTGGATATGCCCCAAGAGGAATTTTCCGTATTTTCCGACCGTGACCAGCTCTCGCGTGTGTTCAACAACCTGATCAAGAATGGAAAACAGGCGATAGAGCATACATCGGGCAGGGTGTTGGTTCAGTTGCGACTCGAAGGTGACGTGGCTCGGGTCATGATAGAGGACAATGGCAAGGGAATTCCGGAGGACATCGGCAACCGGATTTTTGAGCCAAGGTTTTCCACCAAGTCTTCGGGCATGGGTTTGGGATTGGCAATTGTAAAAAAGATCGTGGAAGGCGCAGGAGGAAAGATCTATTTTGAAAGTGAAGTCGGAAAAGGAACACGCTTCTTTGTGGAGCTGCCCAAAGCCTAGGCGGCTGCCTTGGTTATGGCTGATGGCCTTTTTCCTGCTCATTCCCTGCAGGCAATGGGCTCAAAACTCTCAATTCGCCACAGACTCGCTCAGCCTCAAAGTAGGAGATACCCTACGTTTGCCGCAAAAACACCTTGTGCCCTATACCTTCAAGCTGCGGGTGGATGGGCAAACGATCCCTGAAGGCGCCTACACGCTCAATGTACACGAAGGATGGCTCTTGCTGCGCGACAGCGCCTACGAGGGCAAAAAAGCTAGCGCGAGCTTCCGTTACTTTCCCAATTTTTTGCAACAGCGTTTTGCATTGCGCACTTTTCGGGTCAAAACAGACTCGGTCGGTGGGAAAAAGGACATTTTTGTCGAGCAATATTATCAAGGCAAGGATCAGGTGGTCTTGTCGCCGAGTACCATCAGGCGCAGCGGTAGCATCTCACGCGGCCTGTCTGTCGGCAACAATCAGAGCCTGAGTGTGAATAGTGGCTTGCGCCTGCAATTGGAGGGCGACCTTGGCGACGATCTCAAGCTGCAGGCTGCTATCACTGACGAATCCATTCCCATACAACCCGACGGCACCACGCAGCAGATCAATGACTTCGACAAAGTCTTCATCCAACTCATCCGCAAAGACGACCGCGTGATCCTCGGCGACTTTGAGATCGACCACAAAGGCACACAATTCGCCAATTTTTACCGCAACGTGCAGGGCATAGGCTTCAAAGTGCGCGACGAACAAAAGGGCTATGCTGGCATCAATGCCGCCGTCGCCAAGGGCAAGTTTCACACCAATAGTTTCCAAGGCCGCGAGGGCGTGCAGGGCCCGTACCGCCTCACGGGCAAGAATGGCGAGCGCTTCATTATCGTGCTTGCTGGCAGCGAAAAAGTGTTTTACAACGGCGTGCCCATGGTGCGCGGCGAGGGCAACGATTACGTGATCGACTACAACACCGGCGAACTCAAGTTCACCGCGCAGCGCATGGTGACGAGCGCCACGCGCATCGTCGTCGACTTTGAGTATACCGACCGCAATTACAACCGCTCGCTGCTTTTTGCAGACTTTGGCGCGTCCATGCTCAAGAA
The DNA here is from genome assembly GCA_031424495.1 of Bacteroidota bacterium. Taxonomy (GTDB): domain Bacteria; phylum Bacteroidota; class Bacteroidia; order J057; family JADKCL01; genus JADKCL01. Next base: position 14,382 of record JANPHP010000155.1, on the reverse strand, counting down.
CAAACTGAACATCAAAGGCAGCTATGGCCGCGATGCCGACAATCAAAATGCGCCGATCGAGGGGCCATTTACGACCACAGAGCTTGATACCTTGCGCAAGGCAGGTGACAATCTGAACCTGGCCGCGGTCTCAGGCATCGACAGCGTGGGGCCGCCCGACAATCCCTCTGCGGTGCGCTATATGAAAGTCGACACGATCGTCTTTGGGCGCAATTATCAAGCCTATCGCTTCAGCAGCAATCAAGCGACTGCCGTCTACCGCATCACATTCACCAACGTAGGCATCGGCAATGGCGACTACATACGTGATGAAAATCTGGTGAACGGCACCGTTTTCAAATGGATCGCACCCGACAGCGCGTCGCAGCGCTCGCGTGGCGACTATGCGCCCGTGCGGGTACTCGTGCCCGCCAAGCTCCTGCAAGTGCTCGATGTAGGGGCTGAATACAAGCTGAGCAGCAAGGCAACGGCCTATACCGAAACAGCGGTGAGCAGCAACGACAAAAATCGATTCTCGCCGATCGACGACGGCGACAATGCCGATCTCGCCAACAAAACTGGCCTGAAAGTCGATGCGATGCGACTCACCGATTCGCTGAGCATGCGCCTGGACCTGAGCCATCGATATGTGGGTGAGGGCTATACCAACCTGGACCGTGTGTACAAGGTGGAATATGGTCGAGAATGGAATTTTGACGATCTCGGGCAGCGACTCAATGAAAATGTGAGCGAGGCCACGGCCGAGTTCAAATATGGTAAGGGCCTGCGGATGTTGGTCAATGACGGCATCCGAACCTTTGGATCGCGCTATTTTTCATTCAAGCAATTGTATGAGATTGAGAGCAGCCACCGTTGGGTACAGGGCAAATACACATTCACGACAGTCTCCACACAAGACCGTGTCGACGACATCTTTTCCCGGTGGACGCGCCACAATGGCGACATCCACAAGGACCTCGGCAAGCTCAGGCCTGGCCTGGAATTGTGGCTGGAAGACAAAAGCAAGCTGAAGTCAGAAGTCGCTCAAGAGGGCGCGTTTAGATTTTTGGATCTGAAGCCTTACTTCAAGACCATCAAAAACGACAAACTCGACCTGAGCGTTTATTACAATTACCGCAAGGAGTGGGAGCAGGCCGACTCCGCGTTTCGGGAAAAATCGGTCGCCAATACTGGCGCCATGAAGGTCATCTGGACGCCGGCTCCCAGCCTGAGCTTGCAAAACACCTCCTCGCTCCGAAATTTCCAGGTGCGGGATGGCAAATTTATCGACCGAGGCTTGGTGAATAGCCAGACGCTGATCACCAATTTCCAAGGGTCCTATTTCACGAAAAATCGTTTGATTTTCAGCAACTTGCTGTATGAGGTCACGTCGGAACAAGTAGCCCGCAAGCAGGTAGCCTATATCGAAGTCTACCCGGGGCAGGGCGACTATGAGTGGATCGACTCAGACAGCAACGGCGTGCAGTCGCTCGACGAGTTTCAGTACAGCATTAACCCCAACCGCAGCAATTTCTACGTTCGCATTTTGATTCCCTCCACGCAATTGTTCCCAACGACAGCCCTCAATTTCACCGGAAACTTCAAACTAGACTTCAAAAAGGCGCTCAAGCGTACCAAAAATCCAATCTTGGAAACAGTGCGCAACACGTCGTCCATCACCAACTTCAGGGTGACGCAAAAAAAGGCAGCTGGCAACAATTTTGATTCCTACTTGGTCAATCTGGGCAATGTTTTTGGCGATACTAGCTTGCTGGATGCCCAATACACGCTGCGGCAAGACGTCTATTTCTTTCGCAATGACCCGATTGGCGACTTGAAGCTTTCTTATGGCGACAACAAAAGCAAGCTTTTCCTTGTGAGCGGCAACGAGACGCGTGGCCTGCGGTTTTGGGGGAGCGATCAACGCATCAACTTTGGCAAGAGTAAGAGTTTGGAAAACGAATTCCAGATCGGCAACAAGGTGAGCAAGGCCGCCAATTTTGATTCGCGCAGTTTCAACATCGATTTTTGGGAAGTCAAGCCGCACCTGAATTTTCAACTGAGTCGCAAGTTGCGCCTTACCACCGGTTATGAATACAAGCACAAGGTGAATACCAGCGATAGTTTGGACGTGGCGCGTGTGACGCTGCACAAGATTACGCTTGATGCCAAGTGGAATCTCAAGGATCGCAACAACATCTTTGCGAAATTGGAACTTGTGAAGGTGAAACAAGCCGGCGAGGCTGGATTTTCAGCAGAATACGAACTTCGCGAGAGTTTACAGCCCGGCTTCAATGGAATTTGGCAGGTTTTCTCGACGATTTATCTGAGTAAGACCTTAGAATTGGGCCTCACTTACGATGGACGGGCATCGCAAGACAAGAAAACCTTGCATACTGGGCGCGTGCAGCTTAAGGCATATTTCTAGCGCATTCGTCGTTTCAATTCAATGGTCGATGTTGCGACACGTCTATTTCACCGAAATGCTTGCAATGAAAGCCCAAAGCAGTTGGGCACCCCCTTTTTTTTCGTAGATTTGAGGTAGACTATCAACCACAAGAGCGTGTATCTCTTAGCTTCGATTCTTGTCATTGCTTCTGCTGGGTTTTCTTACCTACTCAATCTTTTCATGTACAAGTATTCGCGCAACATCGGCACGCAATACAAGAATGAAAACATTGTAAGGTGGGCGAGCACGACCAAACCAACAGTGGGTGGTTTTTCCTTTTACATTACCTTTCTCGTCGCTGGCTTGGTCTTTTTGCTCACACAGCACCGCAGCTTGGCGCTCGATCGCGAGTTTTTGGTGACCTTGGGTGTTGTCACATTGGGCTTTTTCATCGGCCTGCATGACGATGCTTATGAAACCAAACCTCTGATCAAGTTTTTGGGTCAGTTGGCTTGCGGCATGATTCTCATCGGTTTTGGCATGGGAATCAATTTGTTTGGTTTTTGGCCCGTGGATCACTTTCTCACGCTGTTTTGGGTGGTCGGCATCATGAATAGCATCAACCTGCTCGACAATATGGATGGGGTTACTGGATCGGTGTCGCTCACGATAGTAGCGGTGACGATTATGCGCATCACCGTTTTTGGGGGAAGTGCAGAGTTCAATCCATTTTTGTTCACCTTGATCGCAGCAGCAGGGTCGTTTATCGGGTTCTTGATCATGAATTTGAAACCTGCCAAGATCTACATGGGAGATACAGGCAGTCAGTTCCTGGGTGCATTGTTGGCTGTGATCGGGATCAAGTTTTTCTGGAATTTTGAAATGGACGGGCACAGTTATCCATGGTCGGTGCGGGCAATCGCTCCGATCATGCTGTTTTTGGTGCCGATGATGGATACGACATTTGTGACCATCGCTCGACTCATGCGACGGCAGTCGCCTTTTGTGGGCGGCAAGGATCACCTCACGCACCACATGACCTATCTGGGCGTCCCTGAAAAATGGGTTCCTTTCCTTTTGGGCCTGATTTCGCTGGCTTCGGGCTGCCTGACAGTATTTGGGTTGCGTTACCTGCTCACGTGGAGCGTGTGGCAGACGGCTGTATTTGTTGCTTACATCGTCGTGAGTTTTGCAATATTTTTCTGGTTGTATAAAAAAGGCGAACGGATCGGGCTTGCGAAGCGTCGGTTTTCACGCACTTTTGAGCGCGCCTTCAAGGAGCGCAAGCAAGAAGACCTTGCTCCTGAAGAGGTTCAGCACCATTCCTAAGGAATCAACGGCCATTTTTACGATGCAACTACCCTTTCAATCGCATTTTGAATCCAGATTGGATTGACCTTCGGCTTCAAAAAGCCAAACGCTAGCATGCATATCCTCTATCTCCATCAATACTTTTGTCCGCCAGGAGGGTCTGGCAACAATCGATCGATGGAGCTATCCCAGGCTTGGGTAGCCGCCGGTCATCAGGTGACCATGCTCACGTCGACGGCCTATTTTCCTGATGCACTCAAATTTGCAGAGTCTCATCGCACGATGCATTTCGCCGGAATCGAGGTGATTGCTTTGAACGTGGACTATGCACACCGGATGGGTTTTGGACAGCGGGTGCGTGCCTTCCTTGAGTTTTACAGGCGCGCATGGACGACTGGCAAGCGATTGCCAAAGCCGGAAATCATCTATGCTTCATCGACCCCGCCCACCGTTGGTGAGTTGGGCCGACGACTGAGCAGCCGTTGGAAGGTGCCATTTGTGTTTGAGACTGTCGATGTATGGCCCGATGTACCCATCGGTATGGGCATGTTGCGCAACGGTCTGTTGCGGCGATGGCTCGACCGCCGCACCAACAAGATTTATGCAGCGGCGGCAGCCGTGGTCGCCCTTTCGGATGGGATGAAGGATCAGATTTTGAGACACGGGGTGCCTCGGAACAAGGTGCATGTCTGCTACAACGGCACCAACTTGGAAGCATTCCCGTTTGTGGCGCGCGCAGTGCGCGCCCATACCCATGTGATCTATACAGGTACCGTCGGCCGCGCGAATGGCGCGGGTGTGATCGTGCAGGTCTGCAAACGCCTGCAAGCCCTCGGGCGCGACGATATCCAGTTTACGATTTTGGGCGGTGGCAATGATTTGGATAACGTGCAGCGGCTTGCAGCTGAGCTGCTCGTCACCAATTTGAAATTTGTGCAGACGGTTCCCAAGGAGCTGGTCGCAGACTTCCTTGCCTCCGCCGATATTGGCGTCGTTACATTTGCGCCGTTTCCCGTGTTGGAAGCCAATAGCGCCAATAAATTTTACGATTACTTGGCGAGCGGTTTACCGGTGGTCATCAACTATCAAGGTTGGCAAGCCCGGTATTTGGAGGAATATGCCTGCGGTCTTTCGTCGCAAATGGGAGACTTGGAGGGAATGGTTGACAACATTTTGCGGCTTGCAGATGATCCACAATTTAGGCTGGAAATGGGCACGCGGGGCCGTCAATTGGCAGCGGAAAAATTTGACCGTGTCCAGATTGCGGCAGACATCCTTGCCTTGCTGCAATCGGTGTTGGACCAAGCGGTCTCACGTTGATCTATTTCACTTCAAAAGCCGAGTGACCGATCTCGAATTTTTCGCAAAAGGCTCTTACCGTATAGCTGCCTGATACATACTTCTGATTGGGTTGTGCCACCTCTGCGCAGACTTCCGTGGCCGCATTGTCAAACTGCAATTTGGTCATGGCAGAGTAGGGGACGTCCTCGCCGTTGTTTTTGAAGAAGCCGGTTTTGCTTTCATCCCTGACGACATTCTCCTTTGCATCCAAAACTTGGAAATAGACGATTTTCTCGCCTTTGAGTGCGATCACGTTTTCGGCAATCTCGATGCAGATTTTCAAGCGATCCAATTGGCTAGCACGAAACTCTGTTTCTTGCACGGTGCTGCCACTTTGCTTGAACCGAAAGAAAGCGAAGCTATGGGCATTCAGCTTTTGGCCTGCTTTGTTTTTGATGATGAGCCTGTGGTTGTCATCGGTCGTACTGTTCATGCTATCTCGGGTGATGCCGAGGACATTGTGAAGGCTGTCGATCTGCGCATTCTTCTGCGACAGCTCCACTTTGAGCACGTCGATTTGGCCTTGGTATTTTTTCACGTAGTGCTCCAATTGCTCCACGCGGCCGCGCAGCTTCTCGGCCTCTTGCTGTGAGATTTTGTTGCGGCTGAGCAGACTTGCGATCCTATCGTCCTTGTCTTGGATCAAAGAGTCGCGCTCATTGAGCATCTGCTGCTTGCGCTCGACATCCAAATCCTTGTCTTTGAGGGCATATTCATACTCATCGAGCTGTTTCTCGACCGCCTCGATTTCGGATGTGAGGCCCTCTGCGGTTTCCTTGCTGTCGTCTACATCACTTTTGAGCGACAAGTTTTGGATCACGAGAAACAAAACAGTCGCCACAAGCACGGCGATCACAACGATGGAAATGATTTTGCCTGTTCCGAAGGCTTTGGGAGTGTTTTCTGCCATTGTATTTTACCCTTCAACCAGAAAGCCGCAAGCAAACTCGCGGCTTCCTGAAATCTCAGTATGCAAATTACTTCACAACAAATTTTGAATTGCCGATGTCGTAGCCTTCACAATACACGATGACTTTGTAGTCGCCCTTGATGTATTCATAGGTACTTGGCTTGTCAAATGTGACACAGACTTTCATGGCCTCACGGTCATAATTGATGGTCGTCTTGCTGGAATAGGGGAGGTTTTCGCCATTTGCTGGGAAAAAGCCGGATTTGGCTTCGTCACGAATGATTTTGCCATCAGGACCTTTCACTTGCAAATAGACTTCTTTGGCTCCGCGGTCTGCAGCGAGGTTTTGGTTAATGTCAAAGCAGATCTTCATGCCATCCAATTGACCGACCCTGAACGAGGTCTCTTCGATTTCCTTGCCGCTCGTCTTGGTGCGGTAGTAATAGAATGGCCTTGCATTCAATATTTTGGCGGTTTCCAATTGGAAGGTTGTCTCATCCAATCGTCCTTGGGTGGTGCGTAGCTTACCTGTGATGGTATCGATCGTGCCGCCCATCGTTGCAATTTGCTCCTCCTTTTGGGCAAGTTGCACTTTGAGTTCATCAATCTCCTTTTGGTACTTCTTGATGTAAAACTCCAGTTCCTCGACTTTACCCCTGAGGCGCTCAGCTTCAGATTGGGAGATTTTGTTGCTTTTGACCAGTTGATCGATCTTTTTTTGCTTATCAACCAGCAATTGCTCCTTCTCAGCCAAAAGCCGCTCTTTTTCCTCGAGCGCCATGTCCTTGTTTTCGAGATCCTCTTTGTAATCGTCCAAATCGGTCTCTATTTGCTCAATTTCAGCAGTGAGGTTCTCAATATTGAGATCCTTTTCTTCAGTGACCTTTTTGAGGTCATAGTACTTGTACATGAAAAAGGCGAGTGCTGCAACAAGTGCTGCTCCGAGGACGATCATGATGATCCTGCCAGTGTTAATGCCTTTTGGTGCTTCTGAAGCCATAGGATGAATACGGGATTATTGAATTCTAATGCTCCAAAAATAAGGAATTATTAGTAACCGAGTGAAAAAGTTAGTTGGTGATGAATATTTGCTCCAGAATTGCATCACTTTCAAGCTGCAAAAATCTAGGCAGGAAAAAAGTCCGGGCCGCGGATTTAGATATATTCCCAAAATCACGATCCTAGCTTCGGTCATTTGCTCGAATAGAAATGCGATTGAGACGATCTACCTGGGGCAAACAAATGACAGGATCAAAGGACATATCTGCTGATTGAGGCGACGATCCGCGAACCCGGCTCTGGAAAAAAAGAGCTTATGATACAAGTAATGTATTTTTTGTGAGAATGACAAGAAAAAAAGGAACGGCTACCTTGTGGGCAGCCGTTCCTTTTTTATCGCAAACGAAGTCTTATTTCGTCACGACCAATTTTTTGCTGTAGGTCTTGTCACCTGCCTGCAATTGGCAGAAATAGACACCTGTAGCCAATGCGCTCGTTTCGAGGCTCATCACATGCTTGCCAGCATTCAGTTCGCCTTCGACCAACGTAGCGACGATTTGGCCATAGATATTGGTGACTTGCATCTTCACATCCATCACAGCTGGCAAATCGAAACCGATTTTTGCCAAGCCATTCGTTGGATTTGGATACCAGTCATATAGCTCGACTTGGTTGTTGCCATCAACTGGGTCGTTGCCCACGACGCAAACAGGCGTGAAGCCAGGGGTTGTGAAAGCGGTCCAGCCCAAATCCATCAATGGCTGATAGCACCAGATGTTGGAATTGTTAAGGTCAAAGCTGATGTCGTTTCCAAAGTACCAAAACTTGGATTGCGCATTGGGGTCGTTTAGGAGGAATTCGAGGACGACAACAGGCAATTGTGCATTGCTACCATTCATCACCACCACAGGCGCCATGGTAGGATTCAAGACACGGCCTTCCCAGATGAGGTCCCCATCGGTAATGAGCCTAGGGTAGGTCTGCGAATTGCCATTGACGTCCTTGGCGACCGCGCGCAAGTTGGGAGCCAGGTTGGCTGATTCTCCGAATCCGATACCATTCATGCTTCCCGTAAATTGGGAGGTATCAGAGTCCACCCAAGTAAAGAACACATAGTTGCCGGCATCGTCACGCGCGGCTTGTGGAAAGTTGTCGATATCGATCGGAGCGGAGCCGCCGCCATAGGTGCCGCGGAATGTGAGTACTGGGCTCAAATAGCTCACTTGCCATGTAGCGCCGCCGTCGGATGAAGTCACATCACCCAAGAATTTTGCAAGGGCCGAAGAAATCGCAAAGCCACCAGCGGTGGTTCCGATTACCGTGACAAAGTGTACATTTCCATTGCCATCGACGACCATGTCATAATTGAAAGCGGTTGTCGCGCGTCCGTCAGATGCTGGATTGCCGAGCGAATCGATCCACAGGGTCTGCAAAGTGTCAGCGATCCATGGAATCGCATCGAGGTCCACCTCGATCGCTGATCCCCATGTGGCGCCGCCGTTTGTTGTTTTCCAAACCACCGGCAACAACGTTTCATTGTTGGTATTGGTGCCAGCAGTCACGTTGGAGAGAATGCCGATGTAGCCGGTCATGCCATCAGGGGAGAATGCGATGTTGGGGCCGACCGCACTGATCGTGCCATCAAAGCTCTTGTCGTATCCTGGATCGATCAAAGCAAAGACGCCCCAGTCGATATCACTCGTGCCAGTGTTGTAAACACCCTTGAGTACCCTGATGGAGTCGAGCAGATTGGTGCCGTCATAGGCAAATTCAACTGACCAAAACTCGCCAGGAAGACCTTCGCAGAGTCCACCAGGTAGCAATACATTTTGCCCATCAAATCGATAGTGTTCAGTGACGGTAGTCGGAGCTCCCGAGGTCACGACATCAGAAAGACCATTGACTTGACCGATCCATCCCGGTGTTGGGAAGCGGTTTGTTGGGCCTTGGTACACGATTTTTTCATCCAAAGGATTGCTCGTGCCGGTTTCATTGAAGAAACTCACATTGGGATAGCGACCATAGTTGGTGTAGACCGACTGCAAAGGGCCGATGTCGTTGTTGAAAGATGCGCCATTGTCAATGGAGATATCGTAGCGATACTTACCATTTTCAGTGCCAGCACCTCCCCAGACATTGATGTCTTGGCGGTGGATGAATACCACAGCATCTGTAGCATTGTCTACGGCCACTTGGTTTTGCTCGCTGCGCAAGCAAGTAAGTGCATTGGTAGCTGTGCCAAGTGCAACAGGATTGACCGCCGATATCTTGCCAACGCTCACTGGAGGGAGTGCGGGAGCTACAGTGGGTGCTGCCAAGAGGTGCGCATCGTTGTAGCTATTGACGACTTGATCAAATAGGGGATGATAAGTATCCCGCTTTTGCAGCATTTCAGGCGTAGCAACATACTTGCGTGCGGGCTGTTGTGCCTGCGCAGTACCCGCATAGCCCAATAGCGCAAGCGTAGATAATAGTAAAGTCTTTCTCATATTATTCTTGAAGTTGATGTGAGTTCAATTTATGAATATTATCACTCAGGACAATGGATTTGCAAATCAATTTCAATTGTGCATTGCAATCTATCGGGATTTCCGATCAATTTGCCAGCATTGGCGTCTGTTGAAACTGCTGAAAAAAATAAAGGCTGCCCTTGTGGGGCAGCCTTTATCATTTCTTTTGGAGATCCAATTACTTGGCCACCACAAGTCTTTTGCTCAACACTTGGTCATTGGTGCGGAGGCTGTAGAAATACACGCCCGAAGCCAATTTCTCAGTGTTCACAACCACTTTGTGAGCGCCAGCTGCAAACTCGCCATTGGCGAGGACAGCCACTTGCTGACCAAATGCGTTCACCAAGTCGATGGTGACGGTATTGACAGCAGGCAATTCGAAAGTGATCACAGCGTTGTTAGCTGTTGGGTTTGGATAGGCATTGCCCAACACAACATTGCTTTCGACATTGTTCTTGACACCAACTGCGCAAGGAGGCGTAGCGCCAGCGAAGGCGAAGGCATCCCAAGCAAGTGACATCGAGTTTGGTGAGCAGAAATTTTGTGCGCAAACCGTAGCGTCGTTACCAAAATAGTAGAAGTTGGTAGGATCGATAGGCTCAGCACCAGGCATTTCAGCAATCACGATAGGCAATTTGAAGCAACCGTTGCCAGCGCTGATGGCTGTTGGGGCCATCGTAGGCAACAGGGCGCGGCCTTCCCAGATCAAGTCACCATCGGTAACGAGTTGTGGGTAGGTTTGCTCCCATGTAGCGGTGTTCAAACCAGCGACGCGGAGGTTAGGTGCGCTATTGGCAGATTCGCCAAAGCCGATACCGTTCATGTTGCCAGTCACCAAAGCGGTGTCAGAGTCAGCCCATCCGAAGAAGATGTATTGACCGTCTTGTGAACGAGCGATTTGGGTGTTGTTGTCCATCGACACGGTGCTAGCAGTAGCGCCAAATGTCTGGGTGCGGAAGGTCAACACTGGGGAGATGTAAGCAATATCCCAAGTTGCGCCACCATCTGGGCTATAGACGTCAGCCATGAACTTGGCGATGCCTGATTGCACAGAGTAGTCTTGGCCTGTGCAAACCACCACAGCGAAGTGTGGGTTGCCATTGCCGTCGACGGTAAGGTCAAAGTCAAATGCGCAAGCTGCACGACCATCGGATGCTGGAGCACCCAAAGAGTCAACCCAGAGGCTTTGGAGGCTGTCTGCCACCCAAGCAACGCTGTTCAGTTGCATTTCGACTGGTGTGCTCCAAGTTGCACCGTTGTCGGTTGTTTTGGAAAACACAGGCTGATAAGCAGAGTCACGGCCACCGACGAGGTCACCCAACCATGCTACCCAACCCACAGAACCGTCAGGGGAGAAGGAAACGTTTGGACCAACTGCATACACAGTACCATCAAAGTTGGTATTGTGGTTTGGGAACAACGAACCAGCGTGAGCCCAAGTCATGTCAGAAGAACCAGCAACGCCTTTGAACATGGTGATTTCGCCAGTGATGTCAGCGCCATCATAGAGGAAGTCAGCTGCCCAGAATTCGCCAGAAACACCTTCCACCAAACCACCAGGCAACAAGGTGCTATCACCTTGGAAGTCATAGTGCTCGGTAGGAGCGGGAGTGATGGTGCCTTGTGTAAGCAAGCTCACACCGTTGAAGTGACCGTCCCAAGTTGGGGTGCCAAGCGTAGGTGTGTAGGTAACTAGCCAAGCCGCGAGTGGGTTGGTGTTGTTAGTAGGGTTGTAGATGGCAGCGTTTGGATAACGAGCTGGCAAAGACAACGTTGGGTTGAGGGTACCGATATCGTTGGTGAAGGTGGTGCCACCGTCAATCGAAAGGTCATAACGGACGTTACCGCTTGAGCCGCCGTAAACGGAAGCATTGTTGCGGTGGATGAAACCAACAGCGTCCAAATTCTCATCAGCGAAAACTTGGTTTTGCTCTTGGCGCAAGATGGTGAAAGCATTGGAGGCCGAACCCAAAGAAACTGGGCTTACCGCAGCGATTTTACCATTAGGAGAAACCGTAGGCGCTGTGGGCAATACATTTGCACGCACAATCGACAGGTTTTCAACATCATGAAGGATCATTTGATTCTTCACATTGTGAGCAGTTGCAGAGATCTGCTCTTGAGTGGCGACGGCTTTGGTTTTGACAGGCTGCTGCCCGAAAACCGAAGACGCTACCAAACCAGCAAGCGCGAGTGTAGTAAATTTCTTCATACTCATACGAAAATGTAACAAAGATTAGATTTAAGATTTTTCAGAAATCAAGAACAAAGTTAATTAAATATTTGCAAACGAACACTTGCAATTATTCCAATCTACACTGCTTTTATCAATACTTCCTGAAAAAACCGACTCAAAAACACGACAAACATCGTTTTTTGTACTATTTAGGCTACCACACTTCATAGTATCGGTTAGCGTACAAGCAGAACCCTATTGCTAAGGCTCTGCTTTTATCTTTGATCAATGAATCAGGCAAACGGGGATTAGCGGTTTGGCCTGAAGTGAGTGTCTTCAAGAGCAACCACTGTGCGTGGGTTGTGGTTCATGATGTGGATGTCATCGGCGCTAAACTCCGAAGTGGGCTCCGCGCCAGTTCCTGGCATTTGGTCTACAGACGCATGCGAGGGGGTGAAGATTCCGAGCAACCAGGCTAAAAGTGCTAACAAGGCATTCATGGCAATGTGTTTTTAATGTCCTACCTAAAATTATGAATCTAATATCGCAAACGTAAGTGCATATCTACAACATAAATAATCTCGTCCTATTACGCAGTGTTGGGGTGGCAAGGGAAGCGATTGAACCACCGAAATTGTTAAAAATGATTAAAATGTGTCCAGGGGCAAGCTTTTAACTGAGTCAAATTCTTTGCTTCGATGACGCACTTTCAAACATTGGGTTTTGCAAAATGAACAATTTTTCACCCCAACAACATGCCAAAAAACGAGTTAGCTTTACTTTTTTCCTTCCTTATCGTTGAGATCAAAGCTGCTTGAGCATTAAAGTTAAATCAATTTTACCAATACTGCAAGGTCCTTCCTTTGCTTTTCAGGCGTATCAGGTGATGCGCTATGGGGCTATCTTGCTGGTTGCGATCTTGTTTACTTGGCTGCTTGCCGCGCAGTTGCTCATCGATCAGTTTGAAACACTGATGCTCATCGGAGGGAGCACGACGTTTTTTTGGGTTGGTGGTTTACTCGATGGCTATTTGCTTTTGCAAAAAAAGTCGGACCCGTTACGCAGTGATGCCATCTTGCAGCGAACGTTTCGTTTTGCAATCTCATTTGCGACGGCAAGCGCCCTCGCAAGTTTGGGCATCGGCTTCTGGATTTACCCAGAACTCGACAACATGGCCGTCGCCTTTTTTGCAGCCTACCTATTTCTCGAAACTGCAACTCAGATTTTACCTTATATCTATATAGCGCATGCGCGGGGCCACAAGCTATTGGCGCTGGGGACCTTTGGCAGCATCGGCTATGTATTGGCGGTGTTGATTCCCCTGTGGCAAGGGGCAGGATTGAAAGGCATCGTGATCAGTCTGTGCATCGTGGGCGCGGTCAAATTTGTCGTGCTCCTTTGGGAAATGCGATCGATAGGCAACCTTCGTGATGCTGGCATGCCGTTAGGAAAGGCACTGTTGACAATCAGTCTACCCTTGATCCTCGCGACTTTGTTGAGTCAGAGTGCTGTATATGTTGATGGCTTTCTGGTTCAGCGATTTTTTGCAGATGATTTTGTTGATTTTCGGTACGGAGCCAAGGAATTTCCGCTCGTACTGCTACTCGCGAATTCAATGAGTATCGTGCGGGCAGGAGAGATTGCTGCTGGGCTGCGCGATGGGAACACTGACGAGGCTTACCAGGCACTTCGAAAGAGCACAAGCAGGTTGATCATGATGCTCTTCCCAATTTGCATTGGGCTACTGCTCCTGAGTGGGCCCCTGTTTGACTTTTTCTTCAAGCATCGATTCCCGCAGGCTGTACCGATTTTTGACTTGTTCCTTTTGTTGGCGATACCTCGATTGATGTTTCCACAATCGGTGGTGCGCGGTTTTCAGGAAACGCGGATGATGACGGTGAGCGCCGCTGTGGAGCTTGTGCTCAATGTCGTTTTGAGTTTGGTGCTGATGCAATACTTTGGTTTAGCAGGCATTGCCGCCGCCACCGTGCTGGCATTTTGGGCCGAAAAGGGCATTTTGCTGTATTACACTCAATTTCGGCTGGGCATCAGTTGGGAGCGGTATGCGGATGTGAAGCTGTGGGCGGGCGCTAGTTTGGTGTTGATCTTGGTTTGGTTGGTGAAATATGTTTTCTCGGTGGGCCTTTTCGCGTGAAATCTAGCGGTCGGTGTGAAATCGATGTGCAAAACCCGGCAATGCTTGGGCTCCGCCGCTGTGAATGATGAGTACATTTTGCATCGCTAGATGGGTGGTGCGGACGATATGTTCGGTTGTGGCTAGGTGCTTGGCGGAATAGATCGGATCGGTAAATAGGCCCTCGCGGGCATATTTGCGCACGCTTGCGATCACTTGGGCGTTGACGCTGCCGTAGGATGCGGCAAATTGCGGCTTGTGGAGGTGAACTCGGCTGCGCCAATCGGGCGCAATCCTTTGGAAAATGGACGCATACCACTGGTCAAATTCATCCGCCTTGGCCCAGAATACCGCTTCAGTATCCGCCATCAAGGTGATGTGCAGTCTACAATCCATGCCCAAATCCAGCATTCCCATCGCCAAGGCTACGGCGCTCAATCCTGTGCCTGCGTCAATAAAAACATCGGAAAAGGCAATGCTCAACTCGCGTTGGTGGCGCTGCACGTCCTCGGCAAGCGTCATGGCCCCCGGCAATGCGTTTATTTGGCAGGAACCCTCGACAATCTCGCTGCAAACAATGCCCTGTTCCTGCTTTTCCCATGCAAATTCGGCAGAAATACGCAGCACATCGGG
>JANPHP010000154.1:0-13959 GCA_031424495.1 Bacteroidota bacterium | reverse complement strand
GAGATTGGCGGCATTGAGGTCGCTGGTGAGTGGACATTGGACGTAGGCATCGGATGTGAAGACGATGAGGCCAATGCGGTCACCTTCCATCTGACCGATCATTTTCTTGAGATCGCGTTTCACTTTTTGAAGGCGTGAGGGCTGCAAATCCTCACAATTCATGGAGGCAGAGACGTCGATCAAAAAGTACACCTCACGCCCGCGTGTAGGAATCTCTTGCTCAGTGCGGCCCCAATAGGGTCCCAAAAGGGCGATCAAAAACAGAAAAGCTGCAAGGCCCCGGAAGACAAGCTTGAGCTCAGGTGCATCAATGGTATAATCTGAAGGCACAAACCAAATCTTCATCGCCCGTCGGCTCTTGAAAAAGACTACACCGATCACCACAAATACCGGCAACATCACCAGCACAAATGGCCAATATGAGGGCGAAATTAGGAAGGTTTTGAAAAAATCACTCATTGCCTACCTCTGCGATCGATATGTATGAAGCGTCCATTGCGGTCGCAAAAATATTCGCTAAAATGTACATGTGCAAGGTCGATCGCAGCTTATTCATGGCGCAGCCTTGGATCCAATACATCACGCAGCCCCTCGCCCACCAGATTCAAGGCTGTCACGGTCAAAAATATCGCCAATCCTGGAAATACAGCTAACCACCAAGCCGACTGACTGCTGCGTGCTTCACGCAGCATGCCGCCCCAGGTCACGACATCGTCGGGCACGCCAATGCCCAAAAAACTGAGGCTGGCCTCAAGACTGATGGCCCCTGCAATGCCAAATGTGAGCACAATTAAAACGGGCGTGAGGCTATTGGGGATCGCATGCCTGAACAGGATGCGCACCTCGCTCAAGCCCATCGAGCGCGCTGCCTCGATATAGGCCATGCTGCGCGTGCGCAACATCTCGCCTTTCATGAAGCGGGCCACTCCCATCCAGCCCAGCAATCCGATGATCACCATCACAAAATAGATGTTCTTTTTCTCCACCAAAGACATGATCGTGATGATTAACAAGATAGTAGGAATTGCTGTTTTGATTTCAATCACCCGCGAGATGATGATATCCACCCAGACGTTGTACCTTTTTCCCAAGATGGGCACCCGCTTGAAGAGCTTGGAGAACTGCACAAACAAAACAGTCACGCCTATCATGATGAGGAAACTCAACAACAACTGGCCCAAAAACGAGGCAGCTCCATTCACCAAGGCATCGCGCAAGACATAGCTGCGCACCTGAAATCCGTAAAAAAAGCCTAGGATCAGCCCCAAGATCCCAAACAGGATGCCCCCCAAGTGCAACTGCCACCGCTCATCGCCCCAGAAACCTGCCACAGCACCCAAGATGATCCCGATGAAACCAGCAATACCCATCGCGATAAAACCGATCGTCAAGGCAATGCGGGTGCCGTGAATCAACCCACTCAAGACATCGCGGCCATCGCGCCCCGTGCCCAGAAAATGTCTCCATTTCCAACTGCTCATGCGCTGTACTGCAAATGGCCCCGTCAAGCGCTGATTGTCATAATCGATCTGATTGGCCTTGTAGCGCACGAGTGGCCATATCGCCCAGTCATATTTTGCTTGGCGCCAATCTTGGTGGATGCGCTCCACAGGCCGTTTGTAAAGCCCCAAGTCACTCAAATAGTCGCCAAACAAGGGAAACTCAACCACACCATCGAGCTTGCATATCAGCGGCTTGTCATAGGCAATAAAGTCTGCAAGCAGCGCCACTGTCACCAGAAACAGAAGAAACCGCAAGGCGATCATATTCACCTGATTCTTGCGGAAACGCTCGCGCGCCGAGGCCCAAAAGCTCTGCGGTGCACCCAAGATGGGTCCATCCATTTCCACGGCATCCAACTCGGCTTCGTTGTCTGGTTGCTGCATCATGCCTCGACAAATGAAATGCGTGGATCGGCCCAAGCTGTAAGGATGTCGGTGACAAAAATCCCGAACAAGGTTGCAGATGCAGTAAGCGTAAGTACCCCGATCGTCACCGGATGATCGTAGCTGCCTAGGGCACCGATCGTGAGTAATCCCATGCCAGGAATCGAAAAAATGCTCTCTGTGATGACACCACCTGCCACCAATGCAGGAAACAAGCCTGCCAGGTGCGTCAAAATCGGCAAAATGGAATTCCGCACCACATGTCTCCAGACAACTGTGTGCTCAGACAGCCCCTTGGCTCTTGCCGTGCGAACGTAATCTGATTGTATGGATTCCATCATGCCTCCACGCATCTGCCGACTTACAAAGGTTACACCGCCATAGGAAAAAATAAGTATTGGTAGCGTGAGGTGATGTGCATAGTCTACCAAGCGATAGCCTAGCGGCCATAACTCGGCGCCATCGCTACTCAAGCCCGTTGTGGGGAACAGTTGCAAATAGGCGGGGTTGCACAAAAAGGTCATTACCAGCATGGCGGCTACAAAACTCGGGATCGAATGCAGCAAAAAAAGCGAGATCGTCACGGTGCGGTCCTGCCACTGATTTCGCTTGCGCACTCCGTAGACTCCTAGCGGGATTGCGATCATGTAAGAGAGCACAAAGCTAAAAAATCCCATCACCATCGTCCACGGCAGCGCCTCCTTGATCAGCGTAAAGACAGGCCGCTTGCCATCTGAATAGGACCGCCCAAAATCCAAGCGCAACACTCCCATGAGCCACTGGTGAAACTGATTGTGAAGCCCATGAAAATGCAGTGTCGGCACGTAATTCTTCCAAGTGCTTTGCGTTTCGAGGACTGCCCCAAAACTCCCTTGAATGCCATAGAACTCAGATTGCATCGAGTCCACCAACAGCGGCACAGACTGCGACAGCGTTTCTAGGATTTGCAAACGGTATTCGATTTCAGGCCGCTTGGCGACCTTGAGGAGCTGCTCGATCGTGACCTGCGCCTCCAAAATTGAGTCTTTTTGGTCTGGAGGCATTTTGTGTGAGCGGATGCGGAGCAACCCTTTTTTCAATTGCCGATAGTAGCTGACGATAGACTCCCAATTGCCATAAATGCTGACCATCTCAGCAAGATTGGCGCGGTCACTCAGGTCCAGGACGCGGTGCAGGGTGTCGGGGTAGGCCAGCGATGTGAGACTCACATAAAACGTCGGCAGATCATATCCACGCGCATGGCTCACGCGGGCATACTCCTGATCTTTGCGCTCGGGCGTCACGTGACTACCCTCCCTGAATTGCGCATCGAGCTCGCGGTATACGGGGTCGCCCGGCGTGTTTCTGCTGATCACAAACGTTATCAGCAAGATTGCCAACAAAGTCGGGGTCAGCACCAACAAACGCCTTAAGATGTATTTGAGCATACCGGAGCCTTGCGAGTTACCTATTTGAACTTTTGGTCGGCGAGTGGGACCCAAAATTCATAAGCCTTGTAACCCGGCCTCAAAGTCGTAGGATTGGCGTTGTGAAAGCGCTTGTGGATCCAGATGCGCTCAGTGGGCGACATGATGACGAGTGCTGGCAATTCGTCAATCCAGAGTTCTTGAAACTTGTGGTACAAGGGTGTGCGGTCTGCCGCCAAGGGCGTAGCCCTGATCTGATTGATGAGCGAGTCGGTCGTCGCATTGCCAAAGCCGAAATAGTTGGTGCCATTGTTGGCCCAGTTTTCTGTGGCCCACAATTGCTTGAGGTCGGTCGGCAGCGGCGAGGCGCTAAATCCAAGCCCAAAGATGTCAAAGTCATGATCACGGATGCGCTGCTGCAATACCGAAAAATCGATGCGGTTCAGTTCCAAGACCATCCCGACCTTTTGTGCTTGATCGATGATCACACGCACCATGCGGGGGCCAGTCTCGCCACCGTTGGAGAGCAAGATCTCCAAACGTAGCTCCACCTTCTTGCCCTTGATCATCTTTTCGCGCACACCATTGCCATCAGCGTCCACCCAGCCGGCCTCGTCGAGGAGCTGCTTAGCCTTTTCGGGATTGAATTCATAGCCTTTCAGCGCCGCGTGGTATTCATCCTTGTTGATGGGTGAAATCGGTCCGATTTGACGCTTTCCAAAGCCGCTATAAACATTTTGGATGATGCTGTCGATTTGGGTGATGTAGGCAAAAGCCTTGCGCACGCGAGCATCCTCTAAAATGGGCTGCCGATTTGCGGGCGGCCGACAATTGAATCCCAAAAACTGGAAACCGTAAGATGGAGGCGTGTGAAAGTTGAAATTCTTGTAGATATACCCAGCAGTATCCTCCCGCGCAGCCAGGTAGTCGTCGGGCGACATGTCTCTCACCACGTCGAGCTCCCCATTTTGGGTCGCGGCAGGCACTGTCTCACGGTCACGGATCGTCTTGTAGATCAGCTTTTCAGGATATGCTTGGAAATAGCTCCCTTTGCCCCGCAGTTGGTCTCCCCACCAATCCTTTTTGCGCACCAAAGTGACATTCTCCCCAGGTGTCCAGCTTTCCAACTTATAAGGCCCTGAACCATAAATGAATGCGGGGTCTCGATTATACTTATCACTATTGAAATTCTCAGAGAATGCCTTCACAGCAGGATCGTCTACGATCTCAGCCTCACGCGCCTTAAAATCGGCCACCGAATATTTACCCAAGACGTTGGAAGAGTCATAAAATTGATGAGAAATCACCTCGATGCCTTCCAGAGCAATCTGCGTAAGGAAAAATGGCTCATCCGTGGAAACGGTAAACCGTCGTGGATTAGTGGGATCGACCTTCACATCCAGAATGAAGGAGTGGTAGGTGCGGCTTTGAGCATTGTCTGTGAGCGGATTTTTGGCGCATTTGATGGAAAATGCATAGTCCTCGCCGGTAATGGGATCGCCATTGTCCCAGCGCGCTTCTGGACGCATCTCGTAGGTAAAGCTCAATCCATCCGCAGAAATCTCAGGTTCACCATTCATAAGCGAAGGCTCAGAAAGCAGCGTCTGCGAATTAAAATCAGCAAGGTACATGTAGATGTTTTCCTTGATGAATGTCGCAAATGCATTTTTGCCATTGAAGGGATGCAGACCGTCGGGATCGGCTGAGTGGTAAATGCGCACCCAGTCACCACGCACAGGGATGGTATCAGCACCACCCGTGGGGCTTTGCATTTCGGGCTTGCATCCCGCTGTCAACAAAAGCAAAAGGAGTCCAGCGATGCCGCCCCAAAAATATTTCGTTACCATACTACTAAATGCTTAGTCTCGGCTCCAAGGTACTCAATTTGATCTGATTTTACAATCGGTTGTGAGGCAGAATGCCACTCGCTACCCATTCTAGCAAGTTAGGATTCACTTAAGGCTGCGTCCCCGCCAAGTGAAATTGGCCGGGGTCATAGCAGGGGCGCTGACCATACCAGTGCTCATTTTCAAGCCGTTTGTTCCAGCCCATGCGCGCCGAATTGGCAAATAGCAAGGTGTAAGGCTGATCCTGATAAAGTATTTGCTGAATTTTTTGGTGCAATGCCATGCGTCGTTCGGGGTCCCATTCCACGGTGATTAGCTCCATCGTGGAGTCGGCATCAGCGCTGTGGTAACTCCCCCAATTGAAACCCTCGTTTGCGATTTGAGAGGAATGAAAGAGGGAAAACAGATCTTGCTCATCGCTGTCATAGACCCAACCACCGAGCCAGGCATCGACCTCATGCTGCTTGAGCCGGTCCAGCAGTATCGCTGCCTCCAGGTCCTGTACCTCGACTTTGATGCCTACCTTGGCAAACTTGTCTTGCACGTGTCGCGCCACATGCTGCCGCAGCTCATTGCCCCGACGATAACAGAGCGTGAATGCAAAATCTACCTTCTCTCCTTGCATCTTTTTGTCCAAGATACCGTCGGCATCGGTATCAGCCCAGCCGGCCTCAGTGAGCAATCGCAATGCCGATTGTTCATTGTACAAAATCGGCTTGAGGGCTTTGTCGTGCTCTGGGCGGCCATGGTAGACCATCGACACGATCGGTGCGGCAGTACCATGGAGCAAGTTGGTTACAATTTCTTGCACATCCACCAGCTCGCTCATCGCCATGCGCACCTTGGGGTCGCCAAATAGTTGCCGCTTGGGTGCATTTTTGATGTTTTCATTCCACCCGATGTACTCGTAAAACGGGTAGTCCACGCTGATCTTTCCAAAATGTCGATCCCAGCGCTCACCAGACATGTCGTCTTTGTATTGGCTGGGCTCAAAAAACTCCGAAAAATCGATTTCGCCTGCTTTCAATGCCTGCATTGCTGCATGAATGTCTGGAATCACCTTGTACACTAGCGTATCCATGCCTTGCTGATCGATCGGATTTTGAGAGTCAGCTCCCCAGTAATGTTGATTTTTTACGAATCTCACATACTGTCCTGCCTTCCAAGCATCAAAAACATACTTTCCAGAGCCCACGATGAAGCCTTTTTCGCGCTGAAATTTTTCATCTTCAAAAAATTCGGCAAATGCCATGAGAGCTGCTCGCGTGGTGGGCGCGATGGAATCTAGGTGCTGCTCGGCCTTGCGCGCATCGGCGGCTGTGTAGCCATCACTCAAGTGATTGGGGTCATAGATGTGCTTGGGAATCACAAAAAAGTTGATCGCCAATCGGTTCAGGTTGAATGGGCCGGATGCCATAAGTTTGAAGCGCACCCGCTGCCCATCGAGCGCCACGCAGTCCTCAAAGTTGTGCAACTCAGCACGACGGGGCGCTGAAGAAACAAACGGATTCATCAAGGCTTTGAAGCTAAACACAACGTCTTCGACCGTAATCGATTTACGATCAGCAAATTGCAAATCGTCCCTGAGGGTAAATGTGTAGGACAACTTGTCTTCTGAAACCACCGGCATTTCACGAGCGAGCCTTGGCACGAGCAAAAGCGACTGTGGATCGAGGGCAATGAGGTGATCAAACAGCAGGTTTTGAAGGGCCACGGTTGCGGCCCCGACGGTATTTACAGGATTGAGGCCAGCAGGGTCGTCGGTGGCATGAATGACCATCGTCTTTTGTCGCCCGGTGGCAGGGTTGTCTGAAACCGCTCCCGGTTTGCAGCCCACTGACACCAGCACGCACGTCGCAACGACCCAAACAAGTGTTGACCCTATTAAAGATTTCATGTTTTAAGCACCATTCCCAAGGCGAAACAAAAATAATAAAAAAATTTCGAGAAGCTATTGCAGGTTTCCAAAGCCTCCCTATATTTGCAAACGATTTGGAGAGGTGGGTGAGTGGCTGAAACCAACGGTTTGCTAAATCGTCGTACTCAGCAATGGGTATCGAGGGTTCGAATCCCTCCCCCTCCACCTTGGAATTCCCCAAGACGAGTCTTGGGGTTTTTCTTTGACAAAATGAGAAACGGCTTTAGCAACCGTTTCTATCGAGGTATGGCGCAGTCCGGTAGCGCACCTGCTTTGGGAGCAGGGGGCCGTAGGTTCGAATCCTGCTACCTCGACCACTACAGTGTGAATGTGAAATGTGCGTGTAGAGACAATGATCTCACCCACGTTTCACCGTGAGTGCAAACAGAGGAATTACCTTCCTCCTCACTCACACTGACAATTCACACTGCTTCATGGGTCCATAGCTCAATTGGATAGAGCACCTGCCTTCTAAGCAGGGGGTTATGGGTTCGATCCCCGTTGGGCCTACTAAGAATCAAGCAGTTACGACTGAAACAAGCACCCCTCCAAAAAATTTGCATACAATTTGCATACTATCTGTAAGGTTATCGAGCAGAAAGTAGCAGTATCGATAAAGAAAAATTGAGTCGCGTAGCATTCTACTCACTTTACTAAATCCCAAATTGATTTCCCAATGGCCTCGTTAGACCTACACCGTGTTGCAGCTATCGAAGGGGACGTGGTGAGATTTAGGCTCGCAATCGAAAAGTGCAAATCTGAGTTTGAAATGCTCCCTTTGCGGTCATTCCCTAGAGGGTCATGCGGTGACGCATCCCTTTTGCTATCAGAGTTTCTATTAGAATGCGGTCACGGTGAATTTGACTATATGCTAGGCGAGCGCGAAAAACGGTCACACGCTTGGCTACAACAAGGAAATTTGATTGTTGATATGACGGCGGATCAATTTCAGGATCAGCCTCGGCAAGTGATAGTCACGCCTGAATCAAAATGGCATCTTGACTTTAAGGGCAAACGCCAGCATGGGGCCAATATCCGTTTATATTCCGTCGAAGTTCAGGAACTCTTTCTTCGTGAATACGCATTGATTAAGAGGTATCTAGCCTAAGATTTTGCCCCTCGGTGGCGCTTGCAGGTGGTCGCGTAGCCCTTGGGCGGTTTCAGGCTCCAAGGGCTACGAGATTTGCATACAAATTTGCATACAATTGGCGCTTATGCCTTGCCAATCAATCGGTTAACCGTAGTTTTTTGAAACGCTTTGCCGTTGGCGGTTTCGTAGCCCTCGGCGTTGAGCCTGTCGGCGATGGCTTGCAGGGTAAGCCCTTGGGCTTTGAGCGCGTTGGCGTAGCCTACTGCCCTACGGTTGTTGAGGTTGTTGGCGGCTTTGGCTTTGCGGGCCTCGCTGCCCTTGGCCCTGCCAGCATCGCTGAAATTTTCAGGATTGCCAAGCGTTGCACCACGGGCTATCTTGGCTTGCAGGGCTGCTTTGGTGCGTGCTGAAATCATTTCGCGTTCCTGCTGTGCGAGTATCGCCATGATCCCAATCGTAAGGCTATTTGCTTCGGGAATGTCGCAAGCGATAAAATCAATGCCAGCATCTCGCAGCTCTAAGATGAAAGCCGCGTTTCTTGCAAGCCTGTCCAGTTTCGCAATGATCAGGGTAGCACCATTCGCTTTGGAGTAGCGGATAGCCTTTTGAAGTTCGGGGCGCTCATTCACTTTACCGCTCTCAATGTCGGTAAACTCGGCGGCGATCATGCCAGCGCGGCTGCTTACCATTCCCTCGACACAGTGGCGCTGTGCTTCGAGGCCCAAACCGCTTTCACCTTGCTTTTGAGTGCTTACCCTGAAATATGCGACGAAATTTTTCATGTCCTTAAAAGCTTACAATTTGATAAGCCAAAGATAAGGACAATTAGTTACAATGCAAGGACGTTCGTATATGCTTTGTAACTTTTATTCATTGTTGCTTATCGTTGGTTTGGTTTCGGCTTAAAATATCGGTTGCAATCTCTTGCGCGGCCTCGACGGTGGCGGGATCAAATAGCGTGGCTTGCAGCAATTGCAGCGCGAAGTAACCACCGTTTGCAGTGGCCCTGTCCAGTGCCAAGTCGTCGCCCTCGCTGCCCATCGACAAAAGGGTTTTCATCATTTCAATGATCCCCTTTTGCATCTCGGCCAATGTCTCGGCGGGCGATGGGGTGGCGATGACGATAACAATCTGATTTTCTTGTAGTGTGACCATGATATTTTACTTTGATGACGAATTCAGCATCAAATATAGTTGCTGAATTCAGCATCATGCACAAAAATTTATGGGACTTGAAAAAGATCAGACATTTTTAGAGGCTTTTGGCAGTCGGGTAAGGGAAATGAGA
Organism: Bacteroidota bacterium; assembly: GCA_031424495.1. Classification (GTDB taxonomy): domain Bacteria; phylum Bacteroidota; class Bacteroidia; order J057; family JADKCL01; genus JADKCL01. Next base: position 4,524 of record JANPHP010000154.1, on the reverse strand, counting down.
CTTGCAAAAGGCTATTCTATGCGAGCATTGGCCGATATTCTCAATGTGGACTTGCACCACCTCTCGGATGTCGAACTAGCAAAACGTAACACCTCGATTTTGATGGCTCACCGCTTGGCAGAAGCTTTGGAGGTGCCACTGCCTGAATTGTTCACTTTTTCAGCTTGAATTCGTAGCCTGACAACTTTAGTTCAAACTTTTGTCTGTTTGGCCGATCACTATTCTATTCATACATTGCAGACAATGAGATAATGGCATTATTTTTAGAGCTATGAAAAACTTATTTTTTGTTTTTGGATTCACGATGCTTTGTGTTTTCGGATTTTCGCAGTCTAGTGTTGGCGGCGCTACGGCTGATTCTGTGGCAAAAATGACTCCCAAGCAGATGGATTCTGCCCGAAACGCTGCCATGAAAAATTTTGGGAATGGTGGGAAAAATGCCACTGAAACGAAAACAGTCAGCGTCTCTGATGAACTTTTGTTTATTCGCAAAAACCTTGGTGCTTACCAACGGGCGCATGATTCGGGAATGATTCTCCAATTGGTTGGGGTTGCCGTTGGTGTTGGAGGGTATCTTGCCACAAACAAGACTAGCCCAAATGTTTCCAAGATAATGCCGTTTGTTGGGGGCGGGCTTTGCCTGTTGGGCTGGGGTGTCTACCTAAGTGCTGGTAGATTCATGCACCGCATCGAATTGGGGGTAAGTGGTGGCGGTGCAAACGTCAAGTACACTTTCTGATTCCCTTCAATATGGCGCTCTAAGTCCATTTTCAGCCTGTGCTTATCTCGTTCTTATTTCTGAAAGCAACCCTCGGCCCTCCACCCTCGGCGGGGCTGCTGTCGGGTTGCTCGGCTATTGGCCTATCCAGCAAAAAGCCCGCTTTGGGGTTGCGCTTGCTGGAAAAGGCCATGATCTCAAAATAGAGCCTCATTGCTTTCACGTCACCATTCATGCATCTGCTGAGCAATACGTCCATGATCCCCATGAAAGCTATTTGATACTTGCGGACTTCATCGGGAAAATAGGCGCTCATGTCAAAATCTTGCAGGTGCTTGGTCACCGTCTGCCTACTTAGTCTGCTGTCTTTGGCGATTTTTTCCACCGATGGCATATTCTTCTTTTCTGCCAAGTGGTTTAATATGGCGGCTTTGATGTTGCCATGATTCACCTCGTAGGTTTGACGCCTTATGGATTGCGCCATTTGCTTGGAAACGTGGGCATTGCATTTACGGGTGGCAGAATCTTTGTCCCCATCTTCTTTGACCATATAAGCCTTAAAATAGGCTGTCAGCGCACCTGCCCTTTCAAGTTCATTGTATTGCTCCCAAGTCGGGTTTCCTTGCTTCAAAATGCGCTCAATCAATCGTTTTTTTTTCATATCTGTAAAGTTTTGTAAACCTATTTTGTGGCGGGTCGCAGGTCGAAACGTGCAATAAAGCGTGATAATGCAGGATTTTTGGCGATCAATCCGGCCAAAGTGTCGGCGATGGCGGGCGATGGCTCGGCGACAATTTCGGCGCGTGGTGCGGTCGGTGGTGGCGGCTGTGTCTGCATATCCCAAAATGCAGGATAGCCCGCCACTGTGAGCGCAAAACCTGATGTCGGGTCGGGCCTTACCAAGTAGTCGGCCAAATCGTAGCCCTTGGCGCGATCTTGGGCGGGCGCGTGGATTTCCAGAAAGTCTGAAACTATCGGCTTTGTGCTGCCCTCCAATTGTGCGGCCTTTACCTGCCAGTGGTCGTAAGCTCCAAGGTCGGGAAAAAGCACGATTTCACGGCCTCGCAAGGGCTTGAATAGCTCTGCTTGCAGGTTGCCTATGCCACCTGTCGCAAGCCAAACCAATCGCGGCATGAATGCGCTGCAAATGATGGCGGTTTTTTCGCTCTCCACGATGGCGACGGGGCGGCTATCGCCCTGGACTAAAAGATGCTCACCAAACAGACATTGGCTCAAGTGGTAGCCCTCCAATTTCAGGGCAGTATGCACCCAAGTGATAAGGCTATGCGGTTGTTTGGTGCGCTTGCCCGTCTCGGCGTTGTAGTGCATGATCTTGCCCGCCCTCACTTGCCCTGCTGCATCCACTTGCCAAAACACCGTAGCGCCCTGCCAATGCTTAGACGTGCCGACGTGGTAGCGATCTGCCAGCGCGGCTGCTACCTCCACTCCAAAAAGGGATTGCAGCCACTTCACAAAGTTGTTGCAGTGGTAGCTCGTTTTGCTGAGTGTGAGCAATCGGGGATCCATTTTGGAGGGTTGCGGCTGTGGCGCTGGGTTTGCTCGGCTCGGCAGTCGTTGAGGTTGCCAAGTGGTCGCGGCCCTGCTGTCGGGGCGGTCGGCGAAGAATTGGCGCGGCGCGTAGTGGTAGCCGCAATTGATGGCGCGGTTGCACTTGCCTACGGTCGGGTGTAATTCCTGCCCTGTGTCGGGATCAATGTAGCGGCTAAATTTGCCCGCTTTCCCGCATTGCGGGCAGGTGTGGCGCGTGTTGCGGCCCTTGTAGGGTTGCAGGATTGGCGGGCTTTGTGTCATCATGCTACGAGGTTTCTTGCTTTCCAGACTCTAGGGTGCGGCAAGAAAGAAAGTGGACTTTCCATTAACTTTCCACCTTTCTTTCCTTGGAAAGTTCCTTGAAAGGTTTGAGCCACTTGGAGACGGCGGGATCACCAACACCCAAGGTCTTACCAATTTCGGTTTGCTTCATTCCATTCTGATACAAAGCGATTGCGGTGGCTCGGCGGTCTTCACCTTCATTCCCTTTTGTGGCCCTCACAAGGCGCTCAAACTCCACCCTTTCCCCTGTCGGCTCAAACCAAAACGGGCGATCTTGTTTTAGCTCGATGCTTGCACCCTTGGCGCTGTCGGGCAAATAGTTGCCTTTCACGATGCAAAAATGCTTTTTTGTCGGGTCGGTCGGGTCTTTTCTCAACTCAATGACTAGGCGCATTTTCGCTTCAAAACCATGACTACCGACTGCATTGTTTTTGCTCGGTGGCTCATGTTCTTTACCCTTTCCAGTGTGATGCAAGAAAAGGATTAGGCACTTGTGGCGTTTGGCGATCTCGGCGTATTTGTTGAGGTAGGTGCGCACTCGATTTGCCTGATTCAAATCTTCACCGTACAAATCCGCAAAACAGTCAATGATTACAAGGTCGGCGGGTTGCTCACTTAGAAGCGCGTCGATTTGCTCAACAACATTGAAACTGTCGAATTCAAACCGTAGCCCATTGGGATTTGCAGACGTGCTGTGATGATTTCCCACTTGTTGTCTGAGTAGGTAGGCAATCGCGGTTTCATCGTCTTCAGTAGAAACGTAGATGGCGGCTCGGTACTTGGCTTTGATTGCATATCCTAGAAAGTTGGATTCATAGCCCACGACACAAAGGGCAAGCTGTCGCAAGATCGTAGATTTGCCCACGTCTGAACTACCTACAAGGGCAGTTAGCCCGACTTGCGGAAAAAGTCCCTCGACTAAATAGGGGATGCTATCCACCTGCATTGCCAGCAATTCGCGGGCAGTGAAAACTGTTTTGGGGCGATCTTGCAGGGCGCGTATTGCATTGGCCTCCACGGCCATTGAATCAAATAACGTGGGCGTATTTGCCCCATTTTCGCTATCTTTACCTAGTTTATTTTGCTTGGGCGATTCAATTGGCGGCTTATCCATTGTTTCGCCCTTTCTTTTTGCCCTTGCCTATTTGCAGCCTGTCGGCTACGCTTTCAATGTCGGCTGTCGTCGGCTTGCGCCCTGATTCAATCCATGCTTGCAGCTCACTACGCTTGAAATAGAGCTTTTTACCCTTTTTCATGTGGGGGATTTCGCGGCGTTGGACTGCTGCGTAGATCGTGGGCTTTGCTAAGCCTGTGACCTCGACCGCCATGTCTATCCCCCCAAGGTCGGGCAGGTTGTTTTTGGGCGCGTGGTCGGTGGTGCGGTCGGCAAAAAAGGACTCTAATTCAGTCCGTACCAATGCCCGAACCTCGTTTTCTGATAGCTGGGTGAAAATTGCAGTGTTCATACTTGTGCTGTCGCTGATTACTCGACGGCACAAAGATTTTGATGGTTTTTAGGCGTGGAGTAGGTCTGTGGAGCTACTCCATGATCAAAAAATATTGCAATCTATTGTAAATCAGAGGAAATAAGTTTTGCTATCTCACCCAATCCAACGCTCTGAAATAGGTCACGAACGGCTATCAGTTCTTTCGTTCGCAGCTCGTCGGTAGGTGTTTGCGTTGGCTTTAGGACTGATTTGTAAACATTTTTGTAGTTCTTTCCAGTAAGCGACTGAATTAGCGTTGCCTTTTGGGTGCCTAGCATTTCATATTGACCATGCAACAAAAGGTAATGAATGATCAAAACTTGAAAGGGGGTGCTTGGCAGGGATTGGGCCTCTATTCCGCTCGGTTCGGGTTCTTTCTCCTCACTCATTTCACGAATGATCTTTGCAAGCCACGCAATCGAAATTTTGCAAATCCATTTCCCTTCACCCTCACTTAAACGGGTGCGATGTTCGATCCCGATTTCT
>JANPHP010000153.1:0-12526 GCA_031424495.1 Bacteroidota bacterium | reverse complement strand
CTAACAGCCCTGAAAGGGCGAAAGCTGTCAGCCTAGGGCAAAGCCCTAGGCGAAAACCGCAATCAAATAAACAAAGTACGCCGCGGCGCACGAAAGCTAACAATAGTCCTAGCAAGTCGCGCACAAAACAATAGCATTGTCCGATGCCTTCTTCAAATCCACTCGATTTCTGTTTGAGCAAATAATGCTTCTGGGCCCCATTCAAGGGGGCATGTCAGGAGTTCTGATGATAGAAGACCGTCTCACAGCGCCGTCCAAAACCCACTATCGCTAGAAGATTGAAAAAAGGAAAGGAGCGCATACTTTGCCTCCGACGCCAGAGGCGTCTTGTCATTAACCCTACGGCCGGAGGCCGTGGGGTCCCAAAGCGGCCTTGGTGACCACGCCCTGAAAGATCGTGATTGCCTGCCCACGCAGCTCCACGCGACCTGCGCGCAGGCGCACACGCACCATGCCGCCGCGTGCCGAGGCCTGATACCCGACCAAAGCCACACGATCCAGCTTCTCTGCCCAATAGGGCGCCAAAGCGCAATGCGCAGATCCCGTGACCGGGTCCTCGTCGACACCCGAAGTCGGCGCAAAAAAGCGCGAGACAAAATGATAGGGAGACTCCTCGCTTGCTGCGGCTGCGGTGACAAGCACACCGCGCTTGCCCAGTGCTTTGAGCAAGGCAAAATCGGGCTTGAGGGCCCGCACGGCAGCCTCACTTTCCAATTCGATAAAATGATCCATGCGGTTCTCGCCGCTCCAGACGATCTTGGCGCCGATGGCTTTTTGCAGTTCCTTGCTCGCCTTGTTGGCCACGGGCGGCTCGGCGGGGAAGTCCAGGCTGATCCAATCGCCGTCTTTGCGCGCCTTGAGGGTGCCGCTTTTGGTCAGGAAACGAATTTCCTCGTCGGGCATCATATGGCCCGTCTCCCAAATCACGTGGGCCGTGGCCAGTGTGGCGTGGCCGCAGAGGTCCACCTCGCAGGCCGGCGTGAACCAGCGCAACTGATAGGCGTCACCCTTGCGCATGAAATAAGCGGTCTCGCTCAGGTTCATCTCACCCGCAAATGCCTGCAGCCAAGCATCGGGCTGCGGCCCCATCAAAAACACCACCGCCGCCGGATTGCCCGTAAACGGCTGATCTGCAAACGCATCGACTTGATATACTGGAAACAAATGATCCGATCCTACTTTCATGGGCGCAATTTAATCGTCTCAAACACATTGCAATAGGAAAAAAGAATGACACCAATTCAATGGACAATGGACAATGGACAATGGACAATGGACAATGAGGAATGAGGAATGAGGAATGAGGAATGAGGAATGAGGAATGAGTAATGAGTGATGAGTAATTGGCGAGGCTCGTTTGCTGCGCGGTCATGATCCCGTTTTCCTGATTGCTGCGGAGATGAAGATGATGGATGCTTAATTGCTAATTACCGCCTCCGCATCTGCGACCCTCTACCTCAATTCCTAATTTCTAATTTCTAATTGGCCACCCCCAAAACTGCTACCTGCTACCTACTACCTACTAACTACCAACTAATTTTTCCGCCCTGCTATTCTACAATTCACCGCACTTGGTTAATATTGCTGTATAAATGCTCTGAAGGGGATGCCGGAGATCAAGATTAAATGTCCACAATGCCAATGGGAACCAGATGGTCGGCCCTATTGGGAATGCCACTGCGGCCACGTCTGGAACACGTTTCAGACTGCAGGCCGATGCCCAGTGTGCAGTTTTCAGCACAATTACACCCAATGCGTGGACTATGCAGGCGGATGCTCGAGCTTTTCCATTCACCTGGATTGGTACCATGGGCTTGACGAGGTCGTCGAGCAACTCGTGGAAACTGTGAAACAGCGTGCCTAAACGCTGCCATTTCAAATCTACAAGCGACATGGCTTGGATTTGGCCAGCAGAATTGCTATTTTACATCCCGTATTCGTGTAGAAGCTAGCGCATGTCGATAAGAAGTTTACAGAGATTGCTATTGCTGCCTTTTTGGGTAATGGGAATGTCATTGCTGATCTTGTCGCCCCGCTTAGGACTTGCTCAGATCATTCATGACGGCTCCTTTGAAGGATATACGGGGCAGCAAATCCCCCTAGAGGGTCACTGGGCTACCTGTCAGGGAGCGCCCGACTTGCAAATTCTTGATGGTTTTGGCAACGGCATCTATGCCATTCACACCCCTGCCGCGCAAGGGCAGCGCTACCTCGGCATGCTCGACACCGACTATGAATTGCATGAGTCAGTAGGTCAAGCGATGCGCATCGAGGCAGGGATGCACTATTTTGGCAGCGTTGCGCTGTTCAAGTCGCTCGCCCACCAAAGCTGGGATGGCACAGGCCAATTGCAAATCTGGGGTAGCCAAAGCTGTAGTCAGCACGACGAACTGCTCTGGGCCTCAGGCACCGTGGACAATGTAGACGTTTGGCAATATTATAACATCGAGTTTTCTGCCGCACTCAACCACGATTGGATCACGCTAGAGGTTGCCATGGATCAGGGTTCGGGCCGCATGAGCTACCTCTGTATCGATGACCTCTTTTTGTCGAATGAATTTTTGGCAGTGGACTTCCTGAATTTTGATGCGCTGCCGACTGCGGATGCAATCCAATTGACTTGGGAGACAGCCGCCTTGCCCGACGATGCGAACTTTGGTGTCGAGTGGTCTGCGGATGGGCAGCACTTTGCAACGATCGGCAATGTTGCAGCCTTGGGAGGCGAGACACAATTTACCTACACCCATCAGCCATCCACCCCAGGACAGCAATACTACCGCCTGCGCACCGTGGACCTTGGCGGCCACGAGAGCCTGAGCGAAGTGCGTCAAACGCTATGGAATACCGATGGCGGATTGCGGGTCTATCCCAATCCAGCACAAAATCAGGTCAGCATCAATCAGGGCAGCCCCATCTCGCAAGTGCAACTCTATGACATGGGCGGCAGGCTCGTCTACTCGCTAAGTGTTGACGAATGCACCCAAACCACGCTCACCATCCCACAGCAGCTGTCCAATGGCTGCTACCAATTACAAACAGTCTCCAAGGCGCAAGTGCAGCACCTGCGCGTGATGGTGCAGCGCTGATCAAGATTTATGTGATTTTGTTGATGGTGATTGGGCTTGTATGGGGATCGATGGCTAAGCCGCATCCGATAGGATACTCAGAACCAGTGCTATCTTCAAAAATAAAACCGCAGACAACGATGAGGCAGCATCGTCGGCATCTTGCGATTCAACTTCAGGGCAGATAACTCATTTGACGAAGGTTTTGGCTGTTCCTACGTACGCGCTACTTGTAAGGTCCTTATTTAGTTAGCTATGGAATTTGTTATACGCCAAGGGCGCAGAGACCACCATGTTCTCTGCGCCCTTTACGTCCTCAGCGGATTTTAATTGGCCTAGATCTCCAAGCGGCTCACCTCAATAAGGCGAGATGGTGATCTTTTGCTCGATCGACATCGGGATCTTCATGCCCATCATGCTCATGGAGCCGTTCATCTTTTGATTCACCGTCGAATTCAGGACCAAGCCCGTCTTGCGGCTGATTTCGGAGGTGCCGTCGTAATCGCCGGTGAGGTCCATGGCCATCGAGGCGACGCCGAGGTCGAGTGAATGTTCTTTGTCGCTCGTGACCGAACCCTCAAAACTCAGGACGACCTTCTCGCCATCGATGTGGTCGACCTTGTAGGTCACATCCATCATGAGCGGCATTGCGCCCATTTGGTTGATCTTTTTATTCCAGGTGGCGCCTTCGGCAAGCGGCTCCTCGGGGTACATGATGCTGGCTGATTGCATCATGCTTTTCATGGCGTCGTCGCCAAAAGTCGATTTCAACGTCTTTTTCACTACTTCCATTTCAGGGCCCTCGCCATCTGCACCCATGGAAGCCATCACACCATCCATCAAGGCATCGACGCCACTCACGGCGACGATCGTGCCGTGTTTGTCGATCTTGTAGTTGATGCTTTTGCCGATCATCGCCATATAACTCTTGCCTTGCATCGGCACGTCGCCTTCGCCATCGGCCTGCACCTTGTCGGAATCGAAGCTGTTTTTGCCTGCCATGCCATTGTCCATGTCCATTTTCACGCGCTCATAAGTCACGCGCACCTCGGCCATGCCCTGGGCATCGACCGTGAGGACCTCGTTTTTGAGGTAAATCTCGGTGTCCATGCTGGTTTTGGTCTTCATGCCCATCACCGATTGCTCGGAGTTTTGCACCGTCTTATTGAGTTGCTTGTAGACCATGCCGGGCGCAAGCTTCATCTCGATGGCCACATTGTCGCCGGAGCCCGTCGTGGAGCCCGACTCGCCGCCGGTCTTGCAGGCGCTCGCCAAAAAGATCACCATCAAGGCAATCGCGGAAAAGAAAGTGATTTTTGATTTCATCGGAATCGTGTTTTCTGAATTCGCAGCAAAGCTACCGCAAATTTTGGAACTGCGTTTTGGTGATGGCATTCGTCGGAAAACAACCGCAGAGTATTCGGCATCTTGCGATTCAACTTCGGATCAGATAACTGTGCAGAAGCTGTATTCAGTACATTGGCCGCTCCTACGTGCGCCTAGGCGTACCGTCTTTGGGTAGCCAGGAGCGGCAGCTCCTGGTAGATTTCGCGTTTGTTTTTACGCTGCGCCTAGGCGTACCGTCTTTTTTGAAATAGCTATTCATCCGGTTGGTGACCAGCAGCTGGGTAATGCGTTGGCTGTCTTGTTGGCTCTGTAAAGGCGGCATCCCGCTGATGCAGCGCGGACAGGCTCTACGGTGCGCGTGCTTTGGTGTCATCCTAGCCGGACGCTGTCCCGCTTCTGAGCGGGACTACCGAAAGTCGGTGCGCCGCGGCGTACGAAAACAAGCTACTTGTAAGGCATTCATTTTCAAAATCTATGGAAGTAGTTATATAGCAGATCGCCAAGGATGCAAAGTCAGTAGCTCCCTCTGCGCACTCTGCGTCCTCTGCGGTAATATCACAGCACAGCTCATTCCCCCAACACCTTCTACCTGCTACCTACTACCTGCTACCTATCCCCGAACCCATTAAAAACGCAAGTTTTTTCCCTTGCCATTGCGCCGTGTTTCCGATATTCGCAGCAGTATTCAGCAAATTGTAAAGCAAGACATGAAAAAGTTCGCACTCGCGGCATTGTTGATTGGTAGCACTTTTTGTGGCCATCTATTCGCCCAAAAGAGCTACAAATACACCATCGACCTCTCCAATGTCGTGGACGACCGCGTCAAGGTCACGCTCATCCCGCCCCGGCAAGCCACTGACCAAGCCGAATTTCAAATGCCCAAGATCGTGCCCGGCACATACGCGATCTCCGATTTCGGGCGCTTTGTGCGGGATTTTGAGGCCATCGACATCGCCGGCGTGCCCATGCCCGTCGACTACATCGACCAAAACAGATGGCTCATCAGAGATGCCAAAAACCTGAAGCAGATCACCTACTGGGTCGACGACAGCTGGGACTACAAGGGCACGGGCCCCAAGATCTTTGAACCGGGCGGCACCAATATCGAGGCTGGCCTCAACTTCATGGTCAATACATTCGGCTTTTTCGGTTACCTCGAAGGCCAAAAGGAGCTGCCATTCGAAGTCACCGTCAAGAAACCGGCGGGCTTCTACGGCTCCACCGCCCTGGTGGCGACCACGACCGGCAATACCGAAGACACCTATACCGTCTCGGACTACAGCCGCCTGGCAGACAGCCCGATGATGTATTGCATGCCCGACACCGCCTGGCAAAATGTCGGCGGCGCCAATGTGCTCGTCTCGGTCTACTCCCGCAACCACAAGGTGAGCGCCAAGGCCATCATGCGCGAAATCTCCGAGATCATGGCTGCGCAAAAGGAATACCTCGGCGGCAAATTGCCAGTCGAGAAGTATGCATTCCTCATCTACCTCACCGACGGTGTGGGCGGTTCGGGCGGCATGGGTGCGCTGGAGCACAGCTATTCATCGCTTTATTTCATGCCCGAGACCAGCGAGGAGGCCGCAGGCAAGATGATGCGCGACGTCGCAGCCCACGAATTTTTCCACATTGTGACGCCCCTGAGCATCCACTCCGAGGAGATCCAATACTTTGACTTCATCGATCCCAAGGTCTCGCAACACCTCTGGCTCTACGAGGGCCTCACCGAATATGCCGCGGGCCACATGCAGATCAAGCAGGGCCTCATCGGCCTGGATCAATACTTGCGCATCGTGCAGCAAAAGATCACCATGGCTGGTTTCATGAACGACACCGTTCCCTTCACGGTCATGAGCGCCGGTTGCCTCGACAAGTACAAGAGTCAGTACATGAATGTCTACCAAAAAGGCGCCCTCATCGGCATGTGCCTCGACATTCAACTGCGCAAACTTTCCGCAGGCAAGATGGGCACCCAAGAACTCATGCGCGAGCTCGCCAAGAGCTACGGCAAAGACAAGCCCTTCAAGGACAACGAACTGTTTGACAAGATCGTCTCCCTCACCTACCCTGAGATAGGCGTATTCTTCAAAAAATATGTCGCTGGCAGCACGCCCATCCCCTACGCCGAATACCTCGCCATGGCGGGATTGCGCATCGAGGCTGTCGCCAACCGCGAGACGATCACGCTCGGCAAAGTCGGCTACCGTCCCAACCGCGCAACCGACCGCATGCAAATCACCAATGTCGACGGCATGAACAAGTTCGGTGAGAGCATGGGCTTCATGAAAGGCGACGAATTCGTGAGCCTGGACGGCAAGCCCGTGACGGTCGAGAACTGGGAAGACCAATGGACCGCCTATCAAAACAGCCACAAAGAAGGCGACAAAGTGAAAATGGTCGTCGCCCGCCCCGACGGCAAAGGCGCCTACACCCAAAAAGCCCTCAAAGCCAAGGCGGTCGGCGTGAAGGTGAAAGGGATGAATGTGGTGAGCCAGGATCCAAGTGCGACTGCGGAGCAGATTGCGGTTAGGAAGGCTTGGTTGGGGAATTGAGGGTGAACCCACGGCCTCCGGCCGCAGGGTTATCGATGCGACGCCTCTGGCGGCGGGGGGGAAAAGCGACAAGGTAAGCGCTGAATTCAGCCGCCCCATGTGAAAGCAGGCCCACGGTCGTCATGACACATGGGATTGTATAGCGCGGCTCATCGATCCCAAACGAAATCAATGACTTTCTCAGAAACTCATGATTTGCCTCTGCCCTTCGACTGCAAATGCGGTGGTAGATATGGAAAACGCAAATCGTCGTTGACGATCTCCCCAAATGCATGACGATTATCAGCCACACAAATCGTGATGAAATAGGCGGCATCACTGCCGTAGTCCCAATCAGGCTTACGCGCTGATGGGACGCGGTATTTGTTTTGATACAGGTCTGACATGGGTTTTTAGGGTTGTGTTTTTAAAGTTCCTGCAATCGATCACCAATCCAGCGGTATTCTTTCTGATCGTCATAGTCATGATCATAGAAAGATTGACTTTTCAAGATACTGCTACCCCCATAGCCATATTCGCAAAACAGAATCTGCCAGTTTTGAGGGTTTCTGTTACCACCTCCCTCCGGCCGCTGAAACGGCCGGAAATTCGATCTGCGCTGCTGCCACGACATATAGCCTGTGAAATTCATGAGAAGCCTGCTGATATGAATTTTTGGAATTCTGATGATCAACTATAAATGTCAATTAGTCACTTAGGCCGTCAAAGTGGACAAATTTATCTCTGACCCAAATCCATTCTTCGTGCTCTCCAGACCTAAGTGCGAATAGCTGTAATTTATTGACTACCGCTTCCCCAACACATTCACCGCAGAATGGCCCAAAAACCTGCCAATTGCCTTCCCTCGCAAAATGTTTTGGGTTTCTAACGGGAAAAAACTTGATCACCAAAACTTCAATATTATGTGGCAAATAGCTGCATGCAAATACGATTTCATCCGTACCATCCCCATCAAAATCATGAGTGCCGGCTTGAAACCATACACAGTCCCACTCGTCATCGGACATTTCCTTGGACCATACATCAGAACTTATCTTGTAAAAGCCATGCTTGGATCCAACCTCCAGCACAAGCTCACCAGCCCGCTGTACAATGCTGATATGATCTGGCTTTGGATCGTCCCCTTGAAAGTCCAAATCAAAGTAAATCGAATGGTCATTTGGATCAATCGTTTTTACTTCTCTCCCTTTGATTCCTTCAATTAGTGCTCTCGTTGATAGCAAAGCCTTTTCCTCTCCCTCCTTTTCGGCAGCGGGTGTTCCGGTCACTTTTTTCCTGCTTCTTCGATTCCCGCCTTAGTCGTTGCAATTGCGTCCAGATATTTCCCAAGTGCTTTCTCCCACTTTGCAGAAGAGTCGATGCGCCTACCAACCTGATGAAGATTGATCAGGTCGTCTTTGAGGCGATTCAGCGCGAGACGATCATTGCCGTCGATCACCTGCAAGTGCGCGTAGAGCTCACCACCTTTCATGTCCGATTTCGGGGGTATGGCAATAGGAATGATAGTCTTGCCAAATGCCCACGCTGCACCAAGCTCGGCGATGCAATACTGACTCGCCGTATAGTTTTCCGAAATAAAACAGATCACAACCGCAGCACCAACCACTCCTTGCCGAATGTCCTCTCTCCAGTCTGCACCCGCACCAATACCAGTGACAGGACTTGATGTATAATACACATCTAAGTGTGCATCGATTCCAAGGCCTCTTTCCAAAACCTCATCCACAAATTGGTCAACAATCTTCTTATCCTTGTAGGCATGACTGATGAAAATGGGTTTACCATTGCTTCCATTTTTTGCGTCAGTTGGCTCTATATGTTGTGGTTCTTTTGTGTTTAGTCCCATGCTTTTCCAATTCCAAGATTCAAACTCCTTGGATACATCAAATCCCCACTGATTGAATAGGTCTGGTACAAATCTTGGTTTACTTTCACGCACGAAAATCTTCATTACATTTTCCAACATTTTGGGCGTTAAGTCTCGCCAGCTCTCTGGTAATTCGATCAGCTCAATCGTATATACCTTAAAGGCGTAGATATCTTCGACTACCGCTTTGTAACCATCCAACGTGATGTTTGTTGATTGATTTTTCGTCCTATATAGCAATTCCAAGTAATCAAAAGTCACCGCATATAGGTGATGTTCGATATTATCGAGTTCTCCAATGTAGATATTGAACAAATACTCTTCCATATATTCTATTGTTTAACTACGCTATTTCCCCTCCACAATCAAAATCTCCCGATCGATCCGCATCCTTCAACCGCTGGACACCCGTCGCTTGCAAAGTCGATGTCTCCCTTGCCCTCAAGTCATCCGACTGAAAATGCATACTCCCCGCAAAAGCCCCCCTCCCAGCCCCTATCACCCTCCAGTAAGACTCATCAAATGTGGCGTAATTAGCATGTGGTTCAAGTGTCATCTAGGGATACCAACTTCTTTGGGGGTGAATTTAGCGATTCTTTGGCAAGATCGCAGTCGGTGTGGACGAATTTTGCGGATGTGCCGCTGGGATGCGTTGGCGGGCTGGGAACGCGTGTCTCGCCGCCGTGATCGATCTGGATAATGCATACCACCGCCCTTGCGGGCCATGATGGTGCTGATTGGTCGCCCCTGCTGATGGTCATGTATGCTTTTGTGGCGCAGCAGTAACCTGCGATTGCCTTGGCAGCGGCTGTGGTTTAGGGGTTGCGGATGTTTATTCATTGAGCGCGGCTCGTAAAACCGCGAGCCAAGTGCACCATTCAAGGTTTAACCATTCGCAACCTTGATTCTAGAAATCAAATCTTTCATTCTAGTGTCTAGGTCATGCATCTCAATGGGAGATGTCCACTTTTCTGCGATCAATCCTGCGATGCGCACTTTCTGCCCGTCATGATGTCGAGGCAGCTCTGGCTGTGCGTTAGCCAATACTGGAGAGCCATTTGCCACATAGTAGCGACACAGGTAGTCAGCAAAGTTTTCAAACTGTGGGAGTTCTTTTGATTCTGCAGGCTGTTTGGTTTCTAGTTTCACTGGTGTAGCATTTACCTTGATGCGTGACCTCCACACGTGGTTGTCGGCAAGCATCGTGTCCCAGAGTGACGCTGGTACATAGTTCTCAATCTCTCGCCCAGCAGTTTGCCATATTGAAATATAGCGCTTCTTGTCAGGTGACGCTTCGAGCGCAGCTTGAAGCTTAGCAATAATGGGCCGATCATTGTCTATATCACTTTTTTTGTCAGAGTCCATCACAACCATGGAGTATCTACTGGTAGAAAATAGACTAATGCATTCCTCTACATCCTCCTCGGTTGGATCAACAAAGCCATAGTAGCGCAGTACAGAGCCACCATAGAAGGCAAACGAAAAGTGCCTTCCTTCAAATAGGGTATTGCCAGACCAAGCCCTGATCCAAGAACGTATGTAAACACGATCACTAGGCCCCTCGACCCAAATCACAAAATTGGATTGTAACATCTGTGATGCACGAATGCCCATGTCATCAAGCAACCGACATTTGCTGACGATATCCGTACACGGCTCCACGATGGTGCCTTTTTGGTTTGAAAATGAGACCCTATGAACACTCCAATTTTGATCCACCATATCCATCAAGGATGATGCATGCGAGCAGATGAAGAACCGATGCATCTGGAATTCAGGTTCCATAAGCGTCCTGACCAGTTGGGCAGTAGCTTGGGGATGTAGACTATTCTCTGGTTCGTCCAGAAAAACATGAAGCGTGCGACCCTTGTTAAGCAACAGATAAGCAAACAACATAAACAATTGGGAAACACCTGTTCCCAATTGGTGAAAATATTGATACTTCTTGCCGCCTCCTCGCTGTACCCGGAAACGTAGGTCTTCGGCATCAAAGTCAATCTCCATCGTCGGCTCGCCTAAGATTGCACACATCCAGTGCTCAATCTTGTCCTTAAAATCCCCCCAAATATTTGTGCCAGCCTTCGAATCCTTTAGCTCTTTGCATGTCTTAACAATATCGCTACCATCCACACCGTAATTGGTCTTGGAATCTGAGCGACTATGGTCACGAACAGGTGAGATGCAATAAATAGATTCTAGAAATGTTCCAACAATTGGCTTTGCAAGGTTACAATATTCCTTAGTTTCGTTCCCTGTCATTTTTTCATATTTTAGAGAATTTCCTTGGTTTATGTCAGGGGGAGTGAGTATCATGGTGTCACCATTGTGCCGCTGAAATATTGGTAGCCATGAATCAAAGCTTGGTTTTTTTGCCAAAATTAATGCAACCTGTTTCTTATATTCAATGCCTTCAACGTTGTATGTCGGATTTAGCTGTCCATCGGCTGTGACTGGTGCCCGAAGTTGGCCGTCATCAGAGCCTGGCATGTGATATAGTAGCTCATGGAAGCGCATTGGAATCGCGGGATTCAATGAAATTTCCCACCCGTTGTCGTTGTAAATGGTTGCGTGAGTTTTTTTCTTGCATGCAATCTTAATTTGCACGAAACCTTCAAAAACTTGCAATTTACCAAAGCGCTCCGCACGGTATAGAAAACTAGTCGGTGGCAGGTCCTCAAACAAAATGGTTCCCGAAAACTTTGCATCCGAATAGCTCCAAAAATCTTCAGCTTTAATATGATGCATTTCACGTGTCAGGTGGGTGTTACAGTCACAGGTAAGTAGGCCAGCAGGGTCATGGCTAGATTGCAATCGGTAGCTGCATAGTTCCTTCAAGGTATGAAAAAAACGCAGGACATTCGATTTCCCACTGTTATTGGGTCCAATGATCAAGTTGAACTTTTTTAGATCGCGAAGTTCTATGCCGTCTTCATCGTTGAATGAGCGCCAGCCTTTGATTTTGATTGACTTAATTTTCATACCTTCATTTCCTCCGTACGTGTCTTTGCTGCCTAATTCAATTCAAAAAATCAACAAACCAAACAATCGTTCCAATTACATTGATCGTAACTCAGCTATACAATAAAGTAAATTCCAGTTTCCTCATGAATCAAAGCCCTCCATGTTATGACCTTCACCGTCAAAATACTCGGGCCATTTCACTTCAGCTAGATCGCGTCCATTCATAACAAGGTGTTTCTCCATCCGAAACCGCGGTTGGATATCCAAAGGAATATCTTCCAAATCCACGTGTCTCAGAAGTCGAAAAAAAACCTTGCTCCATTTCTCCCAAAGGTCGCTCCCTTGCTTTGTAAGTGAATAAAAATAAATTGCAGAAAATTCGACGCTGCATAATTGTGCCACTAGAAATTCCACAAGGCGATCAAACTTGTTTTCCTCTAGCTTCGATTGTTCCAATCGGGAGAGTTCAACCAATAAGAGTTCAACGTGCTTAAAATAACGACTCAAGGTTTTCGAATGGCCTCTAAGAAGTTTTTCCCAGTGATAGACAGATTTTCTGCTATTGGTAAATTCCAACTTGGTTTCAGGAATTTTGAACACGATGTCCGAACCATGTGAAAACCTCCTAAGTACGTCATCGGCTTGATCTATTTTCGATTTCAGATGTTTCGTCCCGTTTTTCCAAATAGCTCCTTGCCCCCTATCATCAAACAAGCCCCAATACACAAGTGCGA
>JANPHP010000152.1:0-20055 GCA_031424495.1 Bacteroidota bacterium | reverse complement strand
TAGTTAGTGTGTTGAATTACTTTATTTGTAATTCATAATACCAACACATATCCATATAATAATTTGAGTTTGATGTATTGACTTAAATTTTTAGATTTTTTAAAGAAATTTAAAAAAAATTGGAAGAATAAATAAAACTATCTACTATTGTATAATAGAACAGAGTAGAACACTTAATGATTGCTTAAGGCCAACAGACTTTTTTGTGACGATTGCGTAAAAATTTATTAAGCCAACAATTCTGACGTTTTTTAAAGAAATACAATTTCAAAGGCTAATTTTCCGTTTCGATAAATGACCTGCCTTGGAATGCCAACCGTGACTCTGTCGTGACCGAAATCACCGAATACGTGCAAAGCAAAATCGGCCGTGACGACTTCTACATTACCCAAAAATACTGGTTGCTGAGCGATGATTTTGAGACGATGTCACTGAAGCTCAATATCTTTTGTGATGAGGCATTTTACAAGGCCTACAACCTCGGCGGCGTCGTGACCAACTGGCGATCGTTGCTCAGCGAGCAAAATTTCGTGCAGATCGTGGTGATCGGCATGAGCAAGGAGGAGTACTTTCAGAGCATGAAAGACGTCAACTAGGCCGTCGCCGATTGGATCATTTTGTTCGGAATGCTCGTTTAGCAGCTGCCTCGCTGCTGACCGCAAGTCCCCGATCTTTGCATCGGCTACATGAACGCAGCACTAAATTTTCAACATCGGCAAACCATTTTGGTGTTCTGTGTGTCTGTATCTCGAAAGTAAGCTTGACGGAATGATTTTGCAGAACCGATGATTTCTTTTGTTCGAAAATGGGGACTTTGGGTCCTGATCCTGCTTGGATGGGCCACAACGACATCCGCCCAACAAAAATACACACTCAGTGGCTACGTACGCGATGCCGAGACCGGCGAGGACCTTGCCGGCGCACAGGTGGTGATCCCAAGCGTAGGGACTGGCGCTTTGTGCAATTCCTACGGATTTTACTCCCTCACAGTGGTAGGTGGAGAATATGATGTAGTCGTGCGTTATGCGAGTTTTGAAGAGGACACTGTGCACCTTAGGCTCACGCAAGACATTACGCAAAACTTTGACCTACGAGAAAAATCCTATCAAGTCAAGGCGGTGGAAATCACCGACGAAGCCAAAACCGATAACGTGACGGGGCTCGACATGAGTGTCGAGAAAATGAGCCTGCGTGAGATTCGTAAGTTGCCTGCATTCATGGGCGAGGTCGATGTGATCCGCACGATACAGCTCTTGCCGGGCGTCATCCCAGTGGGCGAGGGCATCACGGGCTATTACGTGCGGGGCGGGCAAGCCAATCAAAACTTGGTTTTGCTCGACAATGCTACGGTCTACAATGCCTCGCACTTGCTCGGTTTTTTCTCCGTTTTCAATGCGGATGCCTTGCGTGACGAATACAAGCTCTATAAAGGTGGCATCCCGGCCCAATATGGCACTCGTCTCAGCAGCGTGCTCGACCTGCACATGAAGGAAGGCAATACCAAGCAGTTTCATGTGAGTGGCGGATTGGGGGCGATCAGCAGCCGACTCACCGTCGAGGGCCCCATCGCCAAAGACAAGGCTTCATTCATGGTTTCCGGTCGTCGCAACTATGCCGACGTGTTTTTACTTGCCGCCAAAGACGAAAATTTGCGGGCAACCAAACTCTTTTTCTATGACTTCAATGCCAAGGTCAACTGGCGGATTTCGGAGAAGGATCGCTTGTTTGCTTCGGGCTACTTTGGGCGCGATGTCTTCAAATTTCGCAAGTTGTTTGCCAATGATTGGGGCAATGCAACTGGTTCATTGCGCTGGAATCACCTTTTCAGCGACAAGCTTTTCAACAATGCGACGGCCATCGTCAGCGATTTTTTCTACGGATTCGAGGCCGAGACCTTCACGGGTGACCGTTTCAAATTTGAATCTGGCATCCGAGATTTCACCTTCAAAGACGACGTGACTTGGTTTGTCAATCCCAAAAACCAGATGCAGTTTGGCATCGACGCCACGCTGCACAAGTTCAATCCCGGTGTCTTCAAGCCGCTCGGCGAGTCCTTTTTGCAAGAACTGAATGTGAGTCCTGATTATGCCGCGGAGACCGCGATCTACGCCTCCAATGAGCAGACACTGAGCGAGCGCGTGTCGATGGTCTATGGTTTGCGCTGGTCACAGTTTGCACAAATCGGGCCTGGTGAGGAATACAATTATGACTCGACCTATGAGAACCGCCTGGACACCACGACTTACAAAAGTGGCGAAATTATCAAGCTCTACCACGGCTTAGAGCCGCGCTTCTCTGTGCGCTACTTGGTCGGCGCGCACAACTCCATCAAGGCCTCCTACATGCGCACGCGGCAATACTTGCACCTCGCATCCAACAGCACAGCCAGCTTTCCGTGGGACATCTGGGTGCCTAGCAGCCGCCACATCCAGCCACAGATCGCCGACCAAGTAGCGGTCGGTTATTTTCAAAACCTGTTTGACAATCAGCTTGAGGCCTCGGTTGAGCTCTATTATAAAAGCATGCAAAACCAGATTGATTTCAAGAATGGCGCAGAGCTCATCTTGAATCCGACGCTGGAGACTGAAATTTTGAAGGGCAAAGGCCATGCTTATGGAGCGGAATTCATGCTGCGCAAGACGCGAGGCCCGCTTACTGGCTGGCTCAGTTACACGCTCAGCAATGCCGTGCGGCAAATCGCAGGCATCAACAATGGCCTTGCCTACCCGGCCAACAGCAACCGTCGCCACGATGTATCTGTGGCAGGCTCCTATCAGATCAATCCCCGCATCAACGTAGGTGCCACTTGGGTCTATGCAAGCGGCCGCCCGGTCACATTTCCGGTCGGTGGCTACCGCGTCGACAGCGTGTTTGTGCCCCTGTATGGTGCCCGCAACGGCAGCAAACTGCCCGATTACCACCGCCTCGACCTGAGCCTCACGATCGATGGCAAAGACAGAGAGACGGCCGATCACAAACGACGATTGGAAAGCAGCTGGAATTTCACCTGCTACAATGCCTATGGCCGCCGCAATGCATTTTCGGTCGACTTCCGTGAAGAAAAGAAAGATGATCCCAATCATCCGGGGCAGCAAATCACGGTGCGCAACGCTTACAAGACCTATCTCTTCAGATGGGTGCCATCCATTACCTGGAACTTCAAATTCTGAACCGATGCGCCACAGCAAAAACTACTTTTTCGCACTGCTCGTCGGGCTTCTATTTTGGAGCGGTTGCGAGCAAAAGATCGACATCGCACTCGACGAGGCAGATACAAGGGTTGTGATTGAGGGTTGGATCACCGATGAGCCGGGACCTTATCTATTCAAAGTACTGCAATCGGGGCCCTACTTGGGCGATGGTGCCGACGTGCTCGTATCAGGCGCGAGCCTCATCCTCAAAGACGACATGGGCAATGTCGACACACTTGTCGAGCAGCGTGCCGGTTGGTATGCAACCACGCATATCCAAGGGCAGCAGTTGCACAACTATTTCCTGGAAGTGACCGTTGCCGGCAAGGTCTACAAGGCCAGCAATTACCTGCCACGCATCAACCCGATCCTGGCAGCGGGCTACGAATACAACGACTCTTTGATCTTTGGCGCTGGCTATTATGTAGGTTTGGTGGCGCAGGAACCTGCTGGCATCGGCGACTATTATCAGTTTCGATTCAGCCGCAACGACACGGCATTCCACACTGTTTCAGACATTTTTGTGACCGATGATCGTTTTGTGGATGGTCAGGTTTCGCCATTTCTCTATCCCTATCCCTGCAGGCTCGGCGATACTGTGGTCATTGAGGTGCGCTCCCTCTCGCTTGCGAGCTACGATTTTTACATCACGCTTCAGCAGCAGGGTGCCGGCACAGGTGGCCCATTTGCCTCGGTTCCCGACAACCTCAAAACGAATTTTGACAATGGAGCCCTCGGATGGTTTGGGGCCACGGCACCGCGTCGCGATACCTTGGTGATCCAATGATCACCTGGCAATGCAGGAAAGCCATTGCGAAATAGGAGAACGCATTCGGCGCAGGGAATCGCTGTTGGAGCGTTTTCAGGAATCTTAAAGTTAAAGGAAACAAACTGTTACGAAGCCAGAATTATTCGGAGTGTGAATAGATGTGGATAACAATAAAAATTGCTGATAATGAGGAGCTTGGGACAGAATGCGGTTTTATTTTTTCCACAGATGCAACCTGAATCGAAAACAGGTCGTAAATTCTAAACTGAGTAAGCCAAAGTCGCCGATCAAAGCCTAAACGCATGCTTGCAAGGCAAGTGTGTGAATAGGTGGCAAAAGAAGGAAAAGGTTTCTGGACGAGGCCCTTGGGTGCGTCCAAATTGTGGGTTTTTGAAAAAGCACGGGAGAACTAAGATTATGGCTCATGTGTTAGTGGTAGGTGGGACTGGTATTTTGGAAAAGGTATCCCTCTTTCTCGCCTCGCACGACAACGTCGTGACGGTGGTGGCGCGGTCCCCAAGAGACTTTGAAACGCTCAAGGCGCAAGCTGACGGGCTTTCTGGCAAAATCAATCCAATCATTGTAGGCGATCAAGAGATGGACGGCTTGGCCCATCACATCCAAGAATCGATACAGACCTATGGCCCTGTGACACTTGCGGTCAATTGGGTACAGGAACAATATTTGAAGCTGGTAGACGTCATTGCTGCCCTCATCAATGCAACATCGCCGCTTTGTCGCTACTTTCAAGTGGTTTCCGGGGCCGAACTCTCGCAGGTCAAAGAGCGCAATTATTTTGAGAATGCCTTTCGCAACCTCGAACGTGTGCTCTACCGCATCATCGTGCTCGGTTTCAAGCGTGAAAAAGGTGAGACCCGCAACCTCAACAAAGAGGAAATCAGCGAAGGTATCATCAAGGCACTGCGCGATGACGCTAAAACCGCTTTGATCGGCAGCGACCCTTGGGAGGAATCGATCACGACTGCCTAATGGGGGTGACAACCGTCAAGTTCACAGGCTCGGGTCGTTCATGGTCTTCAAGTGTCAATCACCAGACCGTACCGATGGCAAAAATGATGGCATCGTTGCTCGTTTTGCTCGGGTTGGCGCTCACATTGCATGCGACGCCGCGCAGCTATGAGGCTTGCAAAGCGAGGATACTCGTGCAGCGCGACTCGATGGCCACCCGCTACCAAGCAGCCGATGCTAGTGCACGTGCAGCGCTCGTGGCATCCGCCCGCAAACTCATCCTCAATACGATTTCCAAAGAGCTGTTTCCGGCTTGGATGGGCACGCCTTGGGACTTCAACGGCGTCACGCAGAAACCACGCGAAGGCATGATCGCCTGCGGCTATTTTGTCACGACCGTGCTGCGCGATGCCGGTTTTGGTGTCGAGCGCGCCAAATTGGCACAGCAGGCATCGCTCAAAATCATACAAGTACTTTGCCCTCGCGCCGATATCAAAGATTACGGCGGCATCGACGTGCCTGAACTTGTGCGCCGCATGGGAACCTTGCCGCAAGGGCTCTACATTGTAGGCTTGGACATTCACACGGGTTTCATCACGAATGGCCCCAAGACGGTGGATTTTATCCATGCATCCTACGGCACGCCACGCGTGGTCGTGCATGAGCAGGCGCTCAAGTCGCAGGTGCTCGCGCAAAGCAAGCGCTTTGTGCTCGGGCGTGTGGACAATGATGTGCTGCTCACGAAGTGGCTGCGCAAGGAGGCGATTCCGACGCTCTAGCCCAGCACGAGAGCATACAGCACAATCCCAGTCGCCACGGCGATGTTCAGGCTGTGTTTGGTGCCAAATTGCGGGATTTCCAGGGCGACATCACTCATGGACACGACGGCGGCATTGACGCCGTCGACCTCATTGCCCATCACGATCACCCATTTTTCATCAGCCTGCATCTGAAATGTCTGCAATTGCACGCTGCCGTCGGTCTGCTCGATGCTTGCGATTTTGTAGCCTTGCGCCCGCAAATCTTGGATCAATGCGACGATATCAGGCGCATGTTCCCACTCCACGGCCTCCTCGGCCCCAAGTGCGCTCTTGGAGATTTCACGGTGGGGCGGGGTAGGTGTATAGCCGCAGAGGTAAAGTTTCTCTACCAAAAAGGCATCACAATTCCGGAAAACTGCCCCCACATTGATCATGCTCCGAATGTCGTCGAGGACCACAACGAGCTTGTGTTTCTCGGCAGCCCTGTATTCTTCCAGGCTTTTGCGCCCGAGCTCATCCATTTTCAATTTGCGCATCGCGATTCCTAGCTATCTGTGTTGCATCCCCTCTGCATCGAGCGGCCCGCGAAAATAGGACATTTGCCGCAAAGACCATGCAGTCGCAACGATGACCGTACCTAAAATGCTACTTTTGGTGGGCCGAATGTGTATTTCTGGCATCAATCTTGTAAGAATATTGAATATTTTCGCAAAATGAAAAAGTGGATAGCCGTCTTGTTATTGTTGTTGCCGCTGGCGATTTGCCAAGCGCAAAAATACGATCCCGTTACGCTCATGCTGGCGTTTCAAAACAAATATGCTGGTATTCAGCGTGTTTCAGGGGAATTGAAGTGGAGCAAACAAAATGGCGAATCGACCACCGGGCACTTTGTCGTCGAGGGCGAGCATTATCACATTCGCTGGAACGATGGCGAATTGCTGAGTGATGGCACTTATGAATGGGAAATCATGCACCGCAGCAAGCGCATCAAGAAGAGATTTTACGACCCATTGATCACGCCGGCTGTCTTGATGGCCTTTAGATTCGTGCGGCTCGACCTCACTGCCGAGCCTGCGCGCATCGGCGGAACCGTCGAAAAAATCGCCATCGACATCGATTTCGGGAGCAGCGTGGCCCAAGGCAGCCACTTTTTTGTAATCGATCAGAAAACGCTTGATCCTATCGGCATCACCACCCACGTCACGCAAGAAGGCTTTTTTGAAAAGGCAGAGATCGGCAATGTAAAAACCGACGACAAGGCTGAAACCGCGAGCTATACGCTTGATTTCGCCGATTGGAAAAAGAAAGGCTACACCCTTACCGACATGGCAAAAGGCGAAAGCGATGCGATTTGGCCTGAAGAGCGGGCGCTTAAGTAAATGATTGCAGAGAATGAAGTCCGAACAATTGACGATGTTGGATGTTTCGAGCAGGCTTTGCCGACGCGACAATTATTGGTTGTAGATTATTCATTGAAAATTATTGCTTGTCCACGCAGGGTTGATAAATCGACCTCTGTTTTGAGCGGATGTCGGCGGATATTGGCGCTTTTGCTGATTTGCCCCTAACATCTGCGGATACGGAATTGAAGGAAAAGGACGACAACAAGGCGAAAGAAACGCCTTTGATGAAGCAATGGAATGCCATCAAGCAACAGCATCCGGGCACGGTGCTGCTCTTTCGCGTGGGCGATTTTTATGAGACTTTTGGGGAAGATGCCGTCAAGGTTGCCGAGATCTTGGGCATCGTGCTCACGCGCCGCAACAATGGCGGCACCGACTTGGAGCTCGCCGGATTTCCCCACCACAGCCTCGATAGCTACCTGCCTCGCCTCGTGCGCGCAGGTCAGCGCGTAGCCGTCGTCGACCAATTGGAGGATCCAAAAACCGCGATCGGCATCGTGAAGCGCGGCGTGACCGAGCTCGTGACGCCCGGCGTAGCTTTCAGCGACAAAATGCTCGACAGCAAGGAGAGCAACTATTTGGCATCTGTCTATTTTGATGGCAAGGAAGTCGGATTGGCATTCGTAGAAGTGAGCACGGGCGAATTTTTTTGCTCCACAGGCACGGTGCAGCAGGCCGAGAAGCTCATGAATACGCTGAAACCCGCCGAGGTTTTGGTGCCGCGCAAAGACATGCGCATCTTCAAGGAGCAAATCGGGGAGAAGTTTTACCTCACACGCGTCGAGGATTGGGTTTTTCAGACGGATTATGCGCAAGAAACGCTCACCAAGCATTTTCGCACCAAATCGCTCAAGGGATTTGGCCTGGAAAAAGAGCCGAGCGCCGTCATCGCCGCAGGCGCCATCCTCCATTACCTCCGCGAAAATCAGCAAACGCAGATCGATCACATCGCCTCGATCAGCCGTTTTGAGGAGTCGGGATTCGTCTGGCTCGATCAATTTACCATTCGCAACCTGGAGCTACTCCACCCCAATCACCCCGACGGCAAGGCCTTGGTGGATGTGATCGACCACACGGTCACGCCCATGGGCGCCCGCTTGCTCAGGCGATGGCTGCTGTTTCCATTGAAGGATTTGGGCGCGATTCGCCGCCGGCTCGACACCGTTGAGGTCATGCTCAAGGATCAGCCCAATCTGCGCAAGCTCGATGAGATCTTGCGCAAGGTCGGCGACATGGAGCGCCACGTCTCCAAACTCGCGACCCGCAAAATGCAGCCTCGCGAGGCCATGATGATGCGCAACAGCCTGCGGCTGCTCAAGCCCCTGCGCGCTTTGCTGCTCGATTTTGGGCATGTCACGCTCGACAAGCGCGAGCAGGCATTCCACGAACTGAACGATGCATTGGGCCTGCTCGACCGCTATTTGGAAGAGGATCCCAACAACAATCTCAATGTCGGCGGCGTGATCAGGTCTCGCGTGAATGCCGACCTCGACGAGTTGCGCGGCATCAGCACCAACGGCAAGGACCTCTTGCTGGAGATGCAGCGCCGCGAAATCGAGCGCACGGGCATCAGCTCCCTCAAAATCGGCTACAACAAGGTCTTTGGTTATTACCTGGAAGTCACCAATTCCCACAAGGAAAAGGCGCCCGATGACTGGATGCGCAAGCAAACGCTGAGCAATGCCGAGCGCTACATTACCCCCGAACTCAAGGAATACGAAGAAAAAATCCTCAATGCCGAGGAGCGCATTGTGAGCATCGAGACCAGTCTCTACAGCGAATTGCTGGAAAAATTGCAGGCTTGGCTACTTGATATTCAGCACAATGCATTGCAGATCGCCGAACTCGACATCTTTGCTTGTTTTGCTGAAAACGCCCGTAAACTCAGCTATTGCAAGCCCGAGTTACACGAGGGCGATGCGCTCGACCTGCGCGCCGGTCGGCACCCCGTGATCGAGCAGAGCCTCGGCCGCGACGAGAGCTACGTGCCCAACGATGTCTACCTCGACAACGAGCAGCAGCAGATCATCATCATCACCGGCCCCAACATGGCGGGTAAAAGCGCCTTGCTGCGGCAGACGGCCTTGATCGTTTTGCTCGCGCAAGTCGGCAGCTTCGTGCCTGCCGAGAGTGCCAAAATCGGCTTGGTCGACAAGATTTTCACGCGCGTGGGCGCGAGCGACAACATCAGCAGCGGCGAATCTACATTCATGGTGGAGATGAACGAGACGGCGCGCATCGTGAACAATGCCACGCGCAAGAGCCTGATCCTGCTCGACGAAATCGGGCGCGGCACGAGTACCTACGATGGTGTGAGCATCGCCTGGGCGCTCGTGGAGCACCTGCACGAGAGCACAAAATGCGCAGCCAAGACCCTGTTTGCCACGCATTACCATGAACTCAACGAGATCAGCGAGAAGATGCCCCGCGTGAAAAACTACAATGTTTCGGTCAAGGAGTATGAGGGCAAGGTCATTTTCATGCGCAAACTCGTGCCGGGCGGCAGCAATCACAGTTTCGGTATCCACGTCGCTGAGATGGCGGGGATGCCCAAAAGCATCGTCAAACGCAGCGGCGAGCTACTCGGCCACTTCGAGCAAAACAAAATGCAGGATCAAAAAGTCGCCCAGAGCATCAAATTTAGCCCGCAACAAAGCATACAGCTCAACATGTTTGAGCTCAAAGACGCCGATACGCTCCGGATTCGGGAGGTGCTCGCGGGTGTGGACATCGACCGCATGACGCCCGTGGAGGCATTGCTGAAGTTGCAAGAAATCAAAATTGCTTTGTTGAAGGGGTGAAAATGAAGTGGAATGAATAAAAAATTAGCAAAATGTTTGGAATTTGAAATAAAGTCGTAACTTTGGGAAAGAAGAAAGGAAGGAGGCGAAGATGGATAGCAAAGATATCCCAGACGAAAAACGAAGACTTACTGCACTTTTGGTGTTTTTGGCAGCCTACTGCGAGGGAATCAGGAAACCGCTTGGGCTCACCATGCTCAACAAATTGCTCTATTACATCGATTTTGGGCATTTTGCCCTGCATCAGCGGCCGATCACGCAATTGCATTACACCAAAGATCAGTATGGCCCGGTTCCCAATACAGTGGCAGATGAAGTCGGTGAGCTTGTGCGTCGGGGTGTATTGACGGCTCGATCGCATAGATACCATACAGTGGGCAAGGTAGGAATGGCTGTGGGGACCGCATACACCAAAGATAGCCCGATTCTGCTGGAGGCTTTTGATGCCACCGAGATGCAAACGATAGTGAAAACCGTGGAAGCGCTCACCACGATGACTCCCACGCAGATTTCCAAACGCTCACACGACGATTATACTTGGCTGCATGCCCAAATGCACGGCCCGATACCCTTGGAAGATGCAAAATTTTGCGACTTTGAGTGGCTGGATTATTATGCTGATGGGCAGACTGAGGAGGAGATTGAGCGCAATGAGCAACTGCGTCGCGAATTGGAGGATAGTCCAGAGATCCGGGCCATCATGTCCAAAATTGCGGCACATTATCGATCAAGGCCCCAAAAATGAAGTTCTATTGCTCTTCAGCGTTTGCCGTCGACATCAAGCAATTGAGGAAGCGGCCGGGTCAGTATGGTCATGTGCTTGCAGATATCGGGGATGAATTTTCCGGAGACTGCTCACCACAATCGATTTTGGCACAAGGGGCGCTGCTATTGGACCACGATGAGATCAAAATATTAAAAATTCGGGTGGGCAACAGGACAATGAAAAAGGGCCGACGAGGAGGGTATCGTTTGGTTGTAGCGATGATTGAGGTGGCCGAGGAATGCGTATTTTTGCATGTCTATCCAAAATTGGGTAGCGCTGCAAAAGTCGATGTCCCGAAGGCGGGGTTGCAGGTAATGATCCAGTCGTTTTGGGAAGAATTGGGGCAGGGCAGCTTGCGGCCGATTACGTTTGGGCCTGAGATGGAGATGGGTGAATTGGGCGAGTTCCGAGATTAAGGCGGATATGCGAACGGTGAGAAGTTCATTCTATCCTTGGAAATCTCGCTTTGCATATTCAAGTCTAAGGATGCGGCCTTTTTTGTAAATTGGCGTATGATCAAGCAACAATTGTACAACCTATTTTTGATGATTGCGGCGATGCTGATTTCAGCCTCTCTCACGGGCCAAGTGAGGAAACCATGGGTGGATGCCACGGTGCCGATAGCCTTGGGCAAGGCCAAAGTGCTGCCGATCGAGGGGCTGAGTCTGCGAGAGAAGCCCAGCCTCAAAGCCAATCGCCTGGCATTGATACCTTATGACACGCAAATCAAAGTCATCGACAACGCCTCTGGCAAGCTTGACAGCCTGCCCATCAAAATCGCTCCAACAGAAGGCTTGGGGGAGGCAGGGCCAACGTTTTTTCGTGGGTGGTGGGTAAAGGTGCGCTACCTGAATCAGGTGGGGTATGTATTTGATCCATTTTTGATACGCGAAATGCAATTTTTCTTAAGTAGCAGGGACGATGAGGTCCTATTTCCTGAGACCAACCGCGAATTTAGGCTGATGCAACCTGGTAGCACCTGCGTGTATAATTTAGCCGATCTGCGCAAATATCAATGGTGGGGCCTCTACCGGATGGGAGACGAATGCCTTGTTAAACCTGTGAGATTGCAGCAACACATGTCGCGCACGCAAGCAACAGAAGATGTGGTCTATCAATTCTTGTATTCAAACGCCAGTGAGCCCGAAGGATTGATGTCGGTCATCGGCGTTGCGGGCGCTTGGGGAGGCACACGTTCGAGCGAATTGAAATACCGCAGCGACTGGATGAGAGGTTACCACGATGACTCCATTCGTATCAAAAAGGTCGGGATCCAGCAGGTGCCCGATCATGTGAACTCGAATCCAACGACGCATTTGTATTGGTGGCAATACCAAGTCGGCTTGACAGCGCAGCGGCTACGCAAAGAATCCTATGGCGCGATAGCCTTGGATTTGGCTGCCGACCTGGATGGTGATGGCAAGCAAGACTTGATCGTGACCTATGGCGAGGAATCGACTTCTACGGTCCTGTACCTAAGCACACACGCTCGAGCGGGCGAGCTATTGAGGCCCGTGGCCGTTTTTTATTCGGGTTATTGCTGTTGAATGCATTTCGACAAACAGAAAGAATTCAACGTCATGCTATGGAAACGATATCCAACAGTACTTTTCAGGATCAATGCTTCATCGTCGCCGATCAGCGGCTAATCACCAGCTTCGTATTCAGCAGGCTGCCTCCTACTTGCAAGGAAATGAAATAGATACCAGGCTGCCATTCAGTCGAAGGAAGCATGAAATTGTCCCATTCGACGAGAGGTTTGGATTCAGAAGACCAGATTTTACGGCCACCGAGGTCGTGCACATCCAACGTCGCAGGCGCATCATCAGCATTGGTAATGCGCAAGCTGCATGTGGAGCCAACCGCAGCCGGATTGTTGCTCAGGTACAAGCGGTAGGGCAGATCCTCGTTGTGCAGCATCTCCAGCGTATTGCTTGTGCGCACTTGGCCATTTGCATCACTGTAGCGTAGGCGGTATCTCAGGCTGACATTCGGCGCGAATCGATCTTGGTAGGATAGGGCAGCGGGCGCAAATTCGCCTAAGGTCTCCCAGCTATCGCCGTCGCGGCTACTTTGCAAGATGTAGCCATTCGGTGGTAGCTCGGGCAATGCATTCCAAGTCAGGTTGAGGACACCGTCGGTGCCGCGACCGCCTTGCAACACAAGTCCGGGGTCCGCGGCGAGGATCACATGCGCGACCGAGATATCGTCGATGAAATACCGCGCATTCAAGATCGTCCCCCCTACATTCTGGGTCGGCGTTCCGGCGTTGTTGGCGAAATTGCCGATAATGATTTGGTTCCAGGCGGCGGTCGCGGTAACTGTGCCGCTGATCTGTACCCAACCGGTTTTGTTGGTGACGATCGGGGTGCTCACGAACTGCGGTGTAAGGGCGAGGTTGTCACAGGTTGATACAAAAGTGCTGCCGATCCCGAAGCGCATTCCAAAATTGCCCGTGGCCAGGTAGCAATAGTCCATCATCGAAACCCAAAACGAGAGATCGTACATTTGGCCTGGCGTGAGTGCGGTTGTGAGTTGCACCTGCAAGTACTCGCGGTAATTGCTGCCGCAGCCCGAACCATACATCACGAGCGCCGACTGGGCATTGCCCGTGTGGGGCGCTTGTTGTCCTGAGGCTGATCCATTGGTTGAAAAATTGTGGGCATAGCAGGTCGTGGCCACATAGTTTGTGAAGATATCGGTGGAGCCGTTGCTAGGCATCGTCCAGTTTGCAACCGCCGCCGGCAACTGCGAGGGAGCAGTGAGCCAACTGCAGGGGGCACTGAGCACGGTCTCGAAACTCGGATTGGGCACCAAGTTTTGTGCGTGGAGCAGCCCTGAGGCGAGCAAGATCAAAGAAAGGAGGGTGGAGATCTTCATATCTATCTGTATTCAACCAATTTCGGCATTCGATTTTGCAAATCCAAATGCCTCAAAAAAGACTTGTGAATGCCGATTTTGGACTCCAATACTTCAAATTGCGTAGAGGATAGCCTTTTGTTCAGCTGGGAAACGCCGCTAGAATCCGATGGCGACAGGGAATCTGTGTAGGCTGAGGCAAAAAAAATGCATTCACAATCAGTCGATTGTGTCCATATCCTGAAAAAAAGTGAAAAAAAAGCTGTCCTGTGCTTGACAATGCAGGGAAGCTCCCTATCTTTGTGTCCTCAAATGCGAGAGTAGCTCAGCTGGTAGAGCACGACCTTGCCAAGGTCGGGGTCGCGAGTTCGAATCTCGTCTCTCGCTCAAAGTCCGCTTCTTAGCGGACTTTTTGTTGTTATGAGGTGTGTAAGGCATGCAACGATGCCTATCTTTGCACCATGCCGAGGTGGCGGAATAGGTAGACGCGCTGGACTTAAAATCCAGTTCCCCGTAAGGGGAGTACGGGTTCGATTCCCGTCCTCGGTACAAAAGTCGGCGCAAGCCGACTTTTTCAGTGTGAGGGCGGAGTGTGAGTGAGGAGGCGGAGCGACGACGAAGACGAACGAAACTTCTCACTCACGTAGTCGAGCTCACTTTTTTTGATTCCGGATTCACTGTCAATGAACACCGCATCAAAATTGGGTAACTTGGCATCGATACTATTCATAAATTATGAGATATCCGTTCTCCGACATCTCTACATCTGCGACCTCCGGCAAGTGCATCAAGCGCTCGATACGTGCATTCATGCCTTGCACGTAGTCAATGGGCAATTGAATAAATGCCACATAGATACCCTGATTCATCTCATTAAAGGGCATTCCATCGGGTACGATATCATTGTTTTTGAGCAATCTCATTATTTTACGGCGTGATTTCACCCATGGCTCAAAGTAAACTTTCAGCGATCCCGTCACGGCATACGGCGTGTATGGTGGGAGCAATTCGTTGATGGGTATTCCAACAAAAGCGACCTTGCCCGTGGCCATAAGCATTTGCTCCAAGAAAGCAGGGGAATGATCCAAAAGTGAATGATCGGCCTTTTGAAGATAGAAACATCGCAAGTTTTTCATGCGCTCAAGATAGATCGGGTCATCGCAACCGGGCGCGCTGTCAGGGCAAATTGTAGCGATATAGCCCAGTGCTATTATCAAGGAGTCTGTCGTCTGGAAGGAAACTTTGTCATCCAGCCTGTTTTCGGCTGCATCATACTTCTTAAAGACCACCACAAGTGCATTCCGGGTGTCCTTGCATGGATACCTTTTCCAACCATCGTAATAATAGGGCTCGCCTTCCCTAAACAAGCTGACCTCTCCTCCCGGACCATAAATGTTTTTTGCGAAGAAGCTTCCATAGCCCTCACAGGCGACCTCCAATGTATAAGGCGGCTTTACACCCGCTACTTCATAAAATTGGGTTTCGTCATTCCAATTCGCCTTGTTTCCATTCACTTTGATATGCGCATCGGGCAGTAAGGCACGTTCGGAATTTATTACCTGCAATGAAAAAGTTGATTGGCCTAAGAGGAAGTTCCAAACGCACGAAAACATGAGAAGCATGCTTATTGAAACATAGGCATGATTGCAAATTTGAGATTTCCTTGAATGAAAAATTGAGGTAGTCATCGATTAAGATTTCATATTTTCAAGGTAGCAAATTATCCCTCAAGTACAAGAAAAGCGTATGAATAACTGCTACAATAAGATAAGTTATTGCAAATTAGCCACAGGAACTACTGGTGTTTTGTTGGATTTTTTGCGCTGATCCAGATGCTTGAGGTTGCTTCCTGCGTTGAGCAGTTATACGAAATCGGGCACTCTTCATGTCCTCCACAAAACCCATCGTAAGCCCCAAATCCCCCCACAATGGGTTCGAACTTTGTCCCGCTGGGTGTACAGAGACAGCGTGAGTGAGGAGTGTGAGAGAGGAGGAGAAAGAGCGAAGCGAGTTCGACGAAGAACGAAACTTCTCACTCACGCTGCCCTCGCTCTCAAACTCACTCTTGTTGTTTTACTGATAAACCATCGCTTGACCAAAATCAAATGTTCGACTTTGAGAAACTTGTTGTTTCTCAGAGAGCCAAGGCTTACCATCTTGAGATCACGCGGTGGCTTGTTTCCACTCAGGCGGTTGATAAGGTAACGCTTGATCAACTGCGTCGTGCTTCGCTGAGCAGCGCCTTGAATATCGCCAGAGGCCTGATGTCCGATAGCCCTGTGGCCGGAGGTCTCGGGCTACTTTGTAACTTTCCCCCGGCGCAGCGTTATGCCCTTGAATCCCAAATATACTGGCTATGCGCACTTTTTTCCTTATGCTCGGGCTCCTTTGTCTCTGCTTGTTGGCGGTCGGGCAATCCAATCCTCCCCTCATCAATGACGTCATATATGGCGACCTTGAGCAGGTGAGGATGACACTTGATCATCGGGCTTTGAATGGGCGGTGGGCGGAGGTGAACGAGTGGCGGGCTGCGGATGAAATGACGGCGGTCATGATCGCCTTGGAAAACAACAATCTGCCCGTCGCGCGGCTGCTCATCGGGCGTGGTGCCAATCTTTATCGGCGTACCAAGGCGGGTACGCCGCTGGAAGTATGTGGAAACCCTGCCACCCAATCATGGTTCCAAGGCTATATGACAGCCGCTGCAAGCCTGAAAAAAGCCATGTTTGCCAATGATACTGCTGCCATCACAGCCATCAGTCGGCAGGGCTATCCCGTGGATTTGGCGGATTCCTTGGGGGTCAGACCCCTCACCACAGCCGTGAAAGTGGGCAATGTCGACTTGGTGAAACATTTGCTGGCATTGGGGGCCCAGCCTGCGATGGTCAATCTGCATTTCGACGAGTATTTGTTGCTCATCGATGCTGCCCAGCATGGGCGCACTAAGATCATGCAACTGCTGCTTGATCACGGTTGCGACCCCAAACAAGAAGACGGCTACGGCAATGCAGCCTTAAATTTCGCAATTGCCAAAGGTCATACTGAGGCTGCAAAGCTCTTGATCGAAAAGGGAGCCGACCTGAACGCTAAGGGTTTATTTCTGGATTTTCCCCTTTATCTGGCAGCGCAATATCACGACAAAGTCATCATGGATTTGCTGCTCGCCAAGGGTGCCACAGTGAAGAATACAGAAGAAGGAGAAGAAAGAATGCTGGCAATAGCCTCAAATTTTGGGGACAAGGCCTATTTTTTGCGCATCGTGGATGCCTTGGATTTGGACCTCAATTTGCCCTATTCCCCTTATGCCTATCGAGGGCACAACCCCGTGTTGGCGGCTGTGACCCACGATAGCTTGGATTTTGTGCGATATCTGGTGGAGGATTTGCATTATGCTGCTGCTGGTTCACCAGGGTTTGATTCGCCGCTCAAACTGGCTGTCGAGGCGGGGCAGGTGCAGGTCGTGAAGTATCTCCTCGGCAAATTGCAGGGCAATCCTCAATTGGAATATGACTTGTTGGCTGGTTTGGAGAATGCTATCAAGAACTGCGACATGGAGATGGTGGATTGTTTGGTCGAATACGGTCATTTGGAGTCCTTTTACCTCACGGGAGCAAAAGCGCTGCAATCTGCCTGTGACCAAAATTGCTTGCCTGCCGCGAAGCGGTTGTTGAAAGCTGGCGTGGAGAATCTGGGAATTGAGAAGCCTGATGGGAATCCAGCGACATATTTGTATTTGCAGAAACGGAAGTGAGGGTTTGGGGTGATGCTGGAGCGATACCCAAATTCCAAAATCCTTGAACCCTCAAATCCTGCTCTAGACAATGCAACGTTCGCAGGCGAGACGCCTGATGTCCGATAGCCCTGTGGCCGGAGGCCACGGGTTCGCAGGAAATCCCCAGATCCTAGCAGCCTGTCGGAGAACTTAGCGACAGACACCAACTGAGCCTTTGTGTTTTTTCGTCAAAGTTGAAGGTAAATTCTTGCGAAAATTGGAAATCGTATCGTGATCGGGACGGAGGTTCGCACAGATGAACCGCATCGGAAGGGAATTGTAAGTCGCCGCCTCCAGCTTGCGGGAGCTGAAGGTGCCCGTTGAGTAGCCGTAGAAGAGCACCGCCAGGAGCAACTTGGGGTCACAAGGCGTCGATCCGCGAGTGCCATACCGCTTGTAAATCTTCGTAAAGTCAAGTTGATCAACGATATCCACAACAAAGCAGGCAATATGCTTCTCGGAAAGATACTCCTCCACAGATGCAGGCAACAGAGATATTTGCTTCCGGTCAGGGCTGATGAATCCAAGCATGAGAATCGACTTCCTTTATCGCTTAAAGTTCCATATTCCCCCAAGGCCCAGCAACGCAATTCCATCAACAAATAGGGACAATATTCCGTCTGATGCAGCTTTTAGAAGTACGACAGGCTGCTAGAACTCTTCATTCCACTCAACCTACAAGGGTTTGTAGTTAATCGTCTGCATTAGCATGTAAATTCCCTTGGCAAGTAAATTTCCCCGCCCTCCAAGCCTAAGCCGTACCCCACCATGCTCCCACGTGACTTTCGCAAAACAGCTAGCATCCTATGGCGGTCATGCACCACCTCAACAATCGCAGAGCTGGAAAGGTGGTTGCAAATGCCGCCCTCGAACTCTCCGTTCTTGCGCTTAAAATGGACACAGACGAATACCGCCCTTGGAAAATCAGCCTTGAGCCTTGCCATCTCCCGTCCATCGAGGTCGCGGAGCCACGTGAGCCGCGAGATTCGCCGCCAATGCAACACGTCGAGGCTTGGCCCGGCAACTGTTGCCGGAAAACATTTTGTTTTTCCTAGCAACTGGCGTGGCCGTCAAGCAGTGTGGCATTGGATTTTGTCTTCTGGTTTCATGGTACTTTGGTTTCAAGTTGTTGTATAGAATTGGTCTTGTTGCCCAGTCGATGGCTTGGATTGAAGTCCCATCCTTGGGCAGGGTCGGAGGTGAATGCCTCAAGGGCCGACGTACAATCGGCCCCTTTTCGCATCCTCCACAAAACCCATCATCTGCCTCAATTTCCTCCAGATTGTGTTCAGGCTTTGTCCCGTTGGGTGTACAAAATCAGCACAAATCGATCCGTCCACCACCATGAAGTCTAGCATAATGTTTACAACCCAGTCCTAAAACGGATCAAGTATTGTGGCCAAAAAGAAAGAAGATTCCCAACTGAATTCCGCTGTTTACGGACCTGTAGAGGCTGCTTGAATTGATATTGGTAAGGCCCTGATTGTAGCGGATGTCGAAGCCAAGTCCGGTGGAGGGTTTGATATAACTCATGCCCACCACGATGCCGAGGTCGGCACCTTGAAATTGACTCTTCACATCTATTTTGGAATTGTTGAATTTGGATTTGGCACTCGCCAAAATGCCCAATTGTGGGCCTGCTTCCAACCTGAAGCCATTTCCAAACATATATTCAAAGAGGATAGGCACATTGATGTATTTCAAACGCAGGTTAACGTTGTTGTTTTGATACCGCGCACCTTGCCCAGAAAATACAATTTCGGGTTGAAGCGCGAATTTCTCGCTGATGTGAATGTGGGCCAGCATGCCAAAGTGATAGCTGATTTTGGGAGAAAAATTGATTGGCTGCCCTCCCAGGATCGTGTAAGCGTTCAAGCCGCCTTTGGCACCGACGTAAATCTTTTGTGATTGCACTGAGCCAGTCAAAAGCAAAAGGGAAAAAACAGCGATGAGATAGTATTTCATATAGTTTTCAATTTTGAGTTGCCCCAGCTTGCCAAGGCGAATATTTAAACTTTAGGCAAAGCTCGTACCCAGCACTACCAAGAGTGTTGTGCAATTCCGATTGGCAGTTACATCTTTCACACAATGATGGGTAATGGGAATCGTTGAATCTGACGGCTTTGAAATTTGAAAAACAGACGTTCTGCCGAAGGAAATGGCATTCAACGCGGAAATCTATGTCTCACTTTGGCGATGAAGTGTTCCTATTTGTAAGGTTTTGTCGGATAGTTCACACGAACGAAAACCCAATTTTCGCCGTAGGCCAATAGAAAGAACTATGGACTTAACTTCGGGAAATCCCTTTTGGTTGATGAGAAATGGGTTTGCGAATAGCTTCCCAAGTGCCAGAATGAACATTGAAAAGGATGTCATTGTATTGGGGGGTGGCATCACAGGTGCCCTCATGGCGTATCAGTTATGCAAGGCCGGAATTGATACTGTGGTGGTCGACCGCCGTTGTATCGGTATGGGCAGCACTTGTGCAAGTACGGCGCTCTTGCAATATGAGATCGATACACCCTTGTACAAATTGACGGAATATGTGGGTTTGAATCATGCACAACGCAGTTATCAGGCTTGCATCGATGCGATCGACAAGCTCGAAAAAATCTGCAAGCGTGAAGGCATACAGGCCGATTTCCAGCCGCGCGAGAGCTTATTTTATGCTTCCCGCCGCAGGGACATGGAGATCATCGACAAAGAGTTTGCGGCGCGGCAGCAGATGGGCATTGCATTGCAACAGCTTACATCACGAGAAGTG